>LFLF01000071.1 GCA_001184395.1 Candidatus Paraburkholderia calva | reverse complement strand
CCTCGACCCTTTTCTCGAACCAGGTCGGTTCGTTTGCTTGCCGTTTCCCCGCCGTCTCTCTCGCACGCAGGTTATGACGTACGCCAGGTTACCAAGTTTCCTAACTGAAAAGTGGGTAATTGCAAGCATTGCCTGCCGGTTACCCATACGGACTGACACCGGCCGCGCAGCGGGGCCGGAGAAAGCCGGAGGGAGACCGATACGGGTATAGGCGAGAGGGCGCAAATCGCATGGGTACCGGTCCGACTGAATGAAAGAGACCACTCGCTACTCGCTACTACTGGGCCACGGACGCATCGCAAGTGCGGTGGCAACAAGAAATAACTGCCGCGGCAAGAAGCGGCTTTCTTTGGTAACTTTCTTTGCCGCCGCAAAGAAAGTTACCCCCGCCGGGAAAACGGCTACTGCAATAAAAGCGCGACAACAGACCATTGTGCCGACGACCCGTACTAAAGACGCCTACGCCCTAAACCCGCAAAAGGAAATCAATCCCGCGCCCCCCGATTCTTCATCTGATCGAGCAAAACAGCAGCAAGCAAAATCGCCCCACGCACAAGGTACTGATAAAACGCGTCGATATTAAGAAGGTTCATGACGTTCTCAACAGTGCCCATAATGAGCACGCCGATCACGACGCCAGAAATCGTGGCTCGCCCGCCAAGCAACGACACCCCCCCGAGCACGCAAGCCGAGATGACATTGAGCTCGAACCCTTCAGCCGCATTGGGCTGCCCAGAAGTAATCCGCGAAGCGAGAATCACACCGGCAAGGGCCGCCACCGTACCCTGAACGAGAAAAATCCAGACCCGAGTCCATTCGACATTGATCCCCGCAAGCCGCGACGCTTCTGGATTGCCACCAATGGCCAGCGTGTTGTGCCCATAAACAGTCTGATTGAGCAGCACACCAAATACGATGAAGCATGCCAGCGTGACCCAGATCGGCAGAGAGATTCCGAGCATCGACAAACCGCCGAGCGCGATAAACGTATCCGACGACACACCCACAGCCTGCCCATGCGACACGATGAACCCAAGCCCGCGCACGATTTCCATGGTCGCCAGCGTGGTGATCAGCGCGTTGATCCGCAGGTAGGCGATCACCGCCCCATTCACGAAACCGATGACCGACCCCGCGGCCACTGCCACAATGATCGCGATGAACGTGTTGTTCGTCGCATTCAGAACCATCGCGCATAACACGCCCGCGAAGGCGATCGTCGAGCCAACCGACAAGTCGAAGTCGCGCGACGCGAGACAGAACATCATCGTGCAAGCCACCATGCCGATCTGCGAGATTGACAGCGCCAGCCCCAGCATGTTCTCGATCGAGAAGAAGTGATCGATCGTCAGCGACATGGTCGCGAACATCACCACGAAAATCACGATCAGGCTGTATTCCGTGACCTGTTGCCACCACTTCTGTTTGTCGTTTTTCTGCGGGATCAGCGTGTTCGCGACTTTCTCGGTCGCCTGCCCCACGATGTTTTCTCTTGGTTCCATGATTCGCCTCCGCTCCTCTTTACACGGCCTTCGCCGTTGTGTCCGCCTGCGGCAGCGCAAGACTCAATACTGATTGTTCATTCGCCTGTCCACGCGGCAGTTCGCCCACAATACGCCCCTGACGCATCACCACGATGCGGTCCGATACGCCCAGCATCTCCGGCAACTCCGACGAAATCATCACGATCGCGCAGCCGCGCTCCGCCAGTTGATAAATCACGTTGTAGATCTCGTGCTTCGCACCCACGTCGATGCCGCGCGTCGGCTCGTCGAGAATCACGACCTTCAGATCCGGCTCCGCGAACCAGCGCGACAGAATCACCTTTTGCTGATTGCCGCCCGACAGAAAACGAATCCGCTGACGACGGCTCGGCGTCTTGATCTTGAGCAACTGGATGAACCGGTCCGCCGTCGCCGCCTCCTTTTTGCGATCGAGGAACAAGCCCGCGCGCAGGTAATGACGCCGGCACGAGATGTTGATGTTCTCCGCGACGGTCGCCATCGCGACGATGCCCTCCTCCTTGCGGTCCTCCGGACACAGCACGATGCCGTGATGAATCGCCTCGCCTGTGCTACGCACCTTGATCGGCTGGCCGTCGAGCTGGATATCGCCGCCCTTCTTCTTGTCCGCGCCGTAGACGAGGTGCATGAGTTCGCTGCGGCCTGCGCCCACCAGACCGAACAAGCCGACGATCTCGCCGCGCTTCACCTCGAAACTCGCGGGCGCGGACAGCGCATCGCCCTGCACGTTCTTAACGGAGAAGCGCACGTCGCCAAGCGGCCGCGAACGGTAGTCGTAGATATCGCTGATCTCGCGTCCGACCATCTCCTGCACCAGCGTGTCGCGCGGCACGTCGGCGAGCGCCAGATGCGAGGCGATCTTGCGTCCGTCGCGAAAGATCGTGCAGGCATCGCACAGTTCGTAAATCTCGTCCATGCGATGCGATATGTAGATCAGCGCGCGGTTGTCCGCCTTCAGATCGCGCACGAGCTTGAACAGCACTTCCGTCTCGCGATGCGAAAGCGACGAAGTCGGCTCGTCCAGCGCGATCACCCGCGCATTGCGCAACAGCGCCTTGCAGATTTCGACCATCTGCCGCTGCGCGATGGACAGCTTGCGCAGCTTCGCGTTGGGATCGAGATCGACGCCCATCGCCGCGAGCCGCTGCACGACATGCTTCTTCGCCGCGTGCTTGTTGACCCAGCCGAGCCGGTTCGGCAACGCGCCGAGCAGCAGATTCTTGGACACGGTCAAATCCGGCACGTATTGCAATTCCTGATGGATCACCGCGATGCCCGACGCGATCGACACCGCCGCGCTCGCGAACTTCACTTCCTTTTCGTCGATGAGCACGCGCCCCGAATCGGGCTGGTACTCGCCGCCGAGAATCTTGAGCAGGGTCGATTTGCCCGCGCCGTTCTCGCCCATCAAACCGTGAACTTCGCCGGCATTGACGTCGAACGACACGCCGTCGAGCGCGCGCGCGTCTGTAAACACCTTGCCGATACTGTCAAAACGCAGCGTCACTGACACATCGCCTCCTGTTTTTTCGGCGGACCGCACACGCGGTCCGCTTGTCACGTATAAGACTTAGTTCGATGCCAAGCCCATCTGCTGACGAACCGACGACACGTTGTCACGCGTCGCCAGCATGCCGGTCGTAAGCGTCAGCGGCGGCGGCGACTTGCCGTCCTTGATCCACGCGTACATCAGTTCGGACGTCTCTTCGCCGTGGCGCTTCGGGCTGATGATCACGGTGCCGTAGAAGCCCGTCGGATTCGGCTTCTTGAACTCGTTCAGCGCTGAGTCCGAACCGCCGATGCCGATGCCGATCATGTTGTCAGCCTTAAAGCCACGGCCTTCCGCGGCCCGCACCGCGCCGAGCACGGCTTCGTCGTTCAGGCCGTAGGCGACCCAATGCCTGTACTTTGGGTTCTTCGTGAGCGCGATGTTGGCCGCGTTGAAGGCGTTTTCCATATCGGTCTTGGCCTGCGGCGCCATCACGATGTTCGCCTTCGGGAAACCGGCGGCGACGAGCGCGTCGGTCGCGCCGGAAGTGCGGTCATGCGCGGTCGGCAATTGCTCGTAGGTCACGTCGATGGTGCCCACGTCCTTCATGTCCCAGCCGCGCTTCTTGATCTCGGCGGCAATGCCGTCGCCCACCTGCTTGCCGATGTTGTAAGCCGAAATGCCCATGTGCGGCACGGCTTCGATCGGCTTACCGGAACCGTCGACGAAACGGTCATCGACGGTCATCATCTTGAGCTTGTCGGCCTTCGCCTTCGCGACGATGCCCGGCCCGAGCTTCACGTCCGGCGTGCAGATGATGAAGCCCTGCGCCTTCTGCGCGGCGAGGTTGTCAATCGCGCTCATCACCTTTTCGCCCGACGGCGCGCCGATCTTGACCAGCGTGAAGCTCTTCTCCTTCGCGGCCATTTCCGCGAACTTCCACTCGTCCTGGAACCACGGCTCTTCCGGCTGCTTCACGAGAAAACCGATCTTGACTTCGTCGGCGGCCTGCGCGACGGGTGCGGCGATCATGCTTGCACTCGTGGCCGTGGCAGCGGCGATCAGCGTGAGGAACAGTCTGCGTTTCATCTTTTGTCTCCCGACTTCTTCCGTTTTTTCAAAGATGCCCGCGTGCGGGCGCTACGAAGGTGTTGGCCGTGTTTTTAGTCTTTAGGCGCACCAACGGCCAGTGCGTCATTCCTTCCGCTCAGTCGTGGTAAAGCGCGCTTCTACCGCCATCCACGGTGATGCAACTCGTATTGATGAACGGCGCCTCGTCCGATGCGAGGAACACCGCCGTCATCGCCACTTCCTGCGGCTGGCCGATGCGCTTCATCGGCTGCAAAGCCAGCGTCGCGACGCACGCGGCTTGCGGGTCGGTTTGCGAATCCCACCAGTCGTGCGTCAACTGGGTTTCGATATAATCCGGCCCGATGGCATTCACACGCACGTTTTAGGCGCGTACTCGATGCCAAGCGCGCGTGAGTCCGATCACGCCGTGCTTCGCCACCGGATACGGAAAGTAGCCCGGAATGATCTTGAAACTGTGCGTCGAGGCGATATTCACGATGCAGCCGCGCCCGCGTTCCACCATGCCCGGCAACACCGCGCGGCAGCCATTCCACACGCCGTCGAGGTCAACCGCGAAGCAGCGCTTCCAGTCGTCATCGGTCATGGTCAGCGAATCGCAGAACACGTTGATGCCGGCGTTGTTCACGAGCGCATCGAGCGGGCCGAAGCGGGCTTCGGTTTGCGCCACCGCGTCCTTGACCGACACGCTCTGCGTCACGTCGGTATAGACCGCGCAGACTCGCGCGCCGCTGACTTCCGACGCGATACGCTCGGCAGTGGCACGCGCCGTGTCGATATCCAGCTCCGCCAGCGCCACCGCCGCGCCTTCACGCGCGAACGCCAGCGCGATCGCCGCGCCGATGCCACGCCCGGCACCGGTGATCATCGCGACTTTGCCGCGAGACGGTTCATCGCTTGTCACCTCGAGAGACGATCAATCCGTCGATGAACGCCTTCGCGTGCTTCGCGCTCACGTCCGCGCCCTGGCCCGGCTTGTACAGCGCCGATCCCAGACCGAAACCGTTCGCGCCCGCGCTTAAGAACGGCCCCATGTTGTCCGGTGCGATGCCGCCGACCGGCACCAGCGGCACCTCCTTCGCGATCACCGCGCGCCACGCCTTCACGACGACCGGGCCGAGCTGCTTGGCGGGGAACATCTTCAGCACGTCCGCGCCGTATTTCAGCGCGGTGAACGCTTCGGTCGGCGTCGCGACGCCCGACGCGCACGCCAGTCCTTGGGATTTTGCGGCGCGGATCACCTCGCCGTCGCTGTGCGGCATGACTATCAGGTCGCCGCCCGCGCTTTTCACGCTATCGACGTAACTCGGATGCAGCACCGTCCCCGCGCCGACGATGGCATCGGCGGGCAAGACCTTGCGGATCACCGCGATGCTGTCGAACGGCTGCGGTGAATTCAGCGGCACCTCGATGATGCGAAAGCCCACTTCGTACAGCGCGTGTCCGTGCTGCGCCACTTCGGCGGGCGTCACGCCACGCAGAATCGCGATCAGCGGACACGCGGCGAACGCCTTCGCCAAGCCATCGTGCATTGCATACGGCGCGGGCAGATTGATGGGAGGCTGCATCTCGTTCGCTCCTGCTCAGGCCGCGCGCGCGGGTGAAGACGTCAGCCCTGCCTGCGCAGCGATTCCGTAAAGGCCGCGCTCGGTGGCGTGCGCAACCGTCTTCGCGTCGTGGCAGCCGTAACACGCTAGCGCCGCGCGATATCGGTCGCACAGCGCGTCGTTGCCGATCAGACGCAGTGTCTTGCCGGACAGCATCGCCTGTTCGCGCGTCAGCACTTCGTTGAGTCCGCGTAGTTCGTGGCCGATCAGCAATCCCGACAGATAGTCCGGCTGCTGCTCGGCGGACAACTCGCCGGTCAGCCCGAGCGTGCGCGTGCTGAAGATCGTCGCGAGCAGGCCTGGGTGTCCGGCGTCGCGCGCGGTGTCGACGCCGCGCAGAAAAGACGCCTGATCGGGCGTCAAACTCGGATGCATGGTGCGGCCGAGGATCGTGTGATCGCGCAGCGCGCCGAAGGTCTCGCCGGTCATGAAGGTATAGAAGCGTTCGATACGCCCATCGCGCACGAAGGCCCACTTCGCGTGCGTGCCGGGCAGGCCGATCAGCGCGCCGCTTTCCGCATCGAGCGAGGCGTCGCTGGCGAGCGCGCCGAAGATCTGCGTTTCCTCGCCGCGCATCACATTGGGCAGCGTGCCGCGCCCCAGCACGCCCGGCACCACGTGCACGGCCACGCCGCGCGCCGCCGTCACCTTGACGATGCCCGCGACCAGCGCGTCCGCGCCCGCCGGCGTTTCGACATACGGCGCTTCGACCCAGCCCTGCGCGCTGCCGACCATGCCCGCCGCGACCACCGGAAGCCGCGGATGCGCGTCGAGCCACGCGCCACAGGTTTCCTCGAAAGCCTGATCGAAGCCGCCTGACGGCAGCTTCATGATCCCCGCCAACGATGCACGCGTATCGAGCGCCGAACCGTCGCCGGCGATCAGATAAGCGCGCAGGGACGTGGTGCCCCAGTCGAGCGCGATGAGTGCGGGTTGGCTCATCGCTTGATCCTGCGTGCGGCTTGCGGCGCGCGCCAGCCGAGTTCCTCGGAGATCGCGCGGGCTTCGCGCTGGATCACCGGAATCAGTTCTTCCATGCGCTCGTGGGGCATATAGGGAATGGGGCTCGCGACCGACAAGGCCGCAACGATGGCGCCCGACGCGTCGCGCACGGGCGCGGCGACGCAACGGATCGACGCTTCGTTCTCTTCCAGATCGAAGGTGAAGCCGCCCTGCGAATAGCGCGTCATGCGCTGCAAGAAGGTGTCGATGTCGGCGCGGCTTTCGGGCTTGAAGCTCTTCTTCTCGAGCGCCTTGAGCGACGCCTCGAGCAGCCGCTTCCACGACTGCGGCTCGAGATCGAGCATCATCGCCTTGCCGATGCCGGTCGATGCCAGCGGCATGCGGTGCCCGACGCGCGAACGCATCTCGAGCCCGCGCGTGCCGGGAATCTTGTCGATGTAGAGCACGTCGTCGCCGTCGCGCACGCCGAGGTGGATGGTGTCTTGCGTGTGATCGGCCAGCGCCTGCAGATGCGGACGCACGACCGCCGTCAGCGGCATCTGCTCGAGCGCGATGGTGCCGAGTTCGATCAGCTTCGGTCCGAGCAGATAGCCACCCTGCACCTGCCTAAGATAGCGCGCCTGCACGAGCGAACTGACGAGCCGGTGCGTCGTGCTGCGCGTGGTGCCGAGCGCCGCGCCGAACGCACGCAGATCGTGGGCGCCGTTGGCGGCCGCTTCGAGCACCGCGAGACCGCGCAGCAGCGTCTGCGTGCCGGCCTGTTGCGGCGTGATATCGACGAGCGCACTGGGCAGCGCGATCGCGTTGGGATCGCGGCCGCCGTCGTGCCCGTGCTTGCCGTTCGGCTTCGCGACCGTTTCGACGGGCGGCAGCGCGTCGTCGTCGCGGACCTCCGCTTCGATGTTCTGGAGTTTGTTCATGGCGCTCGTTCCTCGAATGAACATGGGCCGTGTTACGCGGCGCGCGGCAAGATTTCGCGACGGCGTGCCGTCGCCATCGGATGAAGCGCGACGAGCGGCGTTGACGAGCGAAGTGCGTGTAAAGCGTGCGGCACGGCCCACGAGCGCGGGCGAGCGATCGAATGCATGACGTGTCTCCGTGTTGTAACTTTTTTGGTACTCAGCCCCGCGAACCGGACTCGGGTCGATGCCCGTTTCGGCCTCCGCGCGACTGCCGTCTGGCTATGGATCGGATTTTAGGATGGCCTCCCTCAAAAATTCAATATGTGATTTTCTTGCTCATATAATGGGAGAAAGCCTGGCAACCGAAAGCTGGCAAGAAACAAAAAAGCCCTGACGAATCATGGCTTTGTAATGTTTAGCTACGCCAACCAAATAACTATTTGGGAAACTCAGCCGCCCCCATTCGCCGCGCGATGACGCCGCTGCGCTGCAACAAATAGGCCGAATTGCGATGGTCGTCGTAGAAGATGGTCGTCGTAGAACTTCGGGACGCGGCAGCATGACGGCGAGCCGCGCGCCTTGCCACGCGGTGAGTTTCGCGGCGGACGTTTCGTAGTAGTGCTGTGCGGCAGCTTCGGCGCCGTACACGCCATTGCCCCACTCCACCGAATTCAGATAGATCTCAAGGATGCGTTCCTTGTCCATCCAGAACTCCAGCATGCAGGTGATGACCAGTTCCTGCGCCTTGCGGATATAGCTCTTCTCCCGCGATAAGAACAAATTACGCGCCAACTGCTGCGAAATCGTCGAGCCGCCCCACACGATCCGGCTGCGCGTCTTGTTACGCTCCCACGCCTGCAAGATGGCGTCGGTCTGGTAGCCGTTGTTGTTGACGAAGTTGGCGTCCTCGAACGCGATGATCGCGCGCTTCAGGTTGCGCGAAATCTGGTCAGGCACCCAGGTCCGTTGCAGCGAGAACCGGGATGGGTCTTTTGCAGCGTCCAGGCATCGGAGCGCATGAACGCGGTTTCGCCCGGATTCATGTAATTCCAGATACCGATCTGCACGAAAAAGTACAATTGGGTCGCGAAAGCCTCAATCGCCAGCACCGACACGCCGTACATGATCCAGTGCGCCGGCCCGAGTTTCGCCGCGCGGCGCGTCCGCGGCGGCGCGCTCCAGGTTCCGGTCGGCGCGGTGGTCATCAGGCTTTGGCGGTCAGTTCGCCGCGCAGTTCGCGCATCACCGCGCCGCCGTCCGGACGCACGCCGCGCCAGATGAAGAACGACTCGGCGGCCTGTTCGACCAGCATGCCGAGGCCGTCCGTCACGCGCGCGCCGAGCGAGGCCGCGTGCTGCATGAAAACGGTGGGCTTCGGGCTGTACATCATGTCGTAAGCGAGCGTGGCCGCGCCGAACGCGCGGTCGTCACAATCGGGAAGCACTGCGTCGAGACTGCCCGCCGTCGCGTTGATCATGACGTCATACGCGCCCGGCTCGATAATGTCCCCGCCGCCACCGGACAAGCGCACGCTGGATTCGCGTGCGTTCGCCTCGAACTGTTCGACGAGTTGCAGCGCCTTCGCTGCCGTGCGGTTCACGATGGTCAGCGCTGCCGGCGCGCAATCGAAGATCGGTAGCACTA
This sequence comes from Candidatus Paraburkholderia calva, assembly GCA_001184395.1. Classification (GTDB taxonomy): domain Bacteria; phylum Pseudomonadota; class Gammaproteobacteria; order Burkholderiales; family Burkholderiaceae; genus Caballeronia; species Caballeronia calva. The sequence continues at coordinate 11,419 of LFLF01000071.1, read as the reverse complement.
CACCGCGCGCCGCACCGCCCGCGCCGAGCAGCAGCACGCGCACATCTTTCAGGCTCACGCCGAGATTCACCTCGATATCGCGCACGAGGCCCACGCCATCGGTGTTATCGCCGCGCACGCCCTCCGGGCTGAACAACAACGTATTCACCGCGCCCGCCGCCGCCGCGCGCAACGAGAGCGTATTGGCAAACGCGTGGGCGTCGAGCTTGAACGGCACGGTGACATTCATGCCGCGCGCGCCCGCCGCCATGAACCACCGCGCTTCCTTCTCGAAGCCACCGAGCGGCCCGAGAATGCGCCCGTATTCGATCGGTTCGCCGGTCTGCTCGGCGAAGCGCTTGTGAATCCATGGCGATTTGCTGTGCTCGATCGGATTGCCGATCACCGCGTATTGGTCTTTCTGGTTCATTGTTTTGGTTCCTGCGCGTCGCCAGTTGGCTCGGGCGGATTTTCGGTTTCCGACGACGCTTCCGCTTCGCTTTCGGCGGAGAGGTCGGTCGTGTCGATGATCTCGTCCTCGCCCTCCTCTTCCTCCGCCGGCGCGGCGGCCGACGGCGCGTCGATCACATGCAGCAAACGGCAAGATGCTTCGACGGTGAGTTCGTCGATCGAGACGACTTCGAGCATGACGCGCGTACCGCGTGCGTGCACGCCGAGTCCCGGCACGTGCAGGATCAGCGGGATTTCCTCTAGCCGCACCAGATCGTCCTTGATGACGGACCCGGGCACCTGCTTGCGGTTTTCCTGCTTGAGCCAGCGTAGGCACCAGAAATACTTCATGCGGCGCTGATGACCGGCGTAGGCAGAATAGGTATCGTCGAAACCCTGCACGACCGCGAAGAGATCGGCGTCCTTCGGCTTGAAGGGCGCGGCGAGCTTGGCCGTCACGCCGTGCTGCACGCAGGCGAGCAACTGCCACTGATTCACCAGATCGACGTAACGGCGCAGCGGCGACGTGCTCCACGCATATTGCGCGACGCCGATACTTTCGTGCGGTGCGGGCGTGGTCTGCATGAGCGTACGCTTCGGACCCGGGCCACCGAAACCGCGCTGCGAGCGATAGATGCCCGGCACGCCGTGATCGTTGAGGAACACGCCCCACGACGAGTTGGCGAGAATCGCGAGTTCTGCGACGATCAGATCGAGCGGCGAGCCGCGACGGCGCGGCGTGATCGTGATGTGCTCGCCTTCGACGTAAAAATTGAAGTCGTTATTGCGCTGAACTTCGCGCTTCAGCCCGTAAGTCGTGCGCGCCTGCTGACGCTTTTCGAACAGCGCCTGCGCGAGCGGCCACAGCACCGCGATGTCATCCTTGTGCGGATAATCGCCCGTGCCCGCCGCGAGCGTTTCCTCGGTGACGTGCTCGTCGAGATGGTTGTGACGCAGGTTGCTCTTCACGAACACGCGCTCGGCGCGCGTTTCGGTGGCGACGATCTCCTGCGTCTCCCGATTCACGATGATGTACAGCGACAGCGCCGGCCGCAGCCCGCCTTCCGCGAGCGTGAACACATCGACGACGTTGTCCGGCAGCATGGTGATCTTGTCGCCCGGCATGTAGACGGTGGACAAGCGCGTACGCGCGATTCCGTCGATACCGTCGCCCCGCGCGATGCCGAACGCCGGCGCCGCGATATGAATGCCCACGCGCACGCGGCCATCGGCGAGATCCTGCACGGAGAACGCATCGTCGATTTCGGTGGTCGTGACGTCGTCGATGGAGAACGCTTCGACATCGGCTTCCGGCAAGTCTTCCGGCAGCTTGCCCGGCTGCACCGACGGAAAGCCGATGCCGTGCGGGAAAAACTCCGACAGGAATCGCGCCTCGTGCAACGCCCGCGCCGACGCGATGCCGCCGCATTCGAGCATCAGACGCGCCTGCGAAATGCCGCGCGCGGCGGCGGCGGCTTCAAGCGCCTTGTACTCGCTGGAATTCTTGTCGGGCTTCGTGAGCAGGCCGATCGCCTTGTCCTTGAGCGCATCGGGCAGCGTGCCCGCCTTCAATTCCTCTTCCCAGCCGGCCTGCACCAGCGCCTGCTGCCGCTTGCGTTCGAGCGATGCCAGCGCCATCTGCAACTGTTCCTGCGGCGCGCGCTGATATTGCCCGCGCCCCTTGCGGCGGAAGTAGACCGGCGCGCCATGCATGCGCAACACCAGCGCCGCGCGTTCGGTCGGGCCGAATTTGTCGCCGAAGTAATCCGCGCCGAGCGACGCAAACGGGAATTCGTCGTCGGGCGCGCATTCCCACAGGAAGTCCAGATCGATGTCCTGCGCGATAGCATCGGCCTCCTGCATGAGTTCGCCTGCCGCCGGCTTGTCGAATTCGATCAACACATCTTTAGCGCGGACCTTCGCCTGGCGGCCGCCGGGCAGTTCGACCTGAAACGCGTCGCCCTGCTTCGACAACACCGACCCAGCCTTGAAACTACCCGATTCCTCGAAGAAAATGTTCACTCAATACTCTCGTAAAACGGTGGACCGGCGCTGTACGCGTGCCAGCCCGGAAAAAAGATTCGGTCTTTTATGCGGCGGCAGGCGTCGCCGCCGGAGGCGGCTCGGGTCCGCAAAACGCGAGAACATCGTCCAGATAGGCGTGAAAATCGCTGATCGCGTGATCGCCGTCCTGAATGAGCGTGGTTTTGACGCCGGGATAATGGGCGAGCATCGTGCGGTAGTCGAGTACTTCGTCGCCGGTCGCGGCGATCAAAAAATAGCGCTCCGGGCGCGTGATCGCAGCCACGGACAACGCGCGCAGTTCATCGAGATGACGCGGCAACACGATGATGCTGCCGCCGCCGTGCCACAGCGGCTGCTCGCCGAGATAGTGGCTCAGGTCGTCCTGCGGCACCACGGTGGGATTCAGCAGCACCGCGCGCCAGCCGTGTTTTTCCGCGAGATACGTTGCGTAGAAACCGCCGAGCGAACTGCCGACCATGGTCACGCTACCAGGACGCGCCTGCGCCGCAATAGCCTCCGCCAGTTCAACCGATTGGAAAGGCGACACAGGCAATATCGGACACTGCCATTCGCCCAGCCGGCCAAGTTCCGCGAGGCGCGCGTGCATGACGCGCGCTTTGAACGATTGGGGCGAGGAGCGAAAGCCGTGCAGGTAGAGAATCACGCCGTTCCTTTCTTCGTTGATGCCGCGTCACGCGCGACAGCGCATCCAGCAGCTTCTGATGCACGCCGCCGAAGCCGCCGTTGCTCATCACGAGAACATGATCGCCGGGGCACGCGGCGGCCGTGACCGCTTTCACTAGCGGCTCGATCTCGTTGAAGGCCTGCGCCTTCGCGCCGAGCGGCGACAGCGCGTCCGCGAGATCCCAGCCGAGCTTGTCGCGGTCTTCGCGTGCGCCGTAACCGAATACGAGATCGGCATTGGCGAGGCTCGAGGGCAGTTGCGCCTTCATCGTGCCGAGCTTCATGGTGTTGGAGCGCGGCTCGAGCACGGCGAGAATGCGCGAATTCGACGCGTCGCCGATGCGCGTGCGCAAGCCGGCAATGGTCGTGTCGATCGCGGTCGGATGATGCGCGAAGTCGTCGTACACGGTGACACCATCGACACTGTCTTTGACTTCCATGCGCCGCTTGACGTTGCGGAACGTGGCCAGCGACTTGACCGCGTGCGCCGCCGGCACGCCGACCGAGCGCGCCGCCACGATCGCCGCGAGCGCGTTCATGCGATTGTGCTCGCCCTGTACCTGCCAGTCGACGACACCCTGCGGCTCGCCTTCCCAGTACAAGGCGAACTGTTCGTCGACCGTGGCGCCCTCGGTTGCGGGCAAGGCTTGCCAGCCGCCGTCCACGCCGAAGCGCTCGACCCCCGACCAGCAGCAGCGCGTCAGCACGCGCTCGAGCGCAGCTTCACGGCCATTCGTCACGATGCGCCCGACGCCCGGCACCGTGTGCACGAGATGGTGGAATTGCGTTTCGATGGCCGCAAGATCGGGGAAGATGTCCGCGTGATCGAATTCGAGATTGTTGAGTACCGCCGTGCGCGACCGGTAATGGACGAACTTCGAGCGCTTGTCGAAAAACGCGGTGTCGTATTTGTCGGCTTCGATGACGAAGAAGCTCGAATCGGTAAGCCGCGCCGAGGTGCCGAAATTGAGCAGCACGCCGCCGATCAGAAAACTAGGGTTCATGCCTGCGTCTTCCAGCAGCCAGGCGAGCATGGAACTGGTGGGGTAGTCTTGCCGTGCGTGCCCGCAACCGCGAGCACCCATTTGCCGTTCAGCACGTGTTCGCCGAGCCATTGCGGACCGGAGACATACGGCAGGCCGCGATCGAGGATTTCCTCCATCAGCGGATTGCCACGCGTGACCACGTTGCCGATGATGAACAGATCGGGTTCGAGCGAAAGTTGTTCGGAACCGTAACCTTCGATCAGCTCGATGCCCTGAGCTTCGAGTTGCGTGCTCATCGGCGGATAGACACCGGCATCGCAACCGGTGACCTTGTGGCCCGCTTCGCGCGCCAGGACGGCGAGTCCGCCCATGAAGGTGCCGCAAATGCCGAGGATGTGAATGTGCATAAACCGTGTCGCGCGGGCGATTGAAATGCGAGAAACATGGAACGGCGCCTGCGGCAAACTCATCCACGAGGCGCCTGAAGCATCATATTGTAACCGAGGGCGCAAGGCCGCTTTACGCCTTGTCAGGCGCGAGGCAAACGGACCTTCAGCCTTATCTAGTATGATTACCGAATGATCCGCAAATCACATTTCGATCCGCAGCGCGTGCGCGAGGAAATCGCCATTGCGGCTGCAAGAATGATCGCCGAGGACGGTCTCAACTACTCCACCGCCAAGCGCAAGGCCGCGCGGCAGGTGGTCGGCGAGTCGAAGATCGGCAGCGAATTTCTTCCCGATAACGATCAGATCGAGGAAGAAATCCACGAGTATCATGCGCTCTTCCAGAGCGACAGCCAGCCGGCGGTGCTGCGCCGCATGCGGGAAACCGCGCTCGAGTGGATGGACAAGCTCACCGCCTTCGACCCGTATTTGACTGGCGCGGTGCTCAATGGCACGGCGGGCGAGCATTCGGACATCCATCTGCAATGTTTCTGCGACAACTCGAAGGAAGTCGCCATTTATCTGCTGAATGCGAATATCCAGTACGACGTTTCCGAGACGCGGCATTTCGCCGGGCGCGGTTATGTGGAAACGCTGAGTTTTCTGCACCGCGCGCGCGGCGAGGAGCCGGCCGGCGTGCATATTGCGTTATACGGTCCCGACGATCTGCGCGGCGCGGTGCGTGCCGACGGTCGCGGCAAACTGGCACGCGCGAACGCGTCGACGGTGCGCACGCTGCTCGATTATCCCGATACCCCGCCGCTCGAAATGCGCGGCTGACTCATCCTCGCTCATGAAAACCACACGCATCATCGCGGCGCTCGCCGTTGTGGTTGCTGCCACGGTCGGCGGCTTCTACGCGGGCCACGTCTTCACCGGCGGCGACTCCGTTGCCGCGACGCAGCCCTCCGGCAATGCCGTCGATCAACTCTGGCAAGCGACGCCGCCGGGCGCATCGGACACCGCGCAGCCGCTCGCATCGTTCAAGGGCAAGCTGGTCGTCGTGAATTTCTGGGCGTCGTGGTGCGGACCATGCGTGAAAGAAATGCCCGCGCTGTCGGCGATGCAGCACGAATATCAGAAGAAAGGCATTACCTTCATTGGACTTGGCGTGGATAGTGAAAAGAACGTCAACGCGTTTCTTCAGAAGGTGCATGTCGATTACCCAGTCTACATCGCCGGGTTCGGCGGCGCGGATCTTGCGTGCAATTTCGGCAATAATGCTGGAGGCCTGCCATTTACGGTCGTGATCGATGAAAAAGGGACGGTTCGCTCGACAAAATTGGGCGAAGTCGATGAAGCGGAACTCAAAAAGACGCTCGACGCTCTGTAATAATTCGCTGCCGGATGCAACGCGCAATTCGCCCGCATCGCGTCAATACCCAGCGATTTAACAGATCTTACGCCCTTTTTTATCGGAACTTCGCCTGCACAGTCGGTCCGGATGGTAATTTGTTCCGTCGCCGAAGAGAAGACTGCGCCGTAAAACTAGACAAAATTCCTCTAAAAGGCACTAAAGTGCGCCGAATTCCGTACAACCCGAAGCGACCATGATCCCTTTGCCCGTGCCACGAGGCCACGTTGCCACGAAGTCCGTCAGCCGTCATGGCCGCCGGGGTAATTCAGGCAGCCTACGTAAGCGGCAGTCGCACAGCATTTGGGCAAGCGCTTCAAAGCGACCATGCGGGCGCGTTCGGTGTGAACGTCCGCCGCGTGCCGATCGATTCTGCCGTCGTTTTTTTCCGCCGACGCACGGTGTTGCAATCCGCGCGATCGCGCCGGACGGCTGGCCACGCCGGTTCGCGGCTAAGCAGTCAGAACATTCATAAGCCAAGTCGAGTACCGGACGCCCGGGCTCCAAGTATTGAAAGGGGAATTTTCGATGGACCTTCGTAAACTGAAAACGCTGATCGATCTCGTCTCCGAGTCCGGCATCTCGGAACTGGAAGTGACCGAGGGCGAAGGTAAGGTTCGCATCGTCAAGAACGCCGCACCGGTCTACATGGCCGCGCCGCAGCAGTTCGCGCCGCAAGTCGCCGCGCCAGCCGCACCGCATTTCGGCGGCGCGAGCGAAGCAGGCGCCACGCCGGCCGCCGCCGCGGTGCAGGGCCATGTCGTGACCTCGCCGATGGTCGGCTCGTTCTACCGCGCGCCGTCGCCGGGCGCAGACCCGTTCGTGCAGGCCGGCGATACAGTGAAGGAAGGCCAGACTCTGTGCATCATCGAAGCGATGAAGCTCCTGAACGAAATCGAAGCGGACAAGTCCGGCGTCGTGAAGGAAATCCTCGTCGAGAACGGTCAGGCGGTCGAATACGGCCAGCCGCTCTTCGTGATCGGCGACTAAAGGCGCTCGAGCCGTGCGCCGAATGCCCATCGCGTTTGCGCCGCGCGGCTTGAGTGTCAGGTACGCGCGCTGCGTTCCGGAGCGATCCATCGAGCCGTGCGCCGCCCATCCGAATCCCGAGGGCCGCACGCGCGAGCCCGTTGATGAGCCGACCCACAGCCATGTTTGAAAAAATTCTCATTGCGAACCGCGGCGAAATCGCGCTTCGCATCCAGCGCGCGTGCCGCGAGCTGGGCGTCAAGACCGTCGTCGTCTATTCCGAAGCCGACAAGGAAGCGAAGTACGTCAAGTTGGCCGACGAAGCCGTGTGTATCGGACCGGCGCCGTCGAACCTCTCTTATCTGAACATGCCGGCGCTAATCAGCGCCGCCGAAGTCACCGACGCCGAAGCCATCCACCCCGGCTACGGCTTCCTCTCCGAAAACGCCGACTTCGCCGAACGCGTCGAGCAATCGGGCTTCACCTTCATCGGACCGCGTCCCGAGAGCATCCGCCTGATGGGCGACAAGGTCACTGCCAAGCAGACCATTATCAAGACCGGCGTGCCGTGCGTGCCGGGTTCGGAAGGCGCCTTGCCGGACGATCCGAAGGAAATTGTGCGGATTGCGCGGACAATCGGCTATCCGGTGATCATCAAGGCGGCGGGCGGCGGCGGCGGGCGCGGCATGCGCGTGGTGCACACGGAAGCGGCGCTCGTCAACGCGGTCAACATGACGCGCGAAGAAGCGAGCCGCGCCTTTGGCAACCCGCAGGTCTACATGGAGAAGCTCCTGGAAAACCCGCGCCACATCGAGATTCAAGTGCTGTCGGACTCGTTCCGCAATGCTCTTTGGCTCGGCGAACGGGATTGCTCCATGCAGCGCCGTCACCAGAAAGTGATCGAGGAAGCGCCGGCGCCGGGCATTCCGCGTCGCCTGATCGAGCGTATCGGCGACCGCTGCGCCGACGCGTGCAAGAAGATGGGCTATCTCGGCGCGGGCACGTTCGAATTTCTGTACGAGAACAACGAGTTCTACTTCATCGAGATGAACACGCGCGTGCAGGTGGAGCATCCGGTGACGGAGCTGATCACGGGCATCGATATCGTGCAGGAACAGATCCGTATCGCGGCGGGCGAAAAGCTCAACATCCGCCAGAAGGACATTCAGTTCCGCGGCCATGCGATCGAATGCCGCGTGAATGCCGAAGATCCGTTCAAATTCACGCCGTCGCCAGGACGCATCACCGCATGGCATACACCGGGCGGCCCGGGCATCCGCGTTGATTCGCACGCTTACGCCAACTACTTCGTCCCGCCGAACTACGACTCGATGATCGGCAAGCTCATCGCGTACGGCGCGACGCGCAAACAGGCGATCAACCGCATGCGCATTGCGCTGTCGGAAATGGTGGTCGAGGGCATCCAGACCAACATCCCGCTGCATCGCGAGTTGATGATCGACGCGAAGTTCGTCGAAGGCGGGACGAGCATCCACTATCTCGAGAACAAGCTGGCGGCACGTCAGGCGGCCGCGGCCGAAGAGACGCCCGCGCGCTGAGCAGCGATCCACAGGCAAGAGAAAGAGCATGAGTTACCGGGAATTGATCGCCGAACTGGGCCGCGAACACGCAGAGGCGCTGTCCGACGCGCTGCTGGATATCGGCGCGCTGTCAGTATCGGTGGAAGACGTCGATGCCGATACGCCCGCCGAACAGCCGCTGTTCGGCGAACCGGGGCTCGTGCCTGAGAAAAGCGCGTGGAATCGCTCGCGCGTAGTGGCATTGCTGGCACAAGACGCCGATCCGGCGGTACTGCTCGACGCCGCCAACGAAATCGGTCTGGCGGAAACGCCTTCTTACACGCTGCGCGACGTCGAAGAACAAGACTGGGTTCGTCTGACGCAAGCGCAGTTCGATCCGATTTCCATCGGCGAACGCATCTCGGTCGTTCCGTCATGGCACGCCGCGCTCGATCCCGACGCGCTCGTGCTCGAGCTGGACCCGGGTCTCGCGTTCGGCACCGGCAGTCATCCGACCACGCGCTTGTGCATGGAGTGGCTGGAGCAGTCCGTCGAGCTGGGGCAATCGCTGCTCGATTACGGCTGCGGTTCCGGTATTCTCGCGATCCTGGCGAAAAAATGCGGCGCGAATCCCGTGTTCGGCATCGATATCGATCCGCAGGCGGTCGAGTCGGCGCGTCAGAACAGCGAGCGTAATCGCGCGGACGTCACCTACGGACTGCCCGATGCCAGCCCCGCCGGCAAGTTCGATATCGTCGTCGCCAATATCCTGTCGAATCCGCTCAAACTGATGGCGTCGATGCTCACGTCGAAGGTGAAACCGGGCGGCCGGATTGCGCTGTCCGGCGTGCTCGCGCGTCAGGCGGACGAGGTTGCGGCGGCCTACGCGAAGTGGATCGACATCGGCGTCTGGCGCGAGCACGAAGGCTGGGTTTGCCTGGCCGGAACTCGGCGCGAAAGCCATTAGAATAGCGCCATCATCTTCCACGATCCAGCCGCGAGGCCAATGGCTCTCCATATAGCGCTGGCTACCCGCTGCCCACACTGCGAAACCGTATTCAAACTCGATCCGCATCTGCTCGCGCCGCATGACGGTCGCATGCGCTGCGGACATTGCCAGGAAGTATTCGACGCCGCGCATCATCGCTTCGAGCTTACTGACGACGACGATCCGACAAAGCCTAGCACGCTTCGGTCCTCGACGACGATCTGGCCATCGGCCCGTCACCGTTGCCCGTATCGAAAGCCGAGTCGGTGCCGAAAAAGTCGAAAGTCGCAGCGCCTCGCACGCTCGACATCGGCGCGAAACTGGGCAATCAACGGCCCGCGCCGCCTGCGCCCCTCCCCCGCACGACGACGAGAGCGACCCCACGCTTTACGCGGGTGCATCGATGCCGAAACCAGCCGCCAACGAACCCACGGCTCCGCCCGAAACCAATCGCGTGAAGCAGTTCGTGCGCGTGAACCCTCAACCCGCCGACGAACCGCCAGCGTCGCAAACGCGCGCGCAACCGCCGCTGCGTCCGGTCGAGCGCCGCGCGACGAAGCGCCGCCATTCATCGATCCGGTAGACGATCGCGCCGAACCGTTCATCGGCCCCGGACGCAGGACGGGCGAGCCGCGCCCCCCGCCGGCACCCGCCTGGCACGATCCCGACCACGAAGACGAGCCCGGCTTCGGCACGGAACCGGCGGGCGCGGGCATCCGGCGAGCGCCAACGAAGCCTACTTGCCTCATCACGAGCCGTACGCGATAACCGTGCATTGGACCAAGCACCGGGCTGGCGCGTCGTCGGCATCGTGCTGGCGGTGCTGCTGAGTCTGCTTTTGATTGTGCAGGCCGCCTGGTGGCTGCGCGAAGACGTGGTGGTCATGGTTCCCGGCACGCATTCACTGTAAGCGGAGACCTGCGATCAAATCAGCTGCGCGATCGCGCCGCCGCGTGACATCAACGGGCTGCAGATCGAGAGTTCGGGGCTGCGCCAGGTCAACGGTCCGCACAAGCTCGAGCTGAAGCTATCGCTGTGCAATCGGCTGGATGTCGCGCTCGCTTATCTCGCACTCGAACTCACGCTGCTCGACGACAAGATGCTCGACGACAAGAACAACGTCGCGGTACGGCGGGTGCTATGGCCGCAGGAATATGCCCGACCGGGTACGATATTCTCCGGCGGACTCGCGCCGCAAAGCGCGCAGCCGATCGTCGTCCAGCTCGAAACCGGCGACGCTGTCGCCGCGAATTACAGGTTTAGGTCTTCTATCCGTGATCGCGCTGGGCTTCGGTCCGCGCGCATCGCCAAGCCCATGATCCATCCGACGCGCGTGCCGTCCTCGCACACCGAGACGCGGCGCGCGCGATTTCATCTGTCAGCATCTGACACATTCTCTGGAGCGCAACATGAGTCAAGTCACCCTCGGCGGCAATCCCATCGACGTCGGCGGCACGTTTCCCGGCGCGGGACAGCAGGCCCCGGACTTCACGCTGGTCGGCGCGGATCTCGGCGATCTCAAGCTCGCGAACTTCGCGGGCAAGCGCAAGGTGTTGAACATCGTGCCGAGTCTGGACACGCCGACCTGCCCCACCTCCACGCGCAAGTTCAACGAAGCAGCAGGCAAGCTCGACAACACTGTGGTCGTCGTGTCGGGCGACCTGCCCTTCGCGATGAAGCGCTTCTGCACAACCGAAGGGATCGAGAACGTCGTGTCGGCCTCCGCGTTTCGCGGCCATGAGTTCGCGCAGGCATACGGCGTCGATATCACGAGCGGCCCGCTGCGCGGTCTGACGGCGCGCGGTCGTCGTGCTCGACGAGAACAACAAAGTCCTGCACTCGGAACTCGTGCCCGAAATCAAGCAGGAGCCGAACTACGACGCGGCGCTTGCTAGCCGATCCTGAACAATTCCTAAAGCTTTATCCCACCAAGCACTCCAGCCCAAACCATGTTGAGCGAATTGCAGGAAGCAGGCATATTAACGCTTAAATCCTGTATTTTTCGACGAGGTGCGGAT
>LFLF01000070.1 GCA_001184395.1 Candidatus Paraburkholderia calva | reverse complement strand
GGGCGACAACGTGTCGATCACGGTCAAGCTGATCGCCCCGATCGCCATGGAAGAAGGTCTGCGCTTCGCCATTCGTGAAGGCGGTCGTACCGTCGGCGCCGGTGTCGTGGCGAAGATTATCGAGTAAGAGCCAGAGATCTTCTCGGTAATTAGCGGTTTTCGGGGGGCGGCAGCTTTCGTCGGCCTCAAATGGGTTTAGGGGTATAGCTCAATTGGCAGAGCGTCGGTCTCCAAAACCGAAGGTTGGGGGTTCGATTCCCTCTGCCCCTGCCAAATTCTCGCGCCAACTGGTGCTGTTTGAGGTGTTATGGCGAATCCTTCCGTCGAAACTGTAAATACTTCTGACGACAAGCTGATCTTGGTGGCCGGCGTATTGTTGGTCTTGGTCGGGTTCGTAGGGTTCTTCTGCCTTTGGGGTCAAGAGTGGTACTTCCGCGGTGTGGCGCTCGCAGTCGGCGTGATCGCCGGTGTGGCGGTTGGTCTTCTCTCTGCGCCGGGCAAGGCGTTCATTGCCTTCGCCAAGGACTCGTATAAGGAGGTTCGCAAGGTCGTTTGGCCGACTCGCAAAGAGGCAACGCAAACCACATTGGTGGTGTTCGCGTTTGTCCTAACCATGGCTATTTTTCTTTGGCTTAGTGATAAGTCGATCGAATGGGTGATATTCTCGGGGATTCTGGGTTGGAAATGATATGAGCGATACTCTGGCATCCCCGGGTGGAAGGCGTTGGTACGTCGTGCACGCCTACTCCGGCATGGAGAAGAGTGTGCAACGTGCGCTTCAGGAGCGCATCGAGCGCGCAGGTATGCAAGATCAATTCGGTCAGATTCTTGTTCCGACCGAAGAAGTGGTTGAAGTAAAGGGTGGCCATAAGTCGGTCACCGAGCGGCGTTTCTTTCCCGGTTATGTTCTGGTTGAAATGGAGATGACGGACGAAAGCTGGCATCTGGTCAAAAATACGGCCAAGGTGACTGGTTTTGTCGGTGGCGCGCGCAATCGCCCGAGTCCGATCTCGCCGCGTGAGGTCGAAAAGATCATGTCGCAGATGCAGGAAGGCGTCGAGAAGCCACGGCCGAAGACGCTGTTTGAAGTAGGCGAGATGGTCCGCGTGAAAGAAGGTCCTTTCACGGACTTCAACGGCAACGTCGAAGAAGTCAATTACGAGAAATCCAAAGTTCGGGTTTCCGTCACGATTTTCGGTCGCTCGACGCCAGTCGAACTCGAGTTCGGTCAGGTCGAGAAGACCTAAAGATTTCATTGCGCGCGGGCGTCACTGCCCTCGCGCGATTCGCGCTTACGGTCCCCGCGCTATGACCGTTGAGGAGCGTCACTAGGCGGAAACGTCGAAAGCGCGTTATCACTCACCGAACGTTCACGCGTTCAGCAGAGGTTTTCAACATGGCAAAGAAAATTGTCGGCTTTATCAAGTTGCAGATTCCTGCAGGTAAAGCCAACCCGTCGCCGCCAGTCGGTCCGGCACTGGGCCAACGCGGCCTGAATATCATGGAGTTCTGCAAGGCGTTCAACGCACAGACTCAGGGCATGGAGCCGGGTCTGCCGGTGCCGGTGGTTATAACGGCATTCGCGGACAAGAGCTTCACGTTCATAATGAAGACGCCGCCGGCTACCGTTCTGATCAAGAAGGCAGTCAAGCTCGACAAGGGTTCGGCTAAGCCGCACACCGACAAGGTTGGCAACATCACCCGCGCTCAAGCGGAAGAAATCGCGAAGACCAAGATGCCGGATCTTACGGCCGCTGATCTTGATGCGGCCGCGCGCACGATCGCTGGCAGCGCGCGTTCGATGGGCATCACTGTGGAGGGCGTGTAAATGGCTAAGCTTTCGAAGCGCCTTCAGGTATTCGCGAACAAGGTTGATCGTCAGAAGCTGTACGCGATCGACGAGGCTTTCTCGCTCGTAAAGGAATGCGCGAGCGCAAAGTTTGACGAGTCGATCGACGTTGCTGTGCAACTCGGCATCGATGCCAAGAAGTCGGACCAGGTGGTTCGTGGTTCCGTGGTTCTGCCGGCCGGTACCGGCAAGTCGGTTCGCGTGGCAGTGTTCGCACAAGGTGACAAGGCTGAACAAGCCCGTGCAGCTGGTGCGGACGTGGTCGGAATGGAAGACCTGGCTGAGCAAGTCAAAGCCGGTAATCTGAATTTCGACGTCGTTATCGCTTTGCCGGACACGATGCGCGTTGTCGGTGCGCTAGGTCAGATCCTCGGCCCGCGCGGCTTGATGCCGAACCCGAAGGTCGGCACCGTGACGCCGGATGTAGCGACCGCGGTCAAGAACGCCAAGGCGGGTCAGATCCAGTTCCGCGTCGACAAGGCCGGTATCATCCATGGCACGATCGGTCGCGCATCGTTCGAACCGGCAAAGCTGCGTGAAAACCTGTCGGCGCTGATCGACGCGCTGCAGAAGGCCAAGCCGGCAACGAGCAAGGGCGTATACCTGCGTAAGGTCGCGCTGTCGAGCACGATGGGTGTCGGCGTTCGCGTGGATCAAGCCACGCTGGCGCAGTAAGAATTTTGGGCGCGACCTCATCCTCGCGCCACATAAAGGGCTTTGGGCGGTTGCGAAGTCGATTGACCGAGCAGCCGGTTGTCAAAGACCGTTGGTGGTGATGCATCAGGTAGGCATTGCCTTAATTCAAGCCAACGCAGATGGCGAACCCGAAACAGTTTTGCAGTTGTTGAAGTCGGTTGTCGATCGCCAGTTGGTGGTCACCGATCGATTAAAATACTCCTAACAGTCGGACGCCGTTATCGAACGTGGTGCATGCGGGTTGTTTGCCCAAATGCATCGAATCCGGAGGTTTAACCGTGCCACTGAACAAAGAAGATAAGCAGGCAGTCGTCGCTGAAGTCGCCGTGCAAGTCGCGAAGGCTCAGACGATGGTGCTCGCTGAGTATCGTGGGATCACGGTTGGCGATCTGACCAAGCTGCGCGCGAAAGCGCGTGAGCAACAGGTGTATCTGCGTGTGTTGAAAAACACGCTGGTACGTCGCGCCGTCGAAGGTACCCCGTTCGCTCCGCTGGCTGAGCAGATGACCGGTCCTCTGATCTACGGTATCTCGGAAGATGCCATTGCCGCTGCCAAGGTCGTCAACGACTTCGGCAAGAACAATGACAGGTTGATCATCAAGGCTGGTTCCTACGAAGGCAAAGTGATGGACAAGGTGGGCGTGCAAGCGCTGGCCAACATCCCGAGCCGCGAAGAACTGCTCTCCAAGCTGCTGTTCGTCATGCGGGCTCCTGTTTCCGGCTTCGCGCGCGCTCTGGCCGCGCTGTCTGAAAAGAAGCAGGGCGAAGCCGCGTAACGACCGCGCTTGGGCGCTAGTCGCTTAAGTTAGGCAAAGCTAGATCGCTAGCTCGATCCGAATTCAATTTAGGAGTATTTCAAATGGCAATCGCAAAAGAAGACATCCTGGAAGCCGTTGGCTCGATGTCGGTTCTAGAACTAAACGAGCTGGTCAAGGCGTTCGAAGAAAAGTTCGGCGTGTCGGCAGCTGCTGTTGCAGTTGCTGGCCCGGCAGCTGGTGGCGCCGCTGCTGCTGAAGAGCAGACCGAGTTCACCGTCAACCTACTCGAAGCAGGCGCGAACAAGGTTTCTGTGATTAAGGCTGTTCGTGAACTGACGGGTCTCGGCCTGAAGGAAGCGAAGGACCTGGTCGACGGCGCACCGAAGCCCATCAAGGAAGCGGTGCCGAAGGCTGCTGCTGAAGAAGCGAAGAAGAGGCTGGAAGACGCTGGCGCGAAGGCTGAAATCAAGTAAGTTTGCTTGCGCTGTGCGGAAGGCTGGCGGTTTTAACCGCCGGCCTTTTTGTGCTTTGTGGGGACGCAGTTTTTACGCTTGCAGACAGGCATAAAGTCCTCATAGAAGCCAAAGAGAACGGTCGGTTCGGCAGATTTTTCGGCGGTTCTCTTTGTCTTCTGAAGCGACTGCAGAAGGCAAGTTTGGTCGGGTAGCGGGAAACACAGGCATCCGTTGCCGTCAGCCAGCGGTTGGTAGCGGCCAACCACCAAGCTTCTAGACTCGCGTGTCCTCCCGGGACATCTCCGCGAGTCTCAGTCGGTGAACACCGGGCTGCGTCATCGAGGTATCCCGCCTCGGTAGCGCCCGCCGTGATTCGGAGATCGTATGCAATATTCCTTCACCGAGAAGAAGCGTATTCGCAAGAGTTTCGCGAAGCGCCCCATCGTTCACCAAGTTCCTTTTTTGCTGGCGACCCAGCTTGAATCATTCCAGACGTTTCTGCAAGCAGATACGTCCTCGTCGCAGCGCAAGGCAGAAGGTCTGCAAGCTGCATTCAGCTCCGTTTTTCCGATCGTCTCGCACAACGGATTCGCGCGTCTGGAGTTCGTCAGCTACATGCTGTCGTCTCCCACGTTCAACATCAAGGAATGCCAGCAGCGCGGCTTGACGTACTGCTCGGCCCTGCGCGCGAAAGTGCGTCTGGTTCTGCTCGACAAGGAATCGCCGAGCAAGCCGGTCGTCAAGGAAGTGAAGGAACAGGAAGTGTACATGGGCGAAATTCCGCTCATGACGCCGACGGGTTCGTTCGTCATCAATGGTACCGAGCGCGTGATTGTCTCGCAGCTTCACCGTTCGCCTGGCGTGTTCTTCGAACACGACAAGGGCAAGACGCACAGCTCGGGCAAGCTGTTGTTCTCGGCGCGCATCATCCCTTACCGTGGTTCGTGGCTCGATTTCGAATTCGATCCGAAGGACGTGTTGTACTTCCGCGTCGACCGTCGTCGTAAGATGCCGGTGACGATCCTGCTGAAAGCTATTGGCCTGACGCCGGAACAGATCCTCGCCAACTTCTTCGTGTTTGACAACTTCCAGTTGATGAGCGAAGGCGCGCAGATGGAATTCGTTCCCGAGCGCCTGCGCGGCGAAGTCGCGCGCTTCGACATCAACGATCGTGACGGCAATCTTGTTGTCGCGAAGGACAAGCGCGTCAACGCCAAGCACATTCGCGACCTCGAAAACGCGAAGACGAAGTTTATTTCGGTGCCCGAGGACTATCTGCTCGGCCGCGTGCTGGCGAAGAACGTGATCGATCCGGAAACGGGCGAAGTCATCGCGAACGCCAACGAGGAAATCACCGAAACCGCGCTCGAAAAGCTCCGCGAGGCGAAGGTCAAAGACATTCAGACGCTCTACACGAACGATCTGGGCCAGGGTCCGTACATTTCGTCGACGCTGCGTATCGATGAAACCGCCGACAGAATGACCGCGCGCATTGCGATCTACCGCATGATGCGTCCGGGCGAACCGCCGACCGAAGAAGCGGTCGAGGCGCTATTCAACCGTCTATTCTACAGCGAAGAGGCGTACGACCTCTCGAAGGTCGGCCGCATGAAGTTCAATCGCCGCGTTGGCCGTGACGAAATCATCGGGCCGATGACGTTGCAGGAGGACGACATCCTCGCGACCATCAAGATCCTCGTCGAACTGCGCAACGGCAAGGGCGATGTGGACGACATCGACCACTTGGGCAATCGTCGCGTGCGTTGCGTCGGCGAACTCGCGGAGAACCAGTTCCGCGCGGGTCTCGTGCGTGTCGAACGTGCCGTGAAGGAACGCCTCGGCCAGGCCGAAAGCGAAAACCTGATGCCGCACGATCTGATCAACTCGAAGCCGATTTCGTCGGCGATCCGCGAGTTCTTCGGTTCGTCGCAGCTTTCGCAGTTTATGGACCAGACCAACCCGCTGTCGGAAATCACGCACAAGCGCCGTGTTTCCGCACTGGGCCCGGGCGGTCTGACGCGTGAGCGCGCAGGCTTCGAAGTTCGCGACGTGCATCCGACGCACTATGGCCGCGTGTGCCCAATCGAAACGCCGGAAGGTCCGAACATCGGTCTGATCAACTCGCTCGCTTTGTACGCGCACCTGAACGAATACGGTTTCCTCGAAACGCCGTATCGCAAGGTCGTGGACAGCAAGGTGACCGACCAGATCGACTATCTGTCGGCGATCGAAGAGGGCCGCTACGTGATCGCGCAGGCGAACGCCGCCGTGAGCGAAGACGGCACGCTGACCGACGAACTCGTGTCGTCGCGTGAAGCGGGCGAAACGCTGATGGTCACGCCGGACCGCATCCAGTACATGGACGTGGCGCCGTCGCAGATCGTGTCGGTGGCGGCATCGCTGATTCCGTTCCTCGAGCACGACGACGCGAACCGCGCGTTAATGGGTTCGAACATGCAACGTCAGGCCGTGCCTTGCCTGCGTCCTGAAAAGCCGGTCGTCGGTACGGGCATCGAGCGCACGGTTGCGGTCGACTCGGGTACGACGGTTCAGGCGCTGCGTGGGGGCGTGGTGGATTACGTCGACGCGGGCCGTATCGTGATTCGCGTGAACGACGATGAAGCCGTCGCCGGCGACGTCGGCGTGGACATCTACAACCTGATCAAGTACACCCGTTCGAACCAGAACACGAACATCAACCAGCGTCCGATCGCGAAGGTCGGCGACAAGGTTGCGCGTGGCAACGTACTGGCCGACGGTGCATCGACCGATCTGGGCGAACTCGCGCTCGGTCAAAACATGCTCGTCGCGTTTATGCCGTGGAACGGCTACAACTTCGAAGATTCGATTTTGATCTCGGAGAAGGTCGTCGCGGACGATCGTTACACGTCGATCCACATCGAAGAGTTGAACGTCGTTGCTCGCGACACAAAGCTCGGACCGGAAGAAATCACGCGCGACATCTCGAATCTGGCTGAAGTGCAACTCGGCCGTCTCGACGAGTCGGGCATCGTGTACATTGGCGCGGAAGTCGAAGCAGGCGACGTGCTGGTCGGCAAGGTCACGCCGAAGGGCGAAACCCAGCTGACGCCGGAAGAAAAGCTGCTGCGCGCGATCTTTGGTGAAAAGGCGTCGGACGTGAAAGATACGTCGCTGCGCGTGCCGTCGGGCATGAGCGGCACGGTGATCGACGTGCAAGTGTTCACGCGCGAAGGCATCACGCGTGACAAGCGCGCGCAACAGATCATCGACGATGAACTGAAGCGTTATCGCCTTGATTTGAACGACCAGCTGCGCATTGTGGAAGGCGACGCGTTCTCGCGTCTCGCCCGCATGCTGAACGGCAAGGTCGCGAACGGCGGTCCGAAGAAGCTCGCGAAGGGCACGAAGCTTGACCTCGCGTATCTCGAAGATCTCGACCACTACCACTGGTTCGACATTCGCCTCGCGGACGAAGAAGCGGCGGCTCAGCTGGAAGCGATCAAGGACTCGATCGAGCAGAAGCGTCACCAGTTCGATCTCGCGTTCGAAGAGAAGCGCAAGAAGCTCACGCAAGGCGACGAACTGCCGCCGGGCGTGCTGAAAATGGTCAAGGTGTACCTCGCCGTCAAGCGCCGTCTGCAGTCTGGCGACAAGATGGCAGGCCGCCACGGTAACAAGGGTGTCGTGTCGAAGATCGTGCCGATCGAAGACATGCCATACATGGCGGATGGCCGTCCGGCCGACGTCGTGCTGAACCCGCTCGGCGTGCCGTCGCGGATGAACGTGGGTCAGATTCTCGAAGTGCATCTGGGCTGGGCCGCGAAGGGTCTCGGCTGGCGTATCGGCGAAATGCTGCAGTGTCAGACGAAGATCGAGGAAATGCGCGCGTTCCTCACGAAGATCTACAACGAGTCGGGCCGTCAGGAGGAGCTGGAAAGCTTCACCGACGACGAAATCCTCGAACTCGCGAAGAATCTGCGTGAAGGCGTGCCGTTCGCGACGCCGGTGTTCGACGGTGCGACGGAAGACGAAATGTCCCGCGCGCTGGATCTGGCTTACCCGGACGACATCGCGACGAACCTCGGCATGACGCCGTCGAAGAACCAGGTCACGCTGTACGACGGCCGCACCGGCGAAG
Organism: Candidatus Paraburkholderia calva; assembly: GCA_001184395.1. Taxonomy (GTDB): domain Bacteria; phylum Pseudomonadota; class Gammaproteobacteria; order Burkholderiales; family Burkholderiaceae; genus Caballeronia; species Caballeronia calva. The sequence continues at coordinate 12,812 of LFLF01000070.1, read as the reverse complement.
CATTCGAACGTACGGTCACGGTCGGCTATATGCACTACCTGAAGCTGCATCACCTGGTCGACGACAAGATGCACGCGCGTTCGACCGGTCCGTACTCGCTCGTCACGCAGCAGCCGCTGGGTGGTAAGGCGCAGTTCGGTGGTCAGCGCTTTGGTGAAATGGAAGTATGGGCGCTGGAAGCATACGGCGCATCGTATGTCCTGCAGGAAATGCTGACGGTCAAGTCGGACGACGTGACGGGCCGAACCAAGGTTTATGAGAACCTGGTCAAGGGCGATCACGTCATCGACGCGGGCATGCCGGAATCCTTCAACGTGTTGGTGAAGGAAATCCGCTCGCTCGGTATTGATATCGATCTGGACCGCAACTAATCGGACTACGGAGAGAAAGCAATGAAAGCTCTGCTCGATCTATTCAAGCAAGTCCAACAAGAAGAAGTTTTTGATGCGATCAAGATCGGCCTCGCGTCGCCTGACAAGATTCGCTCTTGGTCGTTCGGCGAAGTGAAGAAGCCGGAGACCATCAACTACCGCACGTTCAAGCCGGAGCGGGATGGTCTGTTCTGCGCGAAGATTTTTGGTCCGATCAAGGACTACGAATGCCTTTGCGGCAAGTACAAGCGCCTGAAGCATCGCGGCGTGATCTGCGAGAAGTGCGGCGTCGAAGTGACGCTGGCGAAGGTGCGTCGCGAACGGATGGGTCACATCGAGCTGGCCTCGCCGGTCGCGCACATCTGGTTCTTGAAGTCGCTGCCGTCGCGTCTGGGCATGGTGCTCGACATGACGCTGCGCGACATCGAGCGCGTGCTGTACTTCGAGGCATATGTGGTGATCGATCCGGGCATGACGCCGCTGAAAGCGCGGCAGATCATGACGGAAGAGGATTACTACAACAAGGTCGAAGAGTACGGTGACGAATTCCTCGCCGAAATGGGCGCGGAAGGCGTGCGCGAACTGCTGCGAGCGATCAACGTCGACGAACAGGTCGAAACGCTCCGCACGGAACTGAAGAACACCGGTTCCGAAGCGAAGATCAAGAAGTACGCGAAGCGCCTGAAGGTGCTCGAGGCGTTCCAGCGTTCGGGCATCAAGCCTGACTGGATGGTGCTCGACGTGCTGCCGGTGCTGCCGCCGGAACTGCGTCCGCTCGTGCCGCTGGACGGCGGCCGTTTCGCGACGTCGGACCTGAACGACCTGTATCGCCGCGTGATCAACCGTAACAACCGGTTGAAGCGTCTGCTCGAACTGAAGGCGCCTGAAATCATCGTCCGCAACGAAAAGCGGATGCTGCAGGAAGCCGTCGATTCGCTGCTCGACAACGGCCGTCGCGGCAAGGCGATGACCGGCGCGAACAAGCGTCCGCTGAAGTCGCTTGCTGACGTGATCAAGGGTAAGGGCGGCCGTTTCCGTCAGAACCTGCTCGGTAAGCGCGTGGACTACTCGGGCCGTTCGGTGATCGTGGTCGGCCCGACGCTCAAGCTGCATCAGTGCGGTCTGCCGAAGCTGATGGCGCTCGAACTGTTCAAGCCTTTCATCTTCAACAAGCTGGAAGTGATGGGCGTGGCTACGACCATCAAGGCCGCGAAGAAGGAAGTCGAGAACCAGACGCCGGTGGTGTGGGACATTCTCGAAGAAGTCATTCGTGAACATCCGGTCATGCTGAACCGCGCGCCGACGCTGCATCGTCTCGGCATTCAGGCTTTCGAGCCGGTGCTGATCGAAGGCAAGGCGATTCAGCTTCACCCGCTCGTCTGCGCTGCGTTCAACGCCGACTTCGACGGTGACCAGATGGCCGTTCACGTGCCGCTGTCGCTCGAAGCGCAGATGGAAGCGCGCACGCTCATGCTCGCGTCGAACAATGTCCTGTTCCCGGCCAACGGCGATCCGTCGATCGTGCCGTCGCAGGATATCGTGCTGGGCCTATACTATGCGTCGCGTGAAGCCGTCAATGGCAAGGGCGAAGGCATGACGTTCACGGGCGTGTCGGAAGTGATCCGCGCTTACGAGAACAAGGAAGTCGAGCTGGCTTCGCGTGTCAACGTGCGTATCACCGAAATGGTGGCGAACGAGGACAAGAGCGAAGGCGCGCCGGCGTTCGTGCCGACGATCTCGCTGTACGGGACGACCGTCGGCCGCTCGATCCTGTCGGAAATCCTGCCACCGGGTCTGCCGTTCACGGTGTTGAACAAGCCGCTGAAGAAGAAGCAGATTTCGCAGCTGATCAACACGGCGTTCCGCAAGTGCGGTCTGCGCGAAACGGTGATCTTCGCCGACCAGCTGATGCAGATGGGCTTTCGCCTGGCAACGCGTGCCGGTATCTCGATTTGCGTGGACGACATGCTCGTGCCGCCGCAGAAAGAGACGATCGTCGGTGACGCCGCGAAGAAGGTGAAGGAATACGACCGCCAGTACATGTCGGGTCTCGTCACCGCGCAGGAACGCTACAACAACGTGGTCGACATCTGGTCGAACACGTCGGAAGCGGTCGGCAAGGCGATGATGGAGCAGCTCTCGACGGAACCGGTCGTCGACCGCGAGGGTAAGGACACGCGTCAGGAATCGTTCAACTCGATCTACATGATGGCCGACTCGGGCGCGCGGGGTTCCGCGACGCAGATTCGTCAGCTGGCCGGTATGCGCGGCCTGATGGCGAAGCCAAACGGCTCCATTATCGAGACGCCGATTACCGCGAACTTCCGCGAAGGCCTGAACGTGTTGCAGTACTTCATCTCGACGCACGGTGCTCGTAAGGGTCTGGCGGATACGGCGTTGAAGACCGCGAACTCGGGTTACCTGACTCGTCGTCTGGTCGACGTGACGCAGGATCTTGTCGTTGTCGAAGACGATTGCGGCACGTCGAACGGCGTGGCGATGAAAGCGTTGGTCGAAGGCGGTGAAGTCGTCGAAGCGCTGCGTGACCGTATTCTCGGTCGCGTCGCGGTGACGGACGTCGTCAATCCGGAAACGCAGGAAACGCTGTACGCGTCGGGCGATCTCCTCGACGAAGACGCAGTGGAAACCATCGAAGGTCTGGGTATCGACGAAGTGCGCGTGCGCACGCCGCTGACCTGCGAAACGCGTTATGGCCTGTGCGCCGCGTGCTACGGCCGCGACCTGGGCCGCGGTTCGCGCGTCAACGTCGGCGAAGCCGTCGGCGTGATCGCTGCGCAGTCGATCGGTGAGCCGGGCACGCAGCTGACCATGCGTACGTTCCACATCGGTGGCGCGGCATCGCGTGCGGCGGTCGCGTCGACGGTCGAAGCGAAGTCGAACGGTACGGTGCGCTTCACGGCCACGATGCGTTACGTCACCAACGCGAAGGGCGAGCCGGTCGTCATTTCGCGTTCGGGCGAGGCGATCATCGCGGACGACCTCGGTCGCGAGCGTGAGCGTCACAAGATTCCGTACGGCGCAACGCTGCTGCAACTCGACGGCGCGACTATCAAGGCCGGTGCGCAACTGGCTCAATGGGATCCGCTGACGCGTCCGATCATCACCGAGTGGGGCGGTACGGTGAAGTTCGAAAACGTCGAAGAAGGCGTGACCGTTGCGAAGCAGATTGACGACGTGACCGGTCTTTCGACCCTGGTCGTGATCGACGTGAAGCGCCGCGGTTCGCAGGCTTCGAAGAGCGTCCGTCCGCAGGTGAAACTGCTCGACGCCAACGGCGAAGAAGTGAAGATCCCCAACACGGATCATTCGGTGCAGATCGGCTTCCAGGTCGGCGCACTGATCACCGTGAAGGATGGTCAGCAAGTGCAGATCGGTGAAGTGCTGGCCCGTATCCCGGTTGAAGCGCAGAAGACGCGTGACATTACCGGTGGTCTGCCGCGCGTGGCCGAACTGTTCGAAGCGCGCTCGCCGAAGGACGCCGGCATTCTGGCGGAAGTCACGGGCACGACGTCGTTCGGTAAGGACACGAAGGGCAAGCAGCGTCTCGTTATCACGGACCTCGAAGGCAGTCAGCACGAGTTTCTGATCGCGAAGGAAAAGCAGGTGCTGGTCCACGACGGTCAGATCGTCAACAAGGGCGAAATGATCGTGGACGGCCCGGCCGATCCACACGACATCCTGCGTCTGCAGGGTATCGAGGCGCTGTCGCGCTACATCGTGGACGAAGTGCAGGACGTGTACCGGCTGCAGGGCGTGAAGATCAACGACAAGCACATCGAAGTGATCGTGCGTCAGATGCTTCGCCGCGTGCAGATCGTTGACAACGGCGATACGCGTTTCATCCCTGGCGAACAAGTCGAGCGTTCGGACATGCTCGACGAGAACGACAAGATGATCGCGGAAGACAAGCGTCCGGCCACGTACGACAACGTGCTGCTCGGTATCACGAAGGCTTCGCTCTCGACCGATTCGTTCATCTCGGCGGCGTCGTTCCAGGAAACGACCCGCGTGCTGACCGAAGCGGCGATCATGGGCAAGCGCGACGATCTGCGCGGTCTGAAGGAAAACGTGATCGTCGGCCGTCTGATTCCGGCCGGTACGGGGCTCGCGTTCCACAAGGCGCGCCGTGCGAAGGAGTCGTCGGATCGCGAGCGCTTCGACCAGATCGCAGCCGAAGAGGCTTTCGATTTTGGTACGCCGGAAGCACCGGCAGCGGAGCAAACGTCGCATACCAACGAGTAAACGCTTCAGGCTCGTAGCATCATCGAACCGCCCGGCTTTGGCCGGGCGGTTTTTTGTCCGGCGGATTTGCGTTTGCGCATCCCTGGCCGAATGGCTAACTGCGGTCGCGCGCGTGGATGCGTTGATAGAATTCGATATCTCCCAGCTGCACTGCGCTTTCCGCTCATGTCCCGATCGCTTGCCATACTCAACGAAATCTTCGGCTATCCCACGTTTCGCGGACAACAGGCGGAGATCGTCGAGCATGTCGCGGACGGTGGCGATTCGCTCGTGCTGATGCCGACGGGTGGCGGCAAGTCGCTCTGTTATCAGATTCCTTCGCTGGTGCGGCGCGAGGAGGGCTTCGGCGCTGGCATCGTCGTGTCGCCGTTGATCGCGCTGATGCAGGATCAGGTCGCGGCACTCACCGAAGTCGGCGTGCGCGCCGCGTATCTGAATTCGACGCTGACCGGTGCCGAGGCCGCCGTGACCGAGCGCGCGCTGCACAACGGCGAAATCGATCTGTTGTATGTCGCGCCGGAACGGCTGATGACGCCGCGCTTTCTCGATCTGCTCGACAGCTCGCTGGTCGGCCTGTTCGCGATCGACGAAGCGCACTGCGTGTCGCAGTGGGGCCACGATTTCCGGCCCGAATACATTCAGTTGTCGGTGCTGCACGAGCGCTTTCCGGACGTGCCGCGAATCGCGCTCACCGCGACGGCCGACGCGATCACGCGCGACGAGATCGTGCATCGGCTGGCGCTTGACGATGCGCGCATTTTCGTCTCGAGCTTCGACCGGCCGAACATCCGTTATCGGATCGTCGAAAAGGACAACGCACGGGCGCAATTGCTCGACTTCATTCGCGCCGAGCACACGAACGCTGACAGCACGACGGACGCCGGCGTCGTGTATTGCCTGTCGCGCCGCAAGGTCGAGGAAACCGCCGACTGGCTGAAGACGCAGGGCGTGTGCGCGCTGCCGTATCACGCGGGCATGGAGTTCGAGACGCGGCAGAAGCATCAGGAGATGTTTCAGCGCGAAGAGGGCATCGTCATGTGCGCGACGATCGCGTTCGGGATGGGCATCGACAAACCGGATGTGCGGTTCGTCGCGCATCTGGATTTGCCGAAGAGCGTCGAAGGCTATTACCAGGAGACCGGGCGCGCCGGCCGCGATGGCATGCCGGCGAATGCGTGGATGGCGTACGGACTCGGCGACGTGGTTCAGCAACGCAAGATGATCGACGAATCCGATGCCGACGACGCGCACAAGCGGGTGCAGACCGGCAAGCTCGATGCATTGCTCGGCTTATGCGAGGTGGCGTCGTGCCGTCGTGTGCGGCTGCTCGCCTATTTCGGCGAGCGCAGCGCGCCATGCGGCAACTGCGACACGTGTCTGGAACCGCCCGCATCGTGGGATGCGACGCGCGAGGCACAGATGGCGTTGTCCTGCGTTTACCGTGCGCATAAGGCGAGCGGCTTCAACTTCGGCACCGGGCATCTGATCGACATTCTGCGCGGCGCGCGCAGCGAGAAAATAATTCAGCGGGCCCATGAAAAACTGTCGACGTTCGGTCTGGGTGCTGCGCTCTCGGAACCCGAATGGCGAGCGATTTTTCGCCAGCTCGTCGCGTTCGGCTTCCTCGCCGTCGACCACGAATTCGGTGCGCTCGTTCTCACCGCTGCCAGCAAGCCGGTCTTGAAGGGCGAGCAGCAAGTCACCTTGAGGAAGTACGTCAAGCCGGTGCGCTCCCGGCAATCGTCGAGCCGAACCGGTGAACGAGCCGACCCGACCGCGGGCATGTCGCCACGCGAGAAAATGCGCTGGGATCGCTTGCGCACCTGGCGCGCCGAAACGGCAAAAAGCGACGGCGTGCCGGCGTACGTCATTTTTCACGACGCGACGCTCGCCGAAATCGCGCGCAGCGATCCCGACACCATCGACGATCTGCGGCAAATTCCGGGCATCGGTGCGCGCAAGCTGGAGCGTTTCGGCGACGAATTGCTCGATGTTATCGGCGCGGGCTGATCGCGAATCGACGTTTTGCACTGCAGGCCGCCGGAAATCCTACGCAACGTATTGACCCGATTGGGATTTTTAGAATAACATGTCAGGTTATCGTGCTTGGTCCGGTTTCGGGCTCGGCTTAGTGCTGGATTTCATTCGGCTTTACGCTTGGGCTGCCACTGAAAACCATCGACGAGCGCATCGAAAGCGCGGTTCTGGCAGCTTTGCCCGGCTGCAATGCGCTTGAATTTTCACTTTTAGGATCAACATGCCAACCATCAATCAACTAGTTCGCAAAGGCCGCACTTCGGAACATGCGAAGAGCAAGTCGCCGGCCCTGCAGGACTGCCCCCAGCGTCGCGGCGTGTGCACCCGTGTGTACACCACGACGCCAAAGAAGCCGAACTCGGCACTGCGTAAAGTCGCCAAGGTTCGTTTGACGAACGGCTTCGAAGTCATTTCGTACATCGGTGGTGAAGGCCACAACCTGCAGGAACACTCGGTCGTGCTGATTCGCGGCGGTCGTGTGAAGGACTTGCCGGGTGTGCGTTACCACATGGTTCGCGGCTCGCTGGATACGCAGGGCGTCAAGGACCGTAAGCAAGCTCGCTCGAAGTACGGTGCGAAGCGTGTCAAGACTGGCAAGTAATCTGCTGGCTTGCCGTAGTCGTTTTTTGTTTCGAATCAGGTCGCCGCAAGGCGGTTTAGGCGGTGGTGCCGGAATTGCCGGTGCTATCGAGTAAGTGGTCACCCGGCCAAGCTGGTTTTGTCGTGAGATGGATCGGGTTAGTTGGTGGCCGCGGAGCAGAATACTGCTCCAACTGAAAAGGTAAAGGAAGAATTATGCCGCGTCGTCGCGAAGTCCCCAAGCGGGAAGTGTTGCCGGATCCGAAATTCGGCAACGTAGATGTAGCCAAATTCATGAACGTACTTATGCTGTCCGGCAAGAAGTCGGTTGCCGAACGCATCGTGTACGGCGCTTTTGAACAGATCCAGACCAAGGGTAGCAAGGACCCGCTGGAAGTGTTCACGGTTGCGCTCAACAACGTGAAGCCGGTGGTGGAAGTGAAGAGCCGTCGCGTTGGTGGTGCCAACTATCAGGTTCCGGTCGAATTGCGTCCCTCGCGTCGTATGGCATTGGCGATGCGTTGGTTGCGCGAAGCCGCGAAGAAGCGCAGCGAAAAGTCGATGGCCCTGCGTTTCGCAGGTGAACTCTCCGAAGCGGCAGAAGGCCGCGGCGGCGCGATGAAGAAGCGCGACGAAGTTCACCGCATGGCGGAGGCCAACAAGGCATTCTCACACTTCCGTTTCTAAGCTCCCGCTCCAAGGCATAACGGAAATATCAGGGCGGGTGCGCTACTCCAGGCGCCTCGCCCGTTTGTGTTAGAACGCGCCGGCAACCGCTAGCGCGTTGACCGAAAAGGATCGATATCACCAAGGTGTGGCCGCACAAGGACTATCCGCTGATCGACGTCGGCACCATCGAGTTGAACCGCAATGCACAGAACTACTTCGGGGAGGTCAAGCAGGCTACGTTCACGCCGACGAACGTGGTGCCGGCGGGTATCGGCTTATCGCCGGATTGCCTGCTGCAAGGGCGCCAGTTCTCGTACGGCGATACGCAACGTTATCGGCTCGGCATCAACCATCATCAGATTCCGGTGAATGCGCCGCGCGTGGCCGTTGCGAACACGTTCCATCGAGACGGCGCGATGCGCACCGACGGCAATCTGGGCGGCCGTGTGAACTACGAGCCGAACCGCTTCAGCGAATTCGCGCAGGACGCGAGCGTGAACGAGCCGCCGCAGGCCGCGGGCGACGTGTATCGCTACGAGCATCGCGAAGACGAGGACTACTACAGCCAGCCGGCCGCGTTGTTCGGGCTGTTCGACGAAGCTTACCGCGAGCGTTTGTACGGCAATATCGCGCGGCATATCCACGGCGTGCCAAATGAGATCGTCGCGCGGCAGATCGCGCATTTCCACCGCATCGATCCGGCTTATGCGCAAGGCGTCGTCGATGCGCTCGCAAAGCTCGGGCAGGTCGTCGATCAGGAAGAGGCGGCCGCGGCCTGACACGCGGCGCTCTGAAAAAAACACCAGGAGAAACATCATCTCTCAAGCGTTGAACTATATCGTCCAAGCAGTCGATCAGATTGATGCGACGAGCCGCCAGGCATCGCGCGGCGTGCGTGTCGCAATGGCCTTCGGTATCGTGGCGGCGGTTTACGGGCTGGACGTCGGGTTAGCTCTTTCGAATGAGTAGGCGCGCGTTCGAAAAAGGCTATTTCAACAGCCTGCTATAGCAAGCCCGCGTGAAATGGGCAGCGGGCCGCACTCGCCGGTGATCAGATCGCACGCTTCACTGAGATCGAGCGTGGCGGGTCATCCCGCTTCAAGAGTGGCAGTAGTTCCACCGCGCCTTTGCATGCGCGAGTTCAAGTGCTGAATCGTGCTGAGATGCCGTGAAAAATCTCTCGTGATAAGCCTCGTCGAGGACTCGAAAAAGGTATCGAAAATCAGCGACTCTACCCGTTGTACGTTGTATCTTGAGCCTCGGTTTACCGAAGCAGCAAGCGTTGCGCATTCTTGCGCGCATTTTTTCTTGTGCGGAACAAGTCATTTGAGCGCCGGCCGGTTGACCGCGTCGATGCGCGCGGCGAAGATGCATGGCGAATGCACAATAAGGCGCGGCTCATGCAGCGGCAATTCGATGATCTTCTTCTCGGCAGCATCGAACTCTTTTGTCTCGCGGCGGAACTGGGGAGCTTCACATTCGCCGCGACGGCCGCGAGCGTGACGCCCGCCGCCGTGAGCCGCTCGGTAGCGCGGCTCGAGCAGCGCTTGAACATCCGCCTGTTCGTGCGTACCACGCGACAGATTCGCCTGACCGAAGTGGGCCACCGCTACTTCGAGCAATGCCGCGATGCGCTCGACCGGCTCGCCGAAGCCGAACGGATCGCGACCGGCGAGCAGACCATGCCTGCGGGCGTATTGCGAATCAGCATGCCGACGCCGTATGGTCACTGTCGCGTGTTGCCGTTGCTGGCGGAGTTTCGTGTGCTTTATCCGCAGGTCACGATCGAGGCGCATATGAGCAACCGCAACATCGACTTCGCAGAAGAAGACTTCGATCTCGCCATTCGCGGACGCGCGCCGCGCGACTCGGGACTCATCGTGCGCAAGCAGGAAGACGCGGAGCAGGTGGTCGTAGCATCGCCCGATTATCTGAAGCGCAAGGGCGTGCCGAAAACACCGGACGATCTCGCGATCACGAGTGCATTCAATACGACATGCCGAGCACGGGACGGCCGGTGCCGTGGCTTTTCATGAAGGACGGTGAGCCGCGGAGATGATCATGCGCGTCGCCACCAGCACGTCCGGCGATGCGCTCGCGGGCATCACGCTCGCGCGTCATGGTGCGGGCGTATACCGGTGCGGGCGTATACCAGTTCTATCGCTTCGCGTTGGAGAACGATCTACGCGCGGGCACGCTCATCGAAGTGCTGCCCGGATTCGGCGGATGCACCAGGCCTTTTATCCTGCTGTATCCGCATGCCAGGCATTTGTCGTCGCGTGTGCTGGCCTTTGTCGAGTTCATCGTCGACAGGCTCGGCGCGCATCGGACCATGCAACTTAATGAGGACACAGAATCGCGAGCACGAATGCTTTGATGAAACGGCTCGGCATCGCAACGCCGATCATTCAGGCGCCGATGGCCGGCGTCACCATGCCCGCGCTGGCAGCGGTGGTATCGAACGCGGGCGGCCTGGGGTCGCTGGGCGTCGGCACGATGAACGCGGAAGCCGTGCGCAAGGCGATTCGCGAGACACGCGCGCTGACGGACAAGCCGTTCAACATCAACGTATTTTGGCATAGTCCGGCGCGTGCCGATGCTGCTCTGGAACAGGCGTGGCTCGACTGGCTCGCGCCCGTTTTTGCCCAATTCGATGCGAAGCCGCCGCAGGCGTTGAGCGAAATCTACACGAGCTTCGTCGACGAAGCCATGCTCAAGATGTTCGCCGAAGAGAAGCCGGCCGTCGTGAGTTTTCATTTCGGCCTGCCTTCGAAGGCGTATATCGATGCATTGCGTGGGGCGGGTATCACGCTGATCGCGTCGGCGACCAATCTGCGGGAAGCCCAGCAAGTTGCGGATGCGGGCCTGGATGCGATCGTCGCGCAAGGCATCGAGGCGGGCGGGTATCGCGGCGTGTTCGACAGCACCACGGACGACGACGGCCTCGGCGTCTTCGCGTTCACGCGTCTGATCGCGATGCGCTTCGACGTGCCGGTGATCGCGGCGGCGCAACTCGGCACGGCGTTCGTGCCGTGCACGGAGACATCGATCGATGCGGGCTATCGGCGGGCCATTTTGAGCGAAGCCGCGAACAGCACGACATTCACCGCGGCGATATCCGGAAGGGTGGCGCGCAGTCTCGCCAACAAGTTCACGGCGTTGGGTTGGCACGACGACACGCCGGCGAGTCCCGCTTACCCCAGTCCCGCTTACCCCATCACCTACGATGCGGGCAAGGCGCTGCACGCCGCAGCGAAAGCAAAGGGCAAATTCGGCTACGGCACGCAGTGGGCCGGGCAGACGGCGGCGCTTGCGCGCGAGATGCCCGCGGCCGAGTTGATGGCAAAGCTCAGGGCGGAGTTGCAGGCGAGCATCAAAGGACTGCAACGCGCGGCGGCATCGCTTATGTGTACACAGTGAATGGCGCGTTACGCCCTGTTCACGGTGCGACGCGCATCGATCTCACTTGCCCGCGAGCGAGAAGGCATCCCAGTGAGGATCGATCGGCGTATGCGGATTGTGCTCGAGTGCTTCGTATACCAACGGTTCGCAGGCACCGTAGTCCGAGCCGATGCTATCGCTATGCGCTTGCGGGAAGTTCACTGCCAGCACCTTGCCGCCCCAGCGATCGACCGTCGCCGTCATGCTGCATTTTCCCGCGCTACCCACCTTGAGATCAAGCACCAGCGCGTTCATGTCGAGCTCGGCATCCGAATTGGAGATGTTCCACTGCACTTTCATGCGGTCGTTGGGCCCGTTGGAATCGACGAGCTTCATCCTCTTGTCGGGAATGCACACGGTCTAAACGAGGTCGAGCACGTTGGACCCGATCAACTGGCCGCTCGGGTCGCGGGCTTCGTGTGTGCGCATCGCGCTGCAGCCCGTTAGCAGCGTGAAAACGAGAGCGAAGGGGATCGTCATGCGTGGCATAAAGGAACTCCTTGTCAAAAGGTGCATCGTGTGATGCGCGGTATTGAGTCATCGGTCGCGCCCATTCGAGGCGCATCGGCTGTATATAAACGCAAAAAGATGAGGACACCGTTGCGACATAGAAGCCGGGGCCTTGTTCCCGAAGCGGAGCATATCGGCGATGATCCGCGCGAAAGGGAGCGGGCCCATGCGAGCCGCATGAGGTGAAGCAAAATTCAGGCCTGTCCACGCATGAACGATTGATGCTGCGACAAACTGCTCAAAGCCGCAGGACGCGCGATGAGAAACCCTTGCAGTTCATCGCAATGTTCATGAAGCAGCGTGTCGCGCGCTGATCGTCGATTTCGACGCCTTCGGCCGTGATCGGCAATCCCAGACTGCGGCACATATTGCCGATTGCGTGCACGATGGCCGCAGACTTCGGATTGCGTCCGAGCCCGTTGACGAAGCCGCGATCGATCTTAACGCGCGTGAACGGAAAACTTTGCAACACGCTGAGCGACGAGTAGCCGGTGCCGAAGTCGTCCATTGCGACGTCCACGCCCAGCGAACGGATCTCGTTGAGAATGCGCTGCGGCGTGCCCGACGATTCGAGCAGCGTGGTCTCCGTGATCCCCACTTCGAGGCGGTGCGCGTGCAGCTTCGCGGCAGGCCTGCTGCAACACCCATGTCCCGAGTTTCTCGGGCATGAGGCCGCGCTCTTCGGCAATGGGGATGAACTCCGCCCAAAAGATCGCGCCTCGCATTCCTCGCATTGCTGGTGAACGGCTTAGGGCAACGCTGATTAAGTCCACCATTAGTGCTTGTCAGGTGTTATAGAGCGCACGTGCAAGGAGAAAGGCAAACGACGATGAAGCAGCAGACGCTGGCGATGGCCGCGGATCAAGGTGCGGGGTTCGAGACTTGCCGCAAACGCACGCGACGCGACGAGTTGCTTGACACGATGAACACGATCGAGATTCG
>LFLF01000007.1 GCA_001184395.1 Candidatus Paraburkholderia calva | reverse complement strand
TCGCCCGTAATGGGGGAAAGCGGGCCGCAGGCCCAGGCGCAACACCCTGGTGGACCGGAAATCCAGGCGCAAAGCCTCACTCACGATGAATCTGCCGCTGTTTGCGCCTGAATCGATGAATACAACCGGCTGCTTCAACGTTGCCTTAGTATCTCTTTTTAACAGTTTGTTCCTTTGCCATGCAAGCCGCGACACGCCGTGGCTTTGCTTGCGCAAAGTGTCATGCCCTCGACGCGGCATTAGCTTGCGTACCGCCTCGTGTCACGAAAAGAACACGAGCAGCCCCGCGGTACGCAATGGCCAAATGGCCAGCGCCTCTCTCAATGCAGCGTCACGGGGCCTCAAGGTTTTCATTGCAGAGTATGGAGACAGCTCGATGAACCAGCCCGCAGTAGTCGAAAACAACGATAACAACGCCGTCGAAGTAGAAGCACCGGCACACGTGCGTCACCGACGCTTGATCGAATGGGTGCAGCGCATCGCCGTGTTGACCAAGCCCGACCGGATCGAGTGGTGCGACGGCAGTCAGAAGGAGTACGACCGGTTGTGCGAGCAGATGGTCGCCGCCGGCACAATGAAGAAGTTGAACCCGCAGAAACGCCCCAACTCTTATCTCGCCTGTTCGGACCCATCGGACGTGGCGCGTGTCGAAGACCGCACCTTCATCTGTTCACAGCGTCGCGAAGACGCCGGCCCCACGAATAACTGGATCGATCCGCAAGAGATGCGCGTCACGCTCGACGGCCTCTTCGACGGCTGCATGCGCGGTCGGACAATGTACGTCGTGCCGTTCTCGATGGGCCCGCTCGGCTCGCCGATCGCGCATATCGGCGTGGAGCTGTCGGATAGCCCGTATGTCGTGACGAACATGCGCATCATCACGCGCATGGGCCGCGCGGTGTACGACGTGCTCGGCGAGGACAGCGAGTTCGTGCCGTGCGTGCATACCGTCGGCGCGACGTTGAGCGATGGCCGCAAGGACGTCGCGTGGCCGTGCAACGACACGAAATACATCGTACATTTCCCCGAGCAGCGCGAGATCTGGAGCTTTGGCTCCGGCTATGGTGGCAATGCGCTGCTGGGCAAGAAGTGCTTCGCGCTGCGCATCGCCTCGACGATAGGCCACGACGAAGGCTGGCTCGCAGAACACATGCTGATCCTCGGCGTGACCTCGCCGCAGGGCCGCAAGTATCACGTCGCGGCGGCGTTTCCGTCGGCGTGCGGCAAGACCAACTTCGCGATGCTGATTCCGCCCGCCGACCTCAACGGTTGGAAGGTGACGACCATCGGCGACGACATTGCATGGATCAAGCCGGGCCGCGACGGCCGCCTGTATGCGATCAATCCGGAAGCGGGTTACTTCGGCGTCGCGCCGGGCACGAGCGAAAAGACCAACTTTAACGCGATGGCCACGCTAAAGGAAAACGTAATCTTCACCAACGTCGCGCTAACCGACGACGGCGATATCTGGTGGGAAGGCATGACAGATACGCCGCCCGCGCATCTGACCGACTGGCAGGGCCGCGACTGGACGCCTGCCATCGCAAAGGAAACCGGCGCGAAGGCCGCGCATCCGAACGCGCGCTTCACGGCGCCCGCATCGCAGTGCCCGTCGATCGACGCGGACTGGGAGAACCCCGCAGGCGTGCCGATCGATGCGTTCATCTTCGGCGGCCGCCGCTCGAACACCGTGCCACTCGTCACCGAAGCGCGCGACTGGACGGAAGGCGTCTACATGGCCGCGACCATGGGCTCCGAGACGACCGCCGCGGCCGCGGGCCAGCAAGGCGTGGTGCGCCGCGATCCGTTCGCGATGCTGCCGTTCTGCGGCTACAACATGGCGGACTACTTCGGCCACTGGTTGAAGATGGGCGAAAAGCTCGAAGCGATGAGCGCGAAGTCGCCCAAGTTTTTCTGCGTCAACTGGTTCCGCAAGGGCGACGACGACAAGTTCGTCTGGCCGGGCTTCGGCGAGAATATGCGCGTGCTGAACTGGATGATCGGCCGCATCGAAGGCACGGCGCAGGGCGAAGAACACGCGTTCGGCATCTCGCCGCGTTATGAGGACATCGACTGGGGCACGCTCGGATTCACGCGCGAACAGTTCAAACAGGTCATTTCCGTCAACGATGCGCTGTGGCGCGACGAACTGTCGCTCCATGACGAATTGTTCGAAAAGCTCCGTCAGGGCTTGCCGGGTGCGTTGCCGGATGCGAAAGCGGACATGGAGAAGCGCCTCGCCGCATGATCGATCGACCGGCGATTAGCGTCGCCGGTTGAAACAATCCCTCAATACGAACCCGCCCGGCAGCGGGTTCGTCAAAACCTCGCCTAACCCGCCAAAATTGACACGGCCAGAAAATTAAATTGGGCTGCGCTCGCCTCAAAAATCGTCAGCGTCGCAAACAGAGCAACAATGCGTGCTCTTTCACCGTGTAAGCGCCGTAGAAATGGACGATTTCTCGAAAATTCGCTGCGTTTCCGCAACTTCTGCATGATTCTTCGAGTCCTAGGATAATTCCCAATTGCTCTGCACAGAAATAAACGCCGTCTTTGGCGGCAGGAGTTGTCCCATGGATCATTTGCAATCGATGAGAGTATTCATCCGCGTCGCGGATCTCGGCAGTTTCGCACGGGCCGCAAGCGCGATGGACATCTCCAATGCGGTGGCGACGCGCCATGTCGCGGACCTCGAAGGCCGCCTCGGCACGCGCCTGTTGAACCGCACGACGCGCAGTCTCTCGCTCACGGAGTCCGGTCAGGTCTACCTCGAGCGGGCACGCCAGATTCTCGACGAACTGGAAGACGTCGAACAGATGGTGGTCGCGCGCAGTCACGAGCCGCTCGGATCGCTGCGGATCGTCGCGCCCGTAGTGTTCGGTCTGCATAATCTCGCGCCCGTGTTACAGACGTATGCACAGCGCTATCCGAAGGTCGTGCCCGATGTGACGCTGGTGGACCGCCAGGTCGATCTGGTCGAGGAAGGTTTCGATGTCGGCATCGTGATCGCGCGACAGGTCAAGAGCGCGAGCGTTGTCACGCGCCGTTTGACGACCGGCTGCATGACGGTGTGTGCGACGCCCGAGTACCTCGCCAAACACGGTACGCCGACACGCCCGGAGCACCTGCTGGAGCATCCGTGCCTAAGCCTGCCGTCCGAGTACTGGGGCGACGAACGCGTGTTCACCGGTTCGGACGGAGAAGTGCGCGTGCGTCCACAGAACGTGATCATCGCGAACAACACGGAAATGCTGCGCCAGTTCGCGCTGCTCGGCATGGGCATCGCGATCCTGCCGAGCTATCTGATCGGCAACGACATGACGCGCGGCACGCTCGTGCGTCTGCTGAGCGATTTTCAGTTGCCGCAGGTCGAGATCAATGTCGCGTATCCGAGCCGCCGCCATCTGCCGGCAAAGGTGCGGACCTTCATCGATCATCTGGTCGAATATTTCAGCCAGACGCCGAATCACCAGATCGGCAAGCAATGGCTGCGCGATGGCCGTGGCCGCGCCCTCGCGGCGCAGCCGGAGTATGTGGAGCGCGCGGAGGATGAGCCGCGCTCGCTCGACGACGAACTCGACTCGAAGGTCTCGAAGCCTTCCCGGACGCGCGAACGCATGCCGGCGCCGTCACCGTTCTAAAGCGCATATCGCCGAGGCAAGAAGAAAAGCCCAGTCGTGGACTGGGCTTTTGCTTTGGTGCGCTGGAAGCTTACCGCGCTTCGGTTACGAGCCGGTTTTGCGCGCGGCGGTCTTCTTCGCCGCGACCTTCTTCGCGGCAGGCGCTTTCTTCGCTGTTACGGTCTTCGTCGCGGGCTTGGCGCGCGTGGTCTTCGCGGCGACGGCGACATCGCTGTCACCGTCCTCCGAGTTGTCCGCCAGCGCGTCGGATGCCGCCGCGCCGCGCTTGGCCGCGGCCGTCTTCGCCGCCGGTTTGCCTTCCTTCTTCTCGAACTCGAAGCCGATCTTGCCGTCCGGCTGCTTCACGAGGAATGCCTTGAAGTTACGGCCGGTGCGGGACGACTTGAACCCCATCAGCAGATCCGTACGGCCCTCGCCGAGCATCTTCTGTATTTGTTCGCGCGCGATCTCCTGCTGCAGAATGACCTTGCCCGAACGGAAGTCGCAGGTCTTCAGATTCGCGACCGAGTTCTCGCAGACGTAGCTCATGCCGTGCTCGTATACGCGCGACTGACACTTCGGACATGCGCCAACCGGCGTCTGTTCGGAGAAATCGGGCAGTTCGCCGTCTTCGCCGCCGGTGTCCTGGCCGAAGTTGAACTCGAGCTTGAAGTTCTTCATTTCGTCGTCGAAGGCAAGCTTCAGGATTGCCGAGAACTGACGACCCATCTTGCTGCGGAAACCCGATAGCGGCCCGATGGTTTTCTCGCGCAGCAATTCCTCGACTTCGGGAATCTCGAACTGGCGTCCGCCCGGAATCTTCGAGATCGAGAACTCGCACTTCGTGCACGCGAAACGGCGATAGTTCTCCTTCACCTGCGCGCCGCAATGCGGGCACGGCGTCTCGAGCGGCGCGTAATCGCCGGGGATGGTGTCGGAGTCGTATTCCTTCGCGCGCTTGACGATAGTCTGCGTCATGCGGGCGATTTCCTGCATGAACGCGTCGCGAGGAAGGTTGCCGCGCTCCATCTGCGACAGCTTGTGCTCCCACTGGCCGGTCAGTTCCGGCGCGGTGAGTTCCTCGACGCCCAGACCGCGCAGCAAGGTCATCAACTGGAACGCCTTGGCGGTCGGAATCAGTTCGCGGCCCTCGCGCACCATGTACTTCTCGCCGAGCAGACCTTCGATGATCGCCGCGCGCGTGGCCGGCGTGCCGAGGCCTTTCGCGGCCATTGCGTCGCGCAGTTCTTCGTCTTCGACGAGCTTGCCCGCGCCTTCCATTGCCGAGAGCAGCGACGCTTCGTTGTAGCGCGCGGGCGGCTTGGTCACGAGCGTGTGCGCCTCGATCTTCTCGACATCGACCTTCTCGTCCTTCTGCACCGGCACGAAGTTGCCGTCCTCTCCCGCGGCTTCGCGGCCGTAGACCTGCAGCCAACCCGGCTCGACGAGCACCTTGCCTTCCGTCTTGAAGTGATGCCCCGAGACCTCGGTGATGCGCGTGGTCACGAGATATTCCGCCGCCGGGAAGAACACCGACAGGAAGCGCTTCACGACCAGGTCGTACAGCTTCTGCTCCGGTTCCGACAGCGCCTTGGGCGCCTGCAGCGTCGGGATGATGGCGAAGTGATCGCTGATCTTCGAGTTATCGAAGATGCGCTTGTTCGGCTTCACCCAGCCCTTGTCGAGCACCTGTTTGGCGAACGGCAAATAGTTGTTGCTCTCCTTGAGCATGGTCATCGTGTCCTTGACCGTGCTCATGTAGTCCTCGGGCAGCGCGCGCGAATCGGTACGCGGATAGGTGAGGACCTTATGCTTTTCGTACAGCGCCTGTGCGAGGCCGAGTGTGTTCTTCGCCGAGAAGCCGAAGCGGCTGTTGGCCTCACGCTGCAAGCTGGTCAGGTCGAACAGCAACGGCGATATCTGCGTGGAAGGCTTCGATTCTTCGGTGACGGTGCCGGTCTTGCCACGGCATGCCGCCACGATGGATTCGGCGGCCGCCATGCTCCACAGGCGCGAATCGCGCTGCTCGGGGTCGTTTTCGACGCGCTTGAACTTGGGATCGAACCAGCGGCCTTCGTACAGGCCCTTCGCGGCGATGAACTCCGCGCGCACTTCCCAGTAATCGCGCGGCACGAAACGGCGGATTTTCTCCTCACGTTCGACGACGATCGACAACGTTGGCGTCTGAACGCGTCCGACTGTCGTCAGGAAGAAGCCGCCACCCTTGCTGTTGAACGCGGTCATCGCGCGCGTGCCGTTGATGCCGACCAGCCAGTCGGCTTCCGAGCGGCAGCGGGCGGCGTTGGCAAGCGGTTGCATGTCGGCGTCGCTGCGCAGGTTCACGAAGCCTTCGCGGATCGCGGCCGGCGTCATGGATTGCAGCCACAGGCGCTGGACCGGCTGCTTCGCCTTCGCGTGCTGCGCGATCAGGCGGAAGATCAGCTCTCCCTCGCGCCCTGCGTCACATGCGTTGATGAGGCGGTCGATGTCCTTGCGCTTGAGCAGCTTGGTCAGCACCTTGAGGCGCGACTCACTCTTGGCGATCGGATTCAGATCGAAATGCGGCGGAATGACCGGCAGGTTCGCGAAGCTCCATTTACCGCGCTTGACGTCGTATTCCTCCGGCGCGGCGATCTCCAGCAGGTGACCGACGGCGGACGAGAGCACGTAGTCATCGCTCTCGAAGTACTCGTCATGCTTGGTAAAGCCGCCCAGCGCACGCGCGATGTCGGTCGCAACGGAAGGCTTCTCAGCGATGATCAGGGCTTTGGACATGACTCAATTAAGTTGGATTCTGGCAGCGGCCCGATTTAGGCAGCTTTAACGACCGCTTTATAGCACAGGCTTTAAGCGATGCGCGTTCGAGTACGAGTTAGTATCTTGTGCGATGCGGTCGCTGCAGCGGGTTTCGTCGGAGCAAAGGGCCTCTTGTCGCGCGCTTATTTCAAACAACGCGCGGCAAGAGGCCCATCGTGCCGACGACACCCAACCAACAAACGCCTACAGCAAAGCAAAATCTTAAATAACCCACGACTCCCGCCTCCGCAGCACGGCATAAAGAATGATGGCCCCGAACGTAGCCGTCCCGATGCCCCCAAGCACAAACCCGCCGAGCTTCAAAGTGAAGTCCCCGGTGCCAAGCACCAAAGTAACCGCCGCCACGATCAGATTGCGGTTGTCCTGACGACCCAGATCCACGCGCCGGTCACCACGATCAACCCGAACACGACGATGGAAACACCGCCGAGCACCGGCCCGGGAATCGTATGAATGAGCGCGCCGAACTTCGGCGAGAACCCGAGCACGATTGCGAACAGCGCGGCGATCACGAACACGAGCGTCGAGTAGATCTTGGTGACCGCCATCACGCCGATATTCTCCGCGTAGGTCGTCACGCCCGTGCCGCCGGCAAAGCCCGACACGATAGTCGCCAGTCCATCGCCGATGAACGCACGGCCGATGTACCGATCGAGGCTCTTGCCGGTCATGGCGCCGACCGCCTTGATATGGCCGAGATTCTCCGCAATGAGGATGATCGCGACGAGTGCGAGCAGGGTCATCGCGGGTGCTTCAAACACAGGCGCCGTGAAGTGCGGCATACCGAACCACGCGGCTTGCGCGACCACGCCGAAATCAATCGGTTTGCCGAGGTTCATGCCGTTGGTCAGCACCGCGCGTACAACACATAGGCAATCGCGAGACCGATCAAGATCAGCAGCCGCTGCGCCATGCCGCGCGCAAACACCGCCACGGCGCCGACCGACAGCACGGTGATGAGCGCCATCCACGAATCGAAGTTGTTGCCCATTACGTCCTTTACGGCGATCGGCGCGAGATTCAGGCCGATCACGCAAACGATCGCGCCGGTGACGACCGACGGCATCAGCGCTTCTATCCAGCACGTGCCGACCGCCGCGACGATCAGCCCGATCAACGCATACGCCACCCCGCACGCGATGATCCCGCCCAGCGCCACCGAAATGTTCATGTTCGGCCCGTGGCCGCCGTAACCGGTCACCGCGATCACCAGCCCGATGAACGCGAAGCTCGAACCGAGGTAACTCGGCACCCGCCCGCCAACCAGCACGAAGAACAGCAGCGTGCCAATACCCGACATGAAAATGCAGAGATTCGGATCGAAACCCATCAGCAGCGGTGCGAGCCCGGTCGAGCCAAACATTGCGACGACGTGCTGTACCCCCATCGCGATCATCTGCGGCCAGGGCAGGTGCTCGTCCGGCGCGACCACGCGGCCGCCCTGGGCATCCGGCTGAACCGGCCAGCGCGGGAAAAGGAATCGGACATGGGCAGCGCTTCTTCTGAACGACGGCGCGTCCGTTTGCCGACTACACGGCGCGCTGAAAATGAATTGGCGGGAGTTTACGGAGAGGACCGCAGAGAGGCAAGAAAGCTTTTCTTACGTTTATATTTCAGATTCGGATGGTGGGATTCGTTTCGCGAATGGTCCGTTCGCCCTCGGCGGCGAACGGCAAAAACGGCGACGGCGCGTCGAGTGCTGCCGTCGCCGTCATGCGGACAAGCTCAGGTGCAGAGCGGTCCAGTTCGAACACCGCGACTGCGCCCTTCAACTACTCGGCCTGCGGCCATGGCGGCCGCCGCGGCCACCGCTTCCTCAACGAGCGCCGCGTTCTGCTGCGTCTCTGGTCCATCTGCGCAATCGCCAGATTCACCTGTTCGATGCCCGTGCTCTGCTCGTGCGACGCCGACGAAATCTGCGCCATGATGTTCGTCACGCGCTGCACCGCCTGCGTGACTTCGTGCATCGTCGCGCCCGCGCGCTCGGCTAAGTCCGCGCCGCTGTCCACGCGCGCCGTCGATGCTTCGATCAGCTCCTTGACTCGCGCGCCGAGGTCGCGCTCTTCTGCGCGAGCGCGCGCACTTCGCCCGCGACCACCGCGAAGCCGCGGCCTTCCTCGCCCGCGCGCGACGCTTCGACGGCGGCATTCAGTGCGAGGATGTTGGTCTGGAACGCGATGCCTTCGATCACCGCGATGATGTCCGTCATGCGTTTCGAGCCCGCCGCGAGTTCGCGCATATTGCCGACGACTTCGCCGACCAGCACGCTGCCGCGCAGCCGACACGTTCGACGCGCCGCGCGCGAGACTGTTCGCCTCATCGGCGTTGCTGGCGTTCTGGCGCACCGTCGCGGCCAATTGCTCCGTGCTCGACGCGGTTTCCTCCAGCGATGCGGCCTGCTCCTCCGTGCGCTGCGACAAGTCCGTGTTGCCCTGCGAAATTTCCCGCGACGCATGCAGGATCGGATCGCTCGAATGACGGATTCTGCCGACGATCTGCGCCAGTTGCGTACTCATGTTGCCGAGGCTGTGGAGCATGCTGCTATCGTCGCCGAGACGCGTTTCGACGCGCCGTCAGATCGCCGTGCGCGATGCGGTTGGCGATCTGCGCCGCGTACGCCGGCTCGCCGCCGAACTGCGCGGACAGCCGCTAGCCGATGAACACTGCGAGCCCCGCGCCCGCGACCAGCGCGAGCATGACGAGGCGCATCGTCGCGTATTCGTCGTCGGCGTGATTGCGCGCTTCGTTGGCGCGCTGGCGCTTGAAGTTCGCGAGACGCTCGAGCGCGCCGCGCGCATCTTCGCTCGCGGCGATCGCCCGCGCGACGAGGTCCATCTGATCGCCGCCCGCTGGCATCGGCTTCGTGCCCATCTGTATCTGGATGATCTCTTCCCACGCCGCGACGCTTTGCGTCATCTTGTCGTAGAGCACGCGTCCCTGCGTGCTGATGATGCTCGGGCTCACGTTGTCCAGCGCGCGATGCATTTCGCCCAGCGATGTCGACATGTCCGGCTTAAGCTTCGCCTTGCCGGCGTCGTCGGCGAAGGTGAGATTGGTGGCGACCAAATCGGTGTTCAGCTTGTCCTTGTTGACTTCCTCGACCCAGTACAGCAGGCCATCCAGATGACGATCACCGATTTCCTCGATCAGGCCATTCACATTCATCTTGGCTAGCGACAACACCCGGTCACCCCGACGCACGCGGTAAATACGATGACCACGGCAAAAGAAAGCAGCAGCTTGCCCAGTACAGACAGGCGGTCGAACCAATTCACCTCTCCTCAATCGCGCCCCACGGACGGCGCTGCGCGAACTCTGCGGTCGCGCTCACGAGGGCTTTACGGCGCTCAGTCTGAAGTTCTTGAGCGCGTATGAGGGAGATATCGCGGCGCGGATGGCCGCTGAAAGCGGATCGGTTGACGTCAGTCGATCTCAGGGGGAAAGCCCAAGCTAACTGCTCACGGTCACGAAATAAGAGACGCTTAATATTCAGAATTATCGTATTTGGGGCGGCATCGGGCCGCGTATTCTGTCCACGTGCATATGCCATGTGTATGCATGTAGTCGTTGCAACTCTCCGATTTCCGCCCTCGTTTCCAGGCTTGGGCGGTTCTTTTTGGGGCGCCGTTTTTGCGGTCATCCACTTTCTCCGCCCTTCATAACCCTCGGCCAGCGTTATTGCCGCACCGGCTTTTTCGCCAGCTTCCGCTGCAACGTGCGCCGATGCATGTTCAACGCGCGCGCCGTTGCCGAGATATTGCCGTTGTTCTCGGCAAGCGCGCGCTGAATGTGCTCCCATTCGAGTCGCGCGACGGACAACAGCGTCGGGTTTTCGATCGCTTCCTCGGCGGTCTGCTCGCTCGCCTGCTCGTGCAGCGCCGCCAGAATCGACTCGACGTTCGCCGGCTTGGCGAGATAGTTGTCCGCACCGTCCTTCATTGCCTGCACCGCCGTCGCGATGCTCGCGTAACCCGTCAGCACGAGAATGCGCGCGTCCGGTTGCAGATCACGCAGCGGTGCGACCAGACGCAGGCCGGAATCCTGTCCGAGATGCAAATCGACCGTAACCTGCCCGAACTTGTGCTGATTGGCGAGCTTGATGGCCTCGTCCGCGTCGTGCGCCTGATGGGCGGTATAGCCGCGCCGCGTCAGTCCGCGCGCAAGGATGCCCGCGAAGACCTCGTCGTCGTCGATGATCAGGAAATTCATATCGCTCATGGTGTTTTCTCCTTGATTCGGTCGGCGCGCGCTCAAGCGGCACCGCTTTGTTCAGTTCTCGCCGCGCGCCCCTTCGGCGCTGCCGAAGCGCGGCTCGGCAAGCGCAGCACCGCGCGCGTGCCGCGCGGTTCGGCGTCGAGCAGTTCGATCGAGCCGTTCAGCCGCGCCGCCGCCGCGAACGCCAGATATAGCCCGACGCCGTGGCCGCCCTGCGTGCTGTCGACCGGCCCCGCGCCCAGCGATGCGCGCAGCGTGAGCGGAATGCCTGGCCCGCGGTCGCAGATATCGAAGGTCAGCGTGCTGGTGCCGTTCTCGCCCTGCGCCGACGCCTGCAGGCTCACGGAATCGCTGCTGGCGCGCGCGGCGTTGTCGAGCAGGATCGTCAGAATCTGGCCGACCGCGACCGGGTCGTCGATCCACATGCCTGCGGGCGTGCCGCCGCTCTGCGCGAACTTCACCTGCGGATGACGCAGCCGCCATTGCTCGATGAAGCTCGCGAGCCATTCGTCGAGCTGCTGACGCAACGAAGGTTCGGTCGCACGGCTGCGCAGACGCGCGAGCGCGGACGTGCACAGTGCCATCTGCTGCTCGAGCAGTTCGAAATCGGCGGCGTAGGGCGCGAGATTGCGGTCGTGCGCGGCGGAATCGCGCAATTCCTCGGACAGCATCGCGATGGTGGACAGCGGCGTACCCATCTCGTGCGCGACCGTCGCCGCCTGCACACCCAGCGCAATGGCGCGCTCGTCACGCATGTGGCGCTGCTGGGCGTCGGCGAGCGCGGTATCGCGCACGCGCAGGGCCCGCGACATGCGCGCGACGAACCAGCCGATCAGCCCGACGCTCACCATGAAGTTGACCCACAGCCCGGTGCGAAAATAATCGAACAGATTGGCCGGATTCTCGATGTTGAGCGGCACATAGTTGTAGCTGAGCAGCGCGTAGCACGCGACCGCGAAAACCATCAGGCAGGTCATCATGGTCCACGGCAGCACGGCCGCCGCGATGGCCAGCGAGGGAATATAGAGCGTGACGAACGGATTGGTCGCGCCGCCCGACAGGAACAGTAGCGCGGACAGCGCGCCGAGATCTACCCACATCTGGCCGAACAGTTCGAGATTGGTTTCTGGCTGCGCCTGCGCCACGCGCATCCAGGTCAGTCCGTTGAAGAACATCTCCAGCGCGATGACGAGCAGCATAGCCGGCAGCGGCAGTTTCGCTCCGTAGAAAATCTGCACGACGGCAATGGTCGACAACTGGCCGATGATCGCGAGCGAGCGAAGCCAGAAGAGATGACCGAGATTGACCCGTCCGGTATTGGTTATGCGATGCATCGGGATGCGTGCTGGTCGGCGCTGCAATGATTGAAACCTCATACGACATTATCGTGCTTGCGCCGTATCGGGAACCGCCGGTGGCGCGATTTGTCGCATTTCGAAACGCACCGCCTGTGCCACGCGGCACGCCTTCTGCTGTCTTCTGCCATTTTTCGCGTGATGCGCGCGTGATGTCCGCCGCGAGGCAAGCGGCGCACAGGCAACCCGCGCCGCTGCGCAAACGCCCAGGCGGCAGCGCGGGAAGCGCCGCGCACCAACATGCGGCGTCGCCGGCGAACGAGCCGCAGCGGAACACCGCGCCGCAGCGCTGCGTCCCGGCGGTCGGCGGCGTGCCGGATGGAGGCTATGCGTTCATCATGTTGTCATCGATTAGCGCGTCATCATCGCATGCCACAAAGCGAGACGGAGCCAAGGCAAAAACGACCTGTTGTGCTGCGTCAGTTGTGTACAATTCGGCGTGTTTAAACGCCTCGTCCCCAAGCCGCCATGTCCGAGCTCCCTGACCTCACGCAGATCACGCCTACCCTGAAAGCTGAAATTCTGGCCGAGGCGCTGCCCTACATCCGTCAGTATCACGGCAAGACGGTCGTGATCAAATACGGCGGCAACGCCATGACCGAAGAGCGTCTGAAGCAAGGCTTCGCGCGCGACGTCATTCTGCTCAAGCTGGTCGGCATCAATCCGGTGATCGTCCACGGTGGCGGCCCGCAGATCGACCAGGCGCTCAAGAAGATCGACAAGCAGGGCACCTTCATTCAGGGCATGCGAGTCACCGACGAAGAGACCATGGAAGTGGTCGAATGGGTGCTCGGCGGCGAAGTGCAGCAGGACATCGTCACGCTCATCAATCACTTCGGCGGTCATGCGGTCGGTCTCACCGGCAAGGACGGCGGCCTCATCCACGCACACAAGCTGATGATGCCGGATCGCGATAATCCGGGCCAGTTCATCGACATCGGCCAGGTCGGCGAGGTTGAGACGATCAATCCGGCGGTCGTCAAGGCGCTGCAGGACGACGCGTTCATTCCGGTAATTTCGCCGATCGGCTTCGGCGAAGACGGCTTCTCGTACAACATCAACGCGGATCTGGTCGCGGGCAAGCTGGCGGTGGTGCTGAACGCCGAAAAGCTCGTGATGGTGACCAACATCCCCGGCGTGATGGACAAGGAAGGCACGCTGCTGACGGACCTTTCGGCCCGCGAAATCGACGCGCTGTTCGCCGACGGCACCATCTCCGGCGGCATGCTGCCGAAGATCTCCTCCGCGCTGGATGCCGCGAAGAGCGGCGTGCGTTCGGTGCACATCATCGACGGACGCATCGAGCATTCGGTGCTGCTCGAAATTCTCACCGAGCAGCCGTTCGGCACGATGATCCGCTCGCATTGAGCCTTCTTCCACTGCTCAAGACGCCCGCCCTCCCGCGGGCGTTTTCACGATGAACGCCCTTCTCGCTGCCGCCGCGCCAAGACACGCGGTCCGTCTGGCTCTTCGATCTCGACAACGCTGCATCACGCATCGCACGCGGTTTTTCCGGCGATCAACAAGGGCATGACGCAGTACATCATGGATCGCCTGCACGCCGATCTTGACGAGGCGAACCGTCTGCGCACCGGTTACACGCAACGCTACGGCGCGGCGCTGCTCGGACTGGTCAGACATCACGACGTCGATGCCACCGATTTCCTGCGCGTCGTGCACACCTTCGCCGATCTGCCGTCGATGCTGCGCGCCGAACGCGGCCTTGGCCGCATGCTGCGCGCGCTGCCGGGACGCAAGATCGTGCTGACCAACGCGCCGACAATCTACGCGCGCGGTGCTGACGGAACTGGGGATCGACAAACTGTTCGAGCGGGTGATCGCGATCGAGGACATGAGCGCGAAGGACGTGTGGCGCGCCAAGCCCGATGCCACCATGCTGCGCCGCGAAATGCGCCGCGCGCACGTGCGCTTGCGCGATGCGATCCTCGTCGAGGACACGCATGGGCATCTGAAGCGGTATCGGCGGCTGGGTATTCGCACGGTGTGGATCGTGGGCCACCTGCCGGTCGCAAAGACCGCGAACGGTGGCCTTTCGATGCGTCTGCCGGGCGCGGGACGGCCGCACTATGTGGACCGCACGGTGCGATCGCTGCGCGCGCTGACGCTCGGGCTGCGCGGCCGCGCGTTCTGAGACGTTGCGTCGCGCAAAGCCCGTGGCGCGGAAAGACTTATGACATTTTCCGCTATACTTCACCGCTAACGAGCATTTTCCGAAGTGCCCGAAGTACAACCACGCGCCGATTTGCTGACTCGATTGCGGGCGCGCGAACCCAAGCGACATATCGCGAACGGTTCACTATAAATGCGGCTAAAGAGGTCGTCAGCCGCGCACGCTTTCCCTTTCGTGCTTCGCCGACACCGTTTAGCCGCTCTATCAAGGCGGAATGAATGGAATCGATCGGCATCGTCACGCCCCAAACGCTACGCTTCACCGAGCCGCTCGCGATGCAGAACGGCTCGACGCTCGGCGACTATGAGCTCGTCGTGGAAACCTATGGCGAACTGAACGCCGCGCGTTCCAACGCCGTGCTCGTGTGCCATGCGCTGAACGCATCGCATCACGTCGCGGGCCTGTACGACGGCAATCCGGAGGACGTCGGCTGGTGGGACAACATGGTCGGCCCCGGCAAGCCGCTCGACACCAATCGCTTCTTCGTGATCGGCGTGAACAATCTCGGCTCGTGTTTCGGCTCGACCGGACCGATGAGCATCGACGGCGCCACCGGCAAACCGTACGGCGCGAGCTTTCCCGTGGTCACCGTCGAAGACTGGGTGAACGCGCAGGCGCGGCTCGCAGCCCGTTTCGGCATCGAGCGTTTCGCGGCGGTGATGGGCAGCAGCCTCGGCGGCATGCAAGCGCTCGCGTGGAGCATCATGTATCCGGAGCGGCTGGCGCATTGCATCGTGATCGCATCGACGCCGAAGCTGTCGGCGCAGAACATCGCGTTCAACGAGACCGCGCGCTCCGCCATCTTCTCCGATCCCGACTTCCACGGCGGCGACTACTACACGCACGGCGTGAAACCGCGCCGCGGCCTGCGCGTGGCACGCATGATCGGCCACATCACCTATCTGTCCGACGACGACATGGCCGTGAAATTCGGCCGCGCGCTGCGCCGTGCGGAAGGCGCGCTCGATGCGTACAACTTCAACTTCGATGTCGAATTCGAAGTGGAATCGTATCTGCGCTATCAGGCCGACAAGTTCGCCGAATACTTCGACGCGAACACATACCTGCTCATCACCCGCGCGCTCGATTACTTCGATCCGGCCAAGGCTTTCGACGGCGATCTGCGCCGCGCGCTCGCCAACAGCACCGCGAAGTATCTGATCGCGAGTTTTTCGACCGACTGGCGTTTCGCGCCCGCGCGCTCGCGCGAGATCGTGAAGGCGCTGCTCGACAACAAGCGCACGGTGAGCTACGCCGAAATTGCTGCGCCGCACGGCCACGACGCCTTCCTGCTCGACGATGCGCGCTATCACAACCTTGTTCGCGCCTACTACGAACGCATCGCCACAGAGGTCGGCGCATGAACCAGCACACCCTCGATTCGCTCTCGCTGCGCTCCGACTTCCGGGCGATCACGCGCTGGGTCGAACCGCGCTCGACGGTGCTCGATCTCGGTTGCGGCGATGGTTCGCTGCTCTCGCTGCTCGGCGAAGAACTCGACGTGCAGGGCTACGGCATCGAGATCAACGACGCGGGCATGCTCGCGTGCGCGCAGAAAGGCGTCAACGTGATCCAGCAGAATCTGGAAGACGGCCTGCGTCTGTTCGAAGACGAAAGCTTCGACTTTGCGATCCTTTCGCAGACGCTGCAGACCATTCATCAGACCGCCGCGATCCTGCGCGAGACGGTGCGCGTCGGGCGTCAGTGCATCGTGTCGTTTCCGAACTTCGGGTATTGGCCGCATCGGCTGGCGGTCATCCAGGGGCGCATGCCAGTGTCGAAATCGCTGCCGTATCAATGGCATAACACGCCGAACGTGCGCGTGCTGACGATCAAGGATTTCGAGGCGCTCGCGCCGGAAGTGGGCATCGAGATTCTCGACCGCGTGGTGCTGCACGGCGGCCAGACGGTCCGTTGGGGCGAGAACTGGCGTGGTAGTCTTGCGGTCTATCGCGTGAAGCGCCGGTAACGAATACCGGATAATCCCGCATCGACCCAAGCACGCTATCCGATATACCCGATACGCCAAACGAGGCGCCCGCTCTAACCGCACACGAAGATCATCCCGGCTGGCGCGCGTACCTGAACGCGCGCATCCTCATCTGCGTCTTTCTCGGCTTCACGTCGGGACTGCCGCTGTTCACGCTGTTCAATCTGTTGCAGGCGTGGCTCACGACCGCGCACGTCAACGGAAGGAAATCGGCCTGTTCGCGCTGATCGGCCTGCCCTATACGTGGAAGTTCGTGTGGTCGCCGCTGATGGACCGCTTCATTCCGCGCTTCTCCGGCTGGACGCCCGGCCGACGGCGCGGCTGGATATTCGTCACGCAGATTTTGGTGACGCTCGCGATCGGCTCGTTCAGCTTCTTTTCGCCTGCGGAAAACATCTGGGCGGTGGCCGCCGTTGCCGCGCTCGTCGCGTTCTTCAGCGCGAGCCAGGACATCGTGATCGATGCCTACCAGCGCGAGTTGCTCGCCGATACAGAACAGGATCTCGGCAACGCGGTGCATGTGAACGCGTACAAGGTGGCGGGGCTCGTGCCCGGTTCGCTGTCGCTGATCCTCGCGGACCATTTGCCGTGGAAGACCGTGTTCATCGTCACGGCGACGTTCATGCTGCTGGGCATCATCATGACGCTGGTGGTCAAGGAGCCGAAGCTGCATGGCCGCCCCACCGAAGAACCTGTGTGAAGCGATCGTCGAGCCGTTTCACGAGTTCATCACGTGCAGCGACTGGCGCACGGCGCTGCTCGTGGTCGGCTTCATCTTCCTGTACAAATTCGGCGACACCATGGCGACCGCGCTCGCCACCAAGTTCTTCATCGACCTCGGCTTCTTTCTGATGCAGATCGGCGTGATCGCGAAGGCGATCGCGTTCTGGACGAGCCTCGCGGGCGGCATCATCGGCAGCATTTTTCTGGTGAAGATCGGCATCGCGCGTGGGCTGTGGATCTTCGGCGTGTTGCAGATTCTCGCGACCATCGGCTTCGCTTGGCTCGCGAAGATCGGGCCGTCGCCGCTCGCGCTCGGCGTGCTGTACGGCTTTGAAACCTTCGCGACCGGACTTACGCTTGCCACCTTCACCGCCTATATCGCCAGCACGACCGACCCGCGCTACACCGCGACGCAGTTCGCGCTGTTCACGAGCCTGGCCGCCGTGCCGCGCACCTTCGCGTCGGCGTCAAGCGGGTTCATCGTCGCGCAGACAGGATGGTTCGAGTACTTCCTGATCTGAGTCGCGCTGTCCATTCCGGGCATGTTACTGTTGCCTAAAATCGCGCCTTGGAGACTTCAACGGTGACGGCGTCCTTCACGCACCGCGCCTGGGCTCGCGCACTAGCTTGCGCGCTGGCCATGATGTCATTCGCGCCCGTATCCGCCCTCGTTCAGGACAAGCAGAAAGCCCCGCCGCCCTACATCGCGCCGAACAATCAGATCCGCTTCGGCAATGCGGCGCTGTTCCACAACCTGATTCCGCCTGCCACGCTCGAAGCGCAGTCCGCCGAAGAATACGCGCAGATCGTCCACGAAGCGGAGAAGACCAAACGCCTGCTTCCCGACGACAACGAATTCGTCAAGCGTGTGCGCGCTATCGTGAATCACGAAATTCCGTTCGCGCTCAAGTGGAACGACCGCGCAAAGAACTGGAAGTGGGAAGTCAGCGTCATCAAGTCGCCCGAAATCCGCATTGTACTGTCTGCCGGGCGGGAAGATCGTGATCTATAGCGGGCTCATCGAGAAACTGCATCTCAATGACAACGAGATCGGCATGATGATCGGCCACGAGATCGCGCACGCGCTGCGCAAACATGCGCGCGAGCGGCTCGGCAAGCAGCAGGCGGCGCAGCTCACGGCGAGCACCATGCCGCCAACTATTCGGTTTCGCGGATGTGGGACAGGAGCCGCTCGGCATCGGCGATCAACTGCTCGCGATGCGCTATTCCCCCGCCGATGAAACCGAAGCCGACGTGATCGACAGCGAGATCGCCTCACGCGCAGGCTACGATCCACGCGCGGCCGTCACCTTGTGGAACAAGATCGACAACAACACACATCGCTCGGACAACGGCTTCATCTGGATGCATCCGTATGGGCCAGATCGCCGCAGGACCTGGTGAAGCGCATGCCCGACATGATGCCGCTGTACGCGAAGGCGATCGGCAAGACGATCGACCAGTTGCCGAATTATGGAGGGATGTGGCGGTTCAAGAAGGGTTCTGGGAAGTAGCCGTTGCTGGCTTAACGATAAAAACTAACGCCGAGGGAGCAATAAGGTGCACAAGGGCATCAAAGAACCATATCTTTTCAATACGTCGTCAAATCCGCTACGCATGATAAAAAATCTTGCAGGCATACTTGACAAGCCAGAGCTGGAAAAGATTCGTAACGAGATCAACTCGAATGTGATAGGACTTTATCGCTTGGGTGAAAGTCATTTCGCTTTCGCCAAATCGATTAAGGCCGGTGAGTGGCGGCAAAAGATATCCAGACTGTATTATGCCGCCTACAACGTCAAGAGAGCCGTTTCATTAAAGCATGACGGCTCCTACACGACTGACTCGACCGATCACCAGAAAGTCGATCTCCTACCAGAAACGCTTGTCAAGCATGCTCTGTATAAGGTCAAACTCAAGAATTTTCGCGAC
Source organism: Candidatus Paraburkholderia calva (assembly GCA_001184395.1). Taxonomy (GTDB): domain Bacteria; phylum Pseudomonadota; class Gammaproteobacteria; order Burkholderiales; family Burkholderiaceae; genus Caballeronia; species Caballeronia calva. The sequence goes on along the minus strand of LFLF01000007.1, from coordinate 40,048 downwards.
GATCGAAATTTGGCAGATTATACAGCTATCTCGCGGAGGAGCGCGACCTGCTACTCAGTGTCTTAGAGGCCGAGAAGGTCGTATCCGATCTTATCTTATAACCGACGCAAAAAAATTCTTGACGGACGATGGCATCAACTTATGAATAGCCTGCAAAAAAGACGACTTGGCAATCGTCATCCACGCGTTCTCTGAAGCATTGTATTGGCTGGCACTCGACCGTCTTTACACATCAAGAATCGCCCCGATGGCGCCTTTCTCGTGTTCGAATTCGCAAAACCTCATCCGAGGTTCTTCCAGTTACTGGACGACGTCAACGAGCGACTGTCGGAAGACAATGAATTCAAGACAAGAACAGAATCATTATCAGTGCTCGTCCGAAGAAGCCTGATAATATTTTGACCACGCCCGAGAGTACGCTTCTGCGTAAGTTGTCCGCGAGCTTGACTGTAGATCGAAATACTTTCGGGACCGATTTTCTCGCCCGATACACGCCCTCCGTGACAAATCTCGAGGCAGAGATTGTTGTCCCAACAAATCACATCGTGTATGGACGACGAGGCTCCGGTAAATCCAGTCTTCTCGCGTTTGCGATGCATCAGCTAAAGATGCTTGACCGCCCATTCTGCTGGGTGGCAATGCAGACCTATTCGTCGTCACCGACCGATCTCGCGGTCTTGGCCGAAGAGCTTTTGACGCTTGGCGAGTCCGAAAACGACGCCGCTGTTGCTAGCAAGCTCGCCAGGATGACGCCGCGTTTGCGTCGGGCTTTGGGATCAGTCTCAACGTCAGAAAGTTTCACTATCTTTCTCGATGACATTCATGTGGTTGACGCTTCGCTTCAACCGGAGTTGTTGTCGTTCATCTACTCGTTGACCCGAGACAACAAGCCTATTTGAAGGTGTCTGGGATCAAGCAGTTGACCAACCATCTGGGATGGAGATATGAAGAGGGGTTGGAACCGCCTCACGAATTCAAACGCTCATGCTGGATTACAACTTGACCAGTCCTGACCAGTCAAAAGCGCACATCAAAAGCATCCTCGATCAGCATGCTGTCTGCTGCGGGTTGCCAAGCATTGGATATTTGGCTAACGATGCCTACATTGACAGACTAGTGCTGTCTGCAGCAGTTCCGAGAGATGCCCTTAGTCTTTTCTCAAAATCGATCTCCAAGTCTTTGCTCAAAGGTCAAAAAAATGTGTCCGTCACGAGCCTGAATGTTGCGGCGTCAGAGGCGATCGTCGAAAAGCTCAAAGACGTCCGCAAAGATGCCGGTGATCCAAGCGAAAGCAGCTTCGCGACGCAGCTTGAGTCCGTTAAACACTTCTGCATCGAGAATAAAAAGAACGCCTTCTTAGTCAAAATCGATAGTGGCAACCACATCTATGCCGCAGTCCAACGACTGATTGATTGCCCTCCGTTTTGTTCACGTGTTGCACGGCGGAATCACCCCTCATCGAGCAGGTGAGAGATATGTCGCTTTGATGTTTGACTACGGGTTCTACGTCAGCATACGCGCGGCGCGCAGTGTGTCGTTGATACCCGAATACCGAGGCAGTTGACTGCCAAAGAGCTGCAAACGCTGCCAATACTTCCTCCTGACAGACACCGCTTCGGCACTATTCGCGAAGCGGCATCGTAATAGAACTCTTAGATCTTCCAATCGTAATCGATCGTCAGCGGCGCGTGGTCGCTGAACTTGATATCTTTGAAGATCGAGGTCTTCTTCGCGGTCGCGGCAATCTCCTTCGTCGCGATCTGATAATCGATCCGCCACCCGACGTTCTTCGCATACGCCTGACCGCGATTGCTCCACCACGTGTACTGCTCCGCCTGCTGGTCGATGGTGCGGAACACGTCGACGTAGCCGACTTCGTCGAACAGTTTGGTGAGCCATTCGCGCTCTTCCGGCAGGCAACCCGAATTCTTCTGGTTGCTCTTCCAGTTCTTGATGTCGATTTCCTTGTGCACGATGTTCACGTCGCCGCACAGAATCACCTCGCGCTCGCGTGAGAGCTCAGCCAGATGCGGCATGAACTCGTCCATGAAGCGATATTTGGCCTGCTGACGCTCGTCACCGCTCGAGCCCGAGGGCACATACACCGACACCACCGATAGCTTGCCGAAGCGTGCTTCCACGTAGCGCCCTTCCGGGTCGAACTCATCGCTGCCGAAGCCGATGATCACGTCATCTGGCTCGTGACGCGTATAGAGTCCCGCACCGCTGTAGCCCTTCTTCACCGCGTGCCGGAAGTAGCCCTGAAAGCCGTGCGGCGCGAGAAATTCCGGCGTGAGATCGTCCTGCGAGCACTTGATCTCCTGCACGCACACGACGTCCGACTTCTGTTCGCCGAACCAGTCGAAGAAGCCCTTCTTGGCGGCCGAACGAATGCCGTTCAGGTTGGCGGTAATCACGCGAAACATATGCTTGCATTGCGTCTATGTTGTTTTCGTCTTGCGCGCTTGATAGGGGGCTGAACGTCAGCAATAGCGTTGCCGCTAATGGGGATCGCCAGGGCGAAGGTCTGCTTTCTCTTTCCTCTTCTCCGATGCATGCGGTCTCCCTTCTATGCTCGACGCACCATTTTCTCGTTTCTTGGCGTCGAGGTCATTATAGGAGACGCCGATATCGTGGCGTTATTGCGTTCGAGCTAATGGGTTGAAGCGTAGGCTTTTCTAGTATGGTCGTTGGCGCAATGCGCGCATTTCCCGCGCACCCGCTTACGCCGTAGCAAGCGCCGGGCGCAGTTTCGGCCCGCCCGTGATATTGGGCAAGGCGGTCAGATCGGTGAGCATGCGCTCGACGATCGATACCTGCGGCAATACCGTACCGAAAAAACGGGTCGCAACCGAGTCTTCGATCAGGATGGTCGGGAAATTCTCGACGTCGAGGTCGTCAAGCGTATCGGCGTGATTCTCGATATCGACCCAGGCGAAGCAAATATCCGGATGCGCGTCCGCCAGGCGGTCGAAGCCCTCGCGGTACTCTCGGCAGGTGCCGCACCAGTCGGCGCACAGGCACGCGACGAACAGCGTGCCGGGCGCGGCGAGGTGCTCGGCAATTTCTTCGGCGTCGGTGTCGAGGTTCAGCGCGGGCATGGCGGTTTTTGCAAATCCTTCTCGTGGGGCGGCGCGCGACGGCGCATTTTTTGCGAATGTAGCACGGAGCGAGCTTACGAGCGTTCGAGCGCCGCGTACCGGCCGCCCGGCAGCACGACGAGCCGTCCGGCCAGTTCCAATCGCGGCGGCGCGCCCTGCAGTCCGGCGCCATCCATTTCGGTACGCGCCGCGAGGATTTCAAGCGTCGCAGGCGCGTGGCCCAGCGCCGTGAGCACGCGTGCGGCATCGGCGTCGGCCGGGATGTCCGGCAGGTGCGCGGACGCCCACGCTGAGCTCGGCGGCACGATCGGCGCCGACGCGGCGCGTTTCGACACGGGGCGGGCTCGGACCAACCCGAATTCCTCGAGCACGTCGTCCGGCGTTTCGACGAGCTTCGCGCCCTGCTTGAGCATGCGGTGACAGCCGCGTGAGAGCGGCGCGTGGATCGAGCCGGGATCGCGAAGACATCGCGCCCCATTTCGTTGGCGAGCCGCGCGGTGATTAGCGAACCCGAGCGCATTGTGGCTTCGACGATCAGTACGCCGCCAGAGAGAGGCCTGCGATCAACCGGTTGCGCTGCGGGAAGTTGGCCGAGCGCGGCGGCGTGCGCAGCGGCCATTCGGATACGATCACCCCGTCGCGCGCGATTTCATGCGCCAGATCGCGATTCACGGACGGATACACGATATCCTCCCGTGCCGACCACTGCGACGGTGCCCGTGCTACCGAGCAGCGCCCCGATGCGCGGCCGAATCGATGCTCACCGCGAACCCCGCGTCTGAGAACGCGCGGGCGAAGCGCCGCGCGTCTTCGAAGCCTTGCTGCGTCGCGTGCCGGCTGCCCACGACCGCGACCGTGCGCGTTTGCAGCAGCTCCAGCCGGCCTTTGACGTAGAGCAGCGGCGGCGGGTCGGGCATCGTCAGTAGCGCGGCGAGATACGCACTATCGGCGAGCGTCAACACATGATTTTCCGGCGCGCAGGCCCACGCGCGGACGTTCTCAATATAGTCATCGAAGGGCACGTGCTCGATTTCGGCGGGCGGCGTAAGCACGGCCCGGGCCGCGGTCGCGCCTACCACACGCGCGAGTTCCGCGTAGCTCTCGGCGAGCATGTCAAGCGGGCCGCCGAATTCGGTCAACAACTGGCGTAGCGCGTGCGGACGCAGGCCGCTCGTATGCACGAGGCGCAACCACGCGCGAAGGTCGTCGGCATCGCCGGACGGTATGGCGCACGCGGCTTGCACGATGGGATCGGTCGGCAGAAGGGCGATCGTTATGTTAAGATTTTTGCCCCTGTACAGAAAAAGTAATGAACAATCAGAAGCGTCGCCCGACCCCATTCGCCGCCCGTCGCGATGCCGTCTGGCCACACCTTCTGGCCGCATGTCCGCGGCGTTGAATCGTCTGGATTTACCCGCATATCTTCGGCATGCCGCCAACTACCCGCAACCTGGCCGAATGGCCGATTTACCCGCGTCGCGGCGCGCGTGGACACTCCGAATCATGGCTCTGCTCAAAATCCTCAACTACCCCGACAAGCGGCTCCACAAGGTAGCCAAGCCCGTCGCCGTGGTGGACGACCGCATCCGCAAAGTCGCCGCCAACATGGCCGAGACGATGTACGCCGCGCCGGGCGTTGGCCTCGCGGCGACGCAAGTGGACGTGCACGAGCGCGTGATCGTGATCGACGTTTCCGCCGCGCACGACGCGTTGATGGTCTTCATCAATCCGGAGATCGTCTGGTCGAGCGATGAGAACAAGGAGTGGGAAGAAGGCTGTCTGTCGGTGCCCGGCATTTACGACGTCGTAGAGCGTCCGGACAAGGTGCGCGTGCGTGCGCTCAACGAAAAGGGCGAAACCTTCGAACTGAATTGCGACGGCCTGCTCGCGGTGTGCATCCAGCACGAAATGGATCATCTGCTGGGCAAGGTGTTCGTCGAATACCTGTCGACGCTCAAGCAGACCTGCATTCGCGGCAAGATGAAAAAGTTCGAAAAGGCGCTGTGAGCCGTGTTTCGACCGGCCGGCCCGAAGGTATCTGCATGACTCAATCGTTGCGTGTCATCTTCGCCGGGACGCCCGAATTCGCCGCCGCCGCGCTCGCGGCCATGCATGCGGCCGGGTTTTCGGTTCCGCTCGTGCTGACGCAGCCCGACCGGCCCGCCGGGCGCGGCATGAAACTGACCGCGAGCCCGGTCAAGCGTTTCGGGCTCGAGCACGGCCTGACGGTCGCGCAGCCGACCTCGCTGCGGCGTGCGGGCAAGTATCCGCAGGAAGGGGCCGATGCCATCGACCTGCTGCGCGCCACGCCGCACGATGTGATGGTGGTTGCGGCATACGGGTTGATCCTGCCGCAGGAAGTGCTCGATATCCCGCCGCGCGGCGCGATCAACATCCACGCTTCGTTGCTGCCGCGCTGGCGCGGCGCGGCGCCGATCCATCGCGCGATCGAAGCGGGCGACGCCGAATCCGGCATCACGCTCATGCAGATGGACGCCGGTCTCGACACCGGCGCGATGATCCGTGAAGGCCGCACGCCGATCCGTCCCGACGACACCATCGCCGCGCTGCACGATCGGCTCACCGCGATGGGCGCGGAGATGATCGTCGCCGCGTTGCGCGATCTGGAGCGCGACGGCGCGCTGCCCTCCACGCCGCAACCGGACGACGGCACGACCTACGCCGAAAAGATCGCCAAGCATGAGGCCGCGCTCGACTGGCGGCGTCCGGCGGAAGAACTTACGCGTCAGGTTCGCGCGTTCGATCCCTTTCCGGGCGCGTTCGGCACGCTGGACGGCGTCGTCATCAAAATCTGGTCGGCGCAGCCCGTGAGCGGCGCGGGCGAGCCGGGCACGATCGCGGAAATCTCCGCCGACGGCATCGTCGTCGCGTGCGGAAGCGGCGCGCTGCAGCTCACGCAATTGCAGAAGCCGGGCGGCAAACGCCTGCCGGTGCGCGAGTTCCTCACGGGCGCGACGCTCGCCAAAGGACAGCGCTTCACCTTGCCGGAAGCCACGCAGCGGTAAGACCTCGGCGCTAAAATAAGTCGTCTAGACATAGCGCTTGGTTCTGGAGTTTCCGATGCTCAGCATTACCGGTTTTGCCTTCTTCCTGCTCGCCGTCTTTCTTCTGAACGTCACGCCCGGTCCCGATACCGCAGCGCAGCGTCGCGCAGGGGCGCGGCGCGGGCGTTGTGTCGGCGCTGGGCATTTCCGCGGGATGCATCGTGCATACGCTCGCCTGCGCATTCGGGTTGACGGCGATTCTCGCGGCATCGTCGACGGCATTCACGGTCGTCAAGATCGCCGGCGCCATTTATCTAATCTATCTCGGCGTGCGCCTGATCTTCGCAAAACACGAAGCCGTCACCGACGATTCGCGCAACGTGCCGAGCGTGCCCAAGTCGCTGCGCCAGTTGTTCACGCAGGGTTTCGTCACCAATGTTCTGAACCCAAAGTGGTGGCTTTTCTTCGTATCGTTCTTCCCGCAATTCGTCGCCGCCGACAGCCAGCACAAGACGCTCGCGTTCCTCATGCTCGGCGCGGCCTTCATCGCGATGAGCACGGCGTGGAACAGCTTCGTTGCGTGGATCGCGGGCAGCGTGACCGAACGTTTCTCGGGCAAGCCAGGCGTGAAGAAGTGGCTGGATCGCGGTGTCGGCTCGGGCTTCATGGGCTTGGGCATCAAGCTGGCGACGTCGCATCGATAAATGCATGACCGATTGAATTATTGCCGGACGCCCCGTCTAACGTTTTTCTTACAATCGTCGTTTCGGACAAGTCGGCCGTGACAACCGCGCACCATGCGCAACGTATCTGGGAAAGGAACTTCCGCACATGTTCAACTGGGTCAAAACCGCGATGCTGATGGCTGCGATCACGGCCCTATTCGCCGTGATCGGCGGGGTGATAGGCGGGTCGAAGGGCATGCTGCTCGCGCTTGGCATTGCGCTCGGCATGAATTTCTTTTCGTACTGGTTCTCGGACAAGATGGTCCTGCGCATGTACAACGCGCAGGAAGTCGACGAGAGCAGCGCGCCGCAGTTCTACCGCATGGTGCGCGAACTCGCGCAGCGCGCCGAGTTGCCGATGCCGCGCGTCTATCTGATCAACGAGGATGCGCCGAACGCGTTCGCCACGGGCCGCAACCCGAAACACGCGGCGGTCGCGGTGACCACGGGCATTCTGCGCGTGCTGTCCGAGCGCGAAATGCGCGGCGTGATGGCGCACGAACTGGCGCACGTGAAGCATCGCGACATTCTGATCTCGACCATCTCCGCGACGATGGCGGGCGCGATCTCGGCGCTGGCGAACTTTGCGATGTTCTTCGGCGGACGCGACGATGAAGGCCGTCCGTCGAATCCGATCGCGAGCATTCTGGTGGCAATCCTTGCGCCTATCGCGGGCGCGGTGATCCAGATGGCGATTTCCCGCGCCCGCGAGTTCGAGGCGGATCGCGGCGGCGCGCAGATTTCCGGCGATCCGCAGGCGCTCGCCAGCGCGCTCGAAAAGATCCACGCCTACGCGACGGGAACGCCGTTCCCGACCGCCGAGGCGCATCCGGCCACGGCACAGATGATGATCGTGAATCCGCTGTCGGGCGGCGGCATCGCCAATCTGTTCTCGACGCACCCGGCCACCGAAGAGCGCGTCGCGCGGCTGATGGAGATGGCACACACCGGCCGCATCTAAGGCCGCATATGAGGCGATGACGCTGCATCTGTCGGTCGACCGAGGGCCGCTCCGGTTAAACGGAGCCGGCCCTTTCTTATGACGGTTCCTTCCTTGTGCGTCAAGGCGTGAAATGTCCACCAGTTACAATCGACGTTCACGCAAGCGGGCTGCTGCCGTTCGATCGTTCTCATTTCCACATGACAGACAAGGCTTCCCGAGCGCGTGCCGATGCGCCCAATCGACCGGCGCGTGCATCGTCCCGCTTGAACACGCTGCATTTCGCGCCCGATTCGCTGGCGTTCGCGCTCGACGGCGCGGCGCAGGCCGTGGGCGCGGGATCGGCGTTGCCTGCCAACATTGTAGACGGTCGCGGCATCGCACAAGAATGCGGCATCGACGGCGCGCAGCGCCGTGCAGGACATCGCGTCTCGCGCGATGCGCCGTCTCGCGCTCGCCGATGCGCTCCTGTAGCTCGTGCGCAAGGCGCCGCCGCCGCATGTGTCGAATGTGCTCGTGTGCGCGCGCGCTGCTGACGGACGACGACGCGAACGCGGCCTATGCGCCTTTCACGGTGGTCGATCAGGCGGTGAGCGCGATTGCCACGCGCCGCGAAAGCTCTTTCGCGAAGGGGCTGGTGAATGCCGTGCTGCGCAACTTCTTGCGCGAGCGCGATACCCTGATCGCCGAGGCGAGCCGGAGCGAAGTCGCGCGCTGGAATTATCCGCAATGGTGGATCGGCACGGGTAAGGCGTGGTCAGCCCGACGCGCGGCGACACATCCTCGACGCGGGTAACGGGCACGGGCCGCTTTCCCTTGCGCGTCAACGCGCGTCATGCGAGTGTCGACGACTACTTGCGGCGCCTGCAGGCCGATGGCATGGAAGCCGACGCGGCTGGCCCGCACGCGGTGCGTCCCAGGACGCCGATACCGGTCGATCGCATTCCCGGCTTCGCCGATGGTGTCGTCTCGGTGCAGGACGCGGGCGCGCAACTGCTCGACGCGCGCGACGGCATGCGCGTGCTCGATACATGCGCCGCGCCCGGCGGCAAGACCGGCCATACCTTGAACTGGCGAACGTCGATCTGATCGCGCTCGAAAGCGATGCGGACCGGGCGAAGCGCATCGACGAAAACCTGACGCGCCTGAAACTGAAGGCCGACGTGAAGGTCGGCGACGCGGGCGATACCGCGCCATGGTTCGACGGTCAGCCGTTCGACCGCATCCTCGCGGACGTGCCGTGCTCGGCGTCGGGCATCGTGCGGCGTCATCCGGTATCCGCTGCGCTGGCTGCGGCGTCCTTCGGATATCGCGGCGCTGGTCGAAGAGCAGAGGCGCATCCTGACTGCGCTGTGGCCGCTCGTCGCGAAAGGCGGGGAACTGCTCTACGTGACCTACTCGATCTTCCCCGAGGAGGGAGAGGATCAGGCCCGATGGTTTGGAACCCTGCATGAAGATGCGGTACGATTGGACACGCCGGGGCAATTGTTGCCGTCAGCTGTGTAAGCCATTGCCAATGAGAGCGCGCGAGTGCAGTACAAGGTTCACCGGACGGTACACATGCCGCATATTCCGGCGAGGGTGAGGCGCCACGCGCCGCCCCGTCATCGAGCCGGGACGCGGAAGCCTTCGCGGACCACGACAGATTCTTCTACGCGCACTTTCAGAAACGGTGACGACCAAACGCTTTTTTCCGCTTCGGCTCGCGGTTGCCGTGTGGGCCGCGCTGGCGCTCTGGCTGAGCTTCACCCCGGCCGGCGCCGCTCATGCCGAGACGATCTCCGTGCAGCGGGCATCGTTGCAAGCGGACAATACCGGCTGGAGTCTGGATGCCCACTTCGACTTCGATCTCAACAGCAGTCTCGAAGAAGCCGTGAATCGTAGCGTACCGCTCTACTTCTCACTCGACTTCACGCTGTCGCGGCCGCGCTGGTACTGGTTCGACGAAGAGCCGGTCAACGTGTCGCAAAGCCTGCGTCTTTCCTATCAGCCGCTCACCAACGAATATCGCGTGTCCACGGGCGGCTTGCAATTGCGTTTCGCATCGCTCAACGAAGCAATGGCGGTGATCAAGCACATCACTTCGTGGCATGTGATCGACCGGAATCAGGTGCATCCGGGAGAAACTTACGACGCATCGGTGCGCCTGCAGCTCGATATCGCATTGATGCCCAAACCGTTCCAGATCGACGCGGTTAACAACCGCGACTGGAACCTGTCGTCCGATTGGAAGAAGTTCACTTTTACGGCGTCTGAACGTGCGAAATAGATTTCGACGCGGCCGAACGGACATGAAGAGCTTTGTCGTCCGGCTGTTGGTCTCAACGGTCGCGGTCACGGCAGTCCTGCTGCTCATGATGCTCGCGCTCGCCAGCGCGAACACCGAGTTCTTCGACCGCTACTACGGCTGGCTGTACGCCGCGAATGTCGCGGTCGCGCTGGTGTTCATGCTGATCGTCATCAGCCTGATCGTGATCATCATTTCGCGCGTGCGGCAGGGGCGTTTCGGCACGCGATTGCTCGCCAAGCTCGCGCTCATCTTCGCGCTCGTCGGCGTCGTGCCGGGCGCGATCATCTACATCGTGTCTTACCAGTTCGTGTCGCGCAGTATCGAATCGTGGTTCGATGTGAATGTGGAGACCGCGCTCACCTCGGGTCTCACGCTCGGCCGCGGCATGCTCGAAAACTCGCTCGCCGACTACAAGAACCGCGCGCGTCAGATGAGCGATCAACTCGCGAGCGCCGATCCATCGAGTCTCACGCTGGCCCTGTTGCGCATGCGCGATCAGTACAACGTGCAGGATGCGGTGGTGTTCGAGCGCCCGCGCGATCAATACAACCGCGAGGACCTCAACGCGGGCGACGGCTCCTTGTCATTGCGCGCGCCGGGTTTGCACACCATCGCACAGGCATCGGGCAACTACTACGCGCTGCTGCCAACCAACGAGCCGATCAGTTCGATGCTCAAGGAGGCGCAGGATCACCCGTATGGCGCGATCGAAGGCGAGATCGACGGTGATCCCAGGTCGAACGGACCGAAGGGCGCGCTGCGATTGCGCGTCGTCACGAAGATACCGGACCCGACCACGACCACCGAGTTTCAGCACGTCGACCGGTACTTGCAGATCGAGCAGCCCGTGAGTCAGGAGCTGGCGCGCAACGCGGACGCCGTGCAGCGCGCCTATCGCGAGTATCAGGAAAAACACCTCGGTCGCACTGGCTTGCGCAAGATGTACATCGGCACGCTGACGCTCGCGCTGTTCCTCGCCACCTTCATCGCGATGATGCTCGCGCTCGCGCTCGGCAACCAGCTTGCGCGGCCGTTGTTCCTGCTTGCTCAAGGCACGAAGGAAGTGGCGGAGGGCGACTACACGCCCAAACGTGAGATCAATTCGCGCGACGAACTGGGCTTCCTCACGCAGTCTTTCAACGCGATGACGCGGCAGTTGTCCGAGGCGCGGCTCGCGGTGGAAAACAACCGTATCGCACTCGAGCATTCGAAGGCGTATCTCGAAAGCATTCTCGCCAACCTCACGGCGGGCGTATTCGTGTTCGATCGGCAGTTCCGTTTGACCACGGCCAATCGCGGTGCGGAGCGCATCTTCCGTCAGCCGTTCAAGGCGCTGCTGAATCAATCGCTCGATCAGATCGGTGCGCTCGCCGAGTTCGGCGCAATGGTGAAGAAGGCCTTCGTCGAGCGCGATGCCGCGTCGATCGGCGCGGATCATCCCATCGGCGATCGCGGGCACTGGCAGCAGCAGGTCGCGGTGACGGTGCCCGGCGAGAACGAACCGCTCACGCTGCTCGTGCGCGGCACGCAGTTGCTGAGCGCGACCGACGGCGAGGAAGACGCGGAGACCACCGGCTACGTGGTCGTGTTCGACGACATCTCCGACGTGATCTCCGCACAACGATCGGTCGCGTGGGGCGAAGTCGCGCGGCGTCTCGCGCACGAAATCAAGAATCCGCTCACGCCCATTCAGTTGTCGGCGGAACGACTGCAGATGAAGCTCAGCGACAAGCTCGCGTCTCCCGACGCGGACGTGCTCAAGCGCGCATCGACGACCATCGTCAATCAGGTGCAGGCGATGAAGCAAATGGTCGACGACTTTCGCGAATACGCGCGCACGCCGCCGGCCGTGCTCGGCAACCTGCAACTGAATGATCTGGTTGCCGAAGTATTGACGCTGTACGGTATCGAGGAAGGCAAGAGCCCGATCAAGGTGGACCTGGCGAAGCTGCCGGTGATCCGCGGCGATGCAACGCAGATGCGCCAGGTGGTCCACAACCTGCTCCAGAATGCACAGGATGCGGTCGCGGATGTCGCGGAGCCTCGCGTGTTGCTCGAAACGAGAACAGTAGAATATGGCGACCCCGATGCATCGGGCCACACGCGTGTCGCGGTGCGCCTGACGGTATCGGATAACGGTTCGGGCTTTCCCGCGCGCATTCTTTCGCGCGCCTTCGAGCCTTATGTGACGACGAAAGCGAAAGGCACGGGTCTGGGACTTGCAACGGTGAAGAAGATCGTCGATGAGCATGGTGCGCGCATCGACATCCGCAACCGCTCGAAGTCGCCGGACGTAGTGGAAGGGGCGCAGATCTCGATTCTGTTTCTTCAACTCGCGGACGACGACACGGCCCCCGGGCGCAACTCCTCCCGGCGCCAGCACGACGGCGAATCACGGAAGTACAAAAGCAACAGTGCAGACAAGGCAGCTTAAATGGCAACCATCCTGGTGGTAGACGATGAAATGGGGATCCGGGAACTGCTCTCCGAGATCCTGAGCGACGAAGGACACGTGGTGGAGTTGGCGGAGAACGCGCAGCAGGCGCGCGATTTCCGTTTGCAGCAGCCACCCGACCTCGTGCTGCTCGACATCTGGATGCCCGATACCGACGGCGTGACCTTGCTGAAGGAATGGGCCGCGCAAGCCCGGCTTACGATGCCGGTCATCATGATGTCGGGACACGCGACCATCGACACGGCCGTAGAAGCGACCAAGATCGGCGCGCTCAACTTCCTCGAAAAGCCCATCGCGCTACAGAAACTCCTCAAGGCGGTGGAGCAGGGGTTGGCGCACGGTACGGCCGCGCCAGCGCCGGTCGCGGCCGCCAAGCCCGCTGCCGGTTTGAACGCATCGGGCGTGCCGATGGCGGCCGCCTTGCCGACGGCATCCACGCTCGGTCCCGCCGCCGATACGGCCGCGAGCGGCGGCGCGCAACAAGCGCAGTCCGTGCAGACCGCGTCCATCTCGTTCGACATCCCACTGCGCGATGCCCGCGATGCATTCGAACGCGCGTACTTCGAATACCACCTCGCGCGCGAGAACGGCAGCATGACGCGCGTAGCGGAGAAGACGGGGCTTGAGCGCACGCACTTGTATCGCAAGCTGAAGCAGCTGGGCGTCGATCTCGGCAAGAACAGGAACGAGGTCTGACGCGGCGCGGCATGCCGCGGTCGGCGAAGAAATTTCGGAAAGGGACTTGATGCGTCCGATTACGTCTGCTATAGTTTTTTGTCTGCGATGGCCCGGTAGCTCAGTTGGTAGAGCAGCGGATTGAAAATCCGCGTGTCGATGGTTCGATTCCGTCCCAGGCCACCACAGTTTCAGGCAGAAGCCCAGTCGCAAGACTGGGCTTTTTGCTTTGCAGGCGCGGTATGGATGAGTTTGCTGGGCGCGAGCGCGCAGCTCGTGATACAGCCCCATCGTGCTAAAATTCCGCAGATTCAAGGACTTGCCTCGTCCGAGGACCGCAAGTTCTTTTCGATGATTTCATCCATGAACGGCTCCGGAATCGCGCGATGGCGCCGCTATCGACGGCATAACGCGCGAGCGCGGTCGAGGCAAACCCGTCCACCTATACTGAAACCTGAAACGGCGCTGAATCGGCACACGTTCGGCGCGCATTCGGGGGCGTAGCGCCCGCATCGTCGATCATGGCGCACGGCGCCAACCTCACACGGAGTTTCAGGGTGACTCGGACAGACGCTAAAAACAGCGCGCTGGTGTTGTTCTCCGGCGGCCAGGACTCGGCCACGTGCCTCGCCTGGGCGCTCGAACGTTACAAGACCGTCGAAACGCTCGGCTTCGATTATGGCCAGCGGCATCACGTCGAACTCGAATGCCGCGACGGATTCCGCACAGCGATCGCGCGCAACTTTCCGCAATGGAGCGGCCGGCTCGGCGAAGATCACATGATCGATCTGTCCGTGCTCGGCGCGATCAGCGATACCGCGATGACCCGCGAGATCGAGATTCAGGCCACGGCGAACGGGCTGCCCAATACGTTCGTGCCGGGCCGCAATCTGCTGTTCATGACGATCGCGGCGTCGGTCGCGTATCGGCGCGGGTTGAAGGTGCTGGTCGGCGGCATGTGCGAGACGGATTTCTCCGGCTACCCGGATTGCCGTGACGACACCATGAAGGCGCTGCAAGTCGCGCTGAATCTGGGCATGGAAACGTGCTACGCGCTCGAGACGCCGCTCATGTGGCTCGACAAGACCGATACGTGGCGTCTGGCCGAATCGCTCGGCGGCGAGCCGCTGGTCGAGCTGATTCGCGTGGAGACGCATACGTGCTATGTCGGCGAGCGCGCCGAATTGCACGACTGGGGCTTCGGCTGCGGGCAATGCCCGGCATGCAAGCTGCGCAAGCGCGGTTACGAGGCATATCGCGCGGGCGAGCAGGTCGACGACGCGCCAGTTTGAGTTTGACGAGAGACACAACGCAGTCGTGACGTACGCGGTAAAAGAAATCTTCTACACGTTGCAGGGCGAGGGCGCGAACGCCGGGCGGCCGGCCGTGTTCTGCCGCTTCGCCGGCTGCAATCTGTGGTCCGGTCGCGAAGAAGACCGCGCGGAAGCCGTCTGCCAGTTTTGTGACACGGACTTCGTCGGCACCGATGGCGAGAACGGCGGCAAGTACCGCACACCGGCCGATCTCGCCTCGCTGATCGCGTCGCTGTGGCCGGAAGGCGAGGCGAACAGCTTCGTCGTGTGCACGGGTGGCGAACCCATGCTGCAGGTCGATCAGCCATTCGTCGATGCCTTGCACGAAGCCGGCTTCGAAATGGCCATCGAGACCAACGGCTCACTGCCGGTGCTGGAGAGCATTGACTGGATTTGCGTGAGCCCGAAAGCCGACGCGCCGCTCGTCGTCACCAAGGGCAACGAACTGAAGGTCGTGGTGCCGCAGGACAATCAGCGTCTGGGCGAACTGGAAAAGCTCGACTTTGAGTACTTCCTGGTTCAGCCGATGGACGGCCCGTCGCGCGACATCAACACGAAGCTGGCGATCGACTGGTGCAAGCGGCATCCGACGTGGCGTCTGTCGATGCAAACGCATAAATATCTGAACATTCCCTGAAGAAGTCGAGCCGAAGTGCAGAAGATTACCCGAAAACTCGAATTCGATGCGGGCCACCGCATTCCCGATCACCGCAGTCAGTGCCGCAATTTGCACGGACATCGCTATGTGCTCGAAATCACGCTGCAAGGCGACCTCGTCGATGTCGAGGGCGCGCCCGATCGCGGCATGGTGATGGACTTTGCCGACGTCAAGTCGCTGGCCATGGAGCATCTCGTCAACAAATGGGATCACGCGTTCATCGTCTATGAAGGCGATGTCAAAGTGTGCGAATTCCTCCAGATGCTGTCCGATCACAAGACCATCGTGCTGGATCGCATTCCGACCGTCGAGAACCTGGCGGCGGTGGCCTTCGGCATTCTCGCCGAGGTGTACGACGCGCATTACGGCGTCAATCTGAAGCTCAAGCGTGTGCGTCTCTACGAAACGCCGAACTGCTGGGCCGACGTCAAGCACGGCTGATCGCGCAGGGAGCGTGGCGAACGTCCGCGCCGATGTCACGGTATGATCGTCTGATGAAGTCGCCCCAACCGGCAGCGACACACACGGAGCAAAGCATGCCGTCTTTCCCGTCTCGAAGCGATCGCGTGGCTCGTGCCGAAGGAGCCGTCCGATGAGCGCCTTCACTAACTCCCTCAAGCAACGCCAAAGAACCCGGTCTGCTCTTCGGTCTGCGGCTGTCGATGTGCAGCACCGACGCCGCCGAAGCGCTCGCGCATGCGGGCTTCGACTGGTTGCTGATCGACATGGAGCACTTGCCGAACGATAGCCGCGACGTGGTCGAGCAACTGCGCGCGATCGCGGCGGTGCATCTGCCGAGCGAACCGCTCGTGCGTGTGCCGTGTTCCGAGGGATGGCTCGTCAAGCGCGTGCTGGTGCCGACGCGCGCATCGTGCGGCTCACCGCAGTATCCGGGCGTCGAGGCGAACGACGGACTGCGCGGCGTCGCGGGTGCGGTGCGCGCGGCGGCGTATGGCATGCGGCGTGACTACGTGACGACAGCGAATTCGCAGATCGCGACCATCGTGCAGATTGAGTCGGTCGAGGCGCTCGAAGCCGTCGATGAAATCACCGCGACGCCGGGCATCGACTGCCTGTTCATCGGTCCGGCGAATCTCGCCCGAGCCTCGGCCATCTCGGCGACGGCAAGCATCCCGATGTGCAGGCCGCGATCGACAAGATCGTCGCGACGGTGGAACTCGCGGGTATCGCGAGCGGCATCTTCGCGCTGGACAGTGCGAACGCGCGCGAATACGCGAAGGCGGGCATCAAACTGGTGGCGGTCGGAGCGGACGTCATGTGGCTGCTACGGTCTACGCGCCAGGCGCTTCAGGAGGCGAGATTATGAAAACCGCCATCGCTACGGCGTCGCTGGTGCTGCTGGGCTTGGCGTCGAGCGGTGCGGTGTGTGCGCAGGGCAAGACGCAGCCCACCGATCTGGCGACGCAAAACGCCTTCGCCGATTACAACGCGGGCAACGATTACAACGCGGGCAATCTGGTGTCGGCACGCTCCGAGTTCAGCCGCGCGGCGAAGAAGGGCAGCCGTCTCGCCGAGTTCAATTACGCGATGATGCTGCTCAACGGCGAAGGCGGTCCCGCCAATGTCCCCGAAGGCAAGAAGTGGCTGCGCCCGCCCCCGACGCAAGCATGGCGCACGCGCAGTATGTCTACGGCAAGATGTACGATGATGGCGAGTTCGTCGAACACGATCCGACCGAGGCACATCGCTGGTTCCTGCGCGCGGCGAATCAGGGGCACGTGCAGGCAAAACTGGCGCTGGCGAATCA
Organism: Candidatus Paraburkholderia calva; assembly: GCA_001184395.1. Taxonomy (GTDB): domain Bacteria; phylum Pseudomonadota; class Gammaproteobacteria; order Burkholderiales; family Burkholderiaceae; genus Caballeronia; species Caballeronia calva. The sequence goes on along the minus strand of LFLF01000007.1, from coordinate 23,118 downwards.
GTTTCTTGACGGACGCGGCACCGCGCGCGACAACGCTCAGGCGTTCACCTGGGTACAAGCGCGCGGTGCAGGGCGATCCTGCCGCGAAACTCAAATACCTGCAACTCAGTCAGGAACTGGAGAAGCAGCGGCCGCAGACGCAGCCGCAATAAAACACCGCGGCTGCTTACGCAGGCCGCGGTTTTTATTTGTGCGTGAGATGAACGGCTAACTCTGCATCAGCCGCTTCTGCCGCGCGACACTCATGATCAGCCCGACCGCGATGCCCAGCGTCGTCAGCGCGGTGCCGCCGTAACTCATGAACGGCAACGGTACGCCCACCACCGGCAAGATTCCGCTCACCATGCCGATGTTCACGAACGCATAGGTAAAGAACGCGAGCGTCAGCGATCCGGCCAATAATCGCCCGAACATGGATGCGCCGTTCGCCGCGATATACAGGCCGCGCGCGATCAGCGCCATATAGAGGAACAGCAGCACGAGCTCGCCCGCGAGCCCGAACTCTTCGGAGAACACCGCGAAGATGAAGTCCGTATGCTTTTCGGGGATGAACTCGAGGTGTGCCTGCGTGCCCTTCAGCCAGCCCTTGCCGAGCGTGCCGCCCGAACCGATGGCGATCACGGCCTGAATCGTGTGGAAGCCTTTGCCGAGCGGGTCCGAGGTCGGATCGAGCAGCGTGCAGATGCGGTACTTCTGGTAGTCGTGCATCATCGGCCAGTTCACTTCGGGCTGGCAGATCTTGTCCTGAAATGCCGCGATACTCGCCACCGCGATCACACCCGCGATCAGCACCGGCACGATCAGCTTGAAACTCAGACCCGCGAAATAGATGACGAACATGCCCGCCATGAACACCAGAATGGCGGTGCCGAGGTCCGGCTGCTTGGCGATCAGACCGACCGGCAGCAACAGAATCAGAAAACCGACGATGTAGTCCCACCAGCGGATATTGCTCTCGCGTTTCTGGTAGTACCACGCGAGCATCAGCGGCATAGCGATCTTCACGATCTCCGACGGCTGGATCACGACGCCGACGTTGAGCCAGCGCTTCGCGCCTTTACGCGTCAGCCCGAAAACCGCGACCGCGACCAGCAACGCGACGCCGACGGTGTACATCGGCACGGCGAAGCGCATCAGCGTTTGTGGCGGGATATTCGCGAGGATCCACATCAGCACGAAGGTCAGCATGATGCTGCGCAACTGGTCCTCCACGCGCCCAGGCATGTCGAGACTCGCGCTATACAGCGTCACGATACCCACACACAGCAGCAAAAAGACGATCATCGCGAGCGGCTTGTCGAAGCCTGCAAACATTCGCTTGGCGCGGTCGATCACCTCGCGTTTGTCGATTTGCATGTGCAGTTGCATGACGGTTTCCTTTATTCGTCGATGCCGCCGGACGGTGCGTACGTGCGGACCTCGCTTTCGTTGCCGCGCACCATGGTGGGCGATGGCTCCTTCGGGCGCTTCTTCGGCGCGGGCGTCTTGTCGGGCGACGAAGCAGGCAGAGCCGACGCGGGATTCGACTTCGGCGGCTTCGGCGCCTTCGGCACGGAGGCCGGATTCACAGTAGCCGACGCCGCCGTCGTGACTGACGGATCGGACGCCGCTTACGGCGAGAACGACGGCGATTTTGCCGCCACCGATGCGGGCAGCGTGACGGCCGCGGGCGGTTGCGTGCCGTCGATCATTGGCAGGCCTGAGTCTTCTGTCACGGATGCGGCCGCGGCGACCGCGGCGGCTTCCGCGCCCGGCTCCATGCGATCGACTAGGTAATAGTCGAGCACCTTGCGCGCGATCGGACCGGCTGATTCCGCGCCCCAACCGCCGTTCTCGACGATCAACGCGAGCGCGATGGTCGGCTTCTCCGCTGGCGCGAACGCGATGAACAGTGCGTGGTCCCGCAGATGTTCGGCGAGCGCGTGGCCCTTGTAGTTCGATCCCTGCAACGAGTAGACCTGCGCCGTCCCGGTCTTGCCCGCCGCCTGATACGCCGCGCCCGCGAAAATCTTCGCTGCCGTGCCGTTGGTGATGACGCCTTCCATCGCGCGCTTGACGAAGTCGATGTCCTGCTGGCGCACGTTGATCTTGTCGCTCGGATCGCGCACGACCGCGCGCGTTTCCTTAGAGATGGGATTCTCGATGTCGCGCACGAGGTGCGGTTTCATCACGACGCCGTTGTTGGCGAGCGTGGCGGTGGCGTGCGCGAGTTGCAGGATGGTGAACGAGTTATAGCCCTGTCCGATGCCGAGGCTGATCGTCTCGCCCTCATACCAGCGCTGCTGCTCTGGCTTGCGATACGCCTTGCGCTTCCATTCCGTCGACGGCAGGATGCCGCGTGCCTCCCCCACGATATCGATCCCAGTGATCTGCCCGAAACCCCACGGTTTCATGAAGTTAGCCATCGCGTTCACGCCTAGATCGTGCGCGAGCATGTAGAAGTACGTGTCGTTCGACACGACGATGGCGCGGTTCATGTCCACCCAGCCCTGACCCGAACGCACGTCGTTCCGGAACGTGTGGCCGCCGAACGTGTAGAAGCCTGGGTCCTGAAAGCCCCAGCCTGGCGTGCGCTTGTGCAGCGTGAGCGCAGCGAGCGCCATGAACGGCTTGTAGGTCGAGCCCGGCGGATACGTGCCGTGCAACGGACGGTTCAGCAGCGGATGATCCGGCGAGTTGTTGAGCGCGTCCCAGGTCTGCTGATCGATGCCGTCCACGAAGGAATTCGGATCGAAACTGGACGACGACACGAACGCCAGAATGTCGCCCGACGAAGGCTCGATGGCGACGAGCGCGCCGCGCTCGCCCGAGAACGCCTGCTCCGCGACCTGCTGCAAACCGATATCGAGCGACAGCTGGAGATTGTTGCCGGGCGTGGCCTGCGTGCGCGACATGGTGCGCACCGGACGGCCGCCCGCCGTCACTTCCACTTCCTCGAAACCGGTCAGGCCGTGCAGTTCGGTCTCGTAACTCTGCTCGACCCCGATCTTGCCGACATAATCCGTGCCCTTGTAGTTGTTGGCGTCGAGACGCGGATCGTAGTGGTCCGAATTTTGATCGTTGGCGTCGCTTGCGTTGTCGATCCGCTCCTGATCGCGTTGCGAAATGCGCCCGATATACCCGATCACGTGCGCCGCCGTCGTGCCGAGCGGATATTGGCGGAACAGTCGGGCGCGCACTTCGACGCCCGGAAAGCGGAAGCGCTGGGCGGTGAACTTGGCGACTTCGTCGTCGGTCAGGCGTGTGCGGATCGGCAGGCTTTCGAAATTCTTCGAGTCTTCCAGCAGCTTCTTGAAGCGGCGGCGATCACGCGTGTCGATCGGAATGACCTGCGCGAGTTGATCGATGACTTCGTCGAGAGTGCCGTTAATCTTCGACGGCGTGATTTCGAGCGTGTACGCGGAGTAATTCTTCGCCAGCACTACGCCGTTCCGATCGGTAATGATACCGCGATTCGGTACGATCGGCGCCACGGAAATGCGGTTTTCGTTCGCCTGCAGCGAATATTTGCTGAAATGCCAGACCTGCAGATAAAGGAAACGCAGGCCGATCAGCCCGAAGCAGACGAACACGAACAGTCCCGCCGCCGCGACACGCAGGCGGAAACGGGACAACTGTTGCTCGGTGTTCTTGATTTCGGTCATGCAGCTTTCGCGTTTCGATCCGCGATGTTAGCAATTCAAGTGTAGTTCGCGCGCGGACGAATGAGCGCCGGCGCGCGGCCGCGCACTCAGATCGGGCGCGTGTCGTCGGGGTCAGCTGCACGCCGTTGCGGCATCAGCAGCAAAAAGCTCGCGATCGGCCACAGCGCCGCTTCGACGAAACCGTTGGCCAGATAGCTCCAGCCGGGGAACGCCGCGCCCGTCATCAAGCGGATGATGAACGGCACGATTTGCGCGCCCACCAGCAGCGGCATAACGGCGAAAATCTGCACGCCGAGCGACATCCACAGCACGCGACGGTGAATCGTGATCGCGCTGTAGGACAGCAGGGTGTAAGCGAGCGCGTGTTCGCCGAGCAGATTGGCATTGTGCACGTCCATCAGCAGCCCGAGCAGGAACGCGATGCCCATGCCAACCTTACGCGGCTGATGCACGTTCCAGAACAGCAGCACGACCGCGACGAAATCCGGAATGAAGAGCGTGCGGCCCCACGGCATCAGATTCAGCAGAAACGCTGCGGCGAGGCTGAACGTGATGAAGTACGGATTGACCGGCTGCAGGATGTATTGCGGGCGGTTCATCGCGCGGTCCCCAAAGCGGTGGGCTTGGGCATGTGCGCTTTCCTCGAATGCTTCGCAGTGGCGGCCGCCGAAGCGGGTTTCGGCACTGCGGGCTTCTCCGCCGGTTTCTCCGCCACCGCGCTCGGTGCGACCGGTGCGACCGATGCGCCTGCGGGCGCCGCGGGCACCGCCGCTGACGCGCCGCTCGCGCCGGAGGCTGCCGCCGCCGACTTGGACGCGCCCTTCCTCTTGCCCTTGTTTTCCTTAGCTTCCTTGGCGGCCTCGGCCGCTTCAACTTCGATCGGATTGTGCGGGACGTTCACGTTGTAGTGCAGCACGAGCAGCTGACGCGCGCCGCGCACCGCCGCGATCGGCAGACAGACCACGCGCACGAACGCGGTGTCAACCTGCTTGTCGACGCGCAGCACTTTCGCGACCTGCAAGCCTGGCGGATAGATGCCGTCGAGGCCGCTCGTCACGAGCTGATCGCCGGCCTGCACGTCGGCGCTGATCGGCACGAAATGGAGATCGAGCGTATCGCCCTTCGGCGTGCCGTAGATGACGCTGCGCAGACCCGTACGCGCGATCTCCACCGGCACTGCCTGATCCTTGTCCGTCAGCAGCGTGACTTCCGATTGCAGCGGGAACACGCGCGTCACCTGACCGATCACACCGTCTTCGGTGACGACCGGCGCGCCGTCCTGAATGCCCTGCTGCGAACCCTTGCCGATGATGACTTTCTGCGTGAAAGGATCGCGCGTGTCGTACTGGATTTCGGCGGGTGTCTCGTCCGTGCTCGCGCGCGATTGCAGGTTCAGCAGCGCGCGCAGGTGCGCGTTCTCGACGGTGAGTTGCGTTGCATCGTTTGCCTTGACGGACAGCTCGAGATTCTTTTGTGCGAGTTTGGCGTTCTCGCTGCGTAGCGTGGCGCTGGTAATGGCCAGATCGGCCGCACCCGTGAAGATGTCGCGCGGCACGAGCGCCGCGCGTTGCAACGGATACAGCCCCGCGCCGAGGATGCTGCGCACGATTTCGAGCGTGTTGAAGCGCGCGTCGGAAACCAGTAGTCCGATGGCGAGCAACACGAATAAAATCAGGCGCGCGAGCGCGGATGGGCCTTGCTTGAAAAGTGGCGGCGGACTGTATTCCATGGTCGGCGCCGAGGGCGTATTCGGATGGATCAATGCTCGCAGACTATGTCGCTCGTGGCGGAACCTGCCCTACGCTGTTTCCGACAACGGCCCAGACGTGTGCCGGGTCGTGCGCGCGTCGCGTTACGCGGGTGAGTTGGATTGTGCTTCCGTGATGCGTCGGTGTTGCGTGACCGTATGACGCCGGAAGCAAGAGATATTACTCGTAGGAAAAGATGCTGCCGAGCTTGTCCATGCGCTCGAGCGCCATGCCCGAGCCGCGCACCACGCAGGTCAGGGGATCTTCGGCGACCAGCACGGGCAGGCCGGTTTCTTCCGAGAGCAGACGGTCGAGGTCGCGCAACAGCGCGCCGCCGCCCGTCAGCATCATGCCGCGCTCGGCGATGTCCGCGCCCAGTTCCGGCGGCGTCTGCTCGAGTGCAATCTTTACGGACGAAACGATCTGGTTCAGCGGGTCCGTCAGCGCTTCGAGGATTTCATTGCTCGAAATGGTAAAGCTGCGCGGAATGCCTTCCGAGAGGTTGCGGCCCTTGACTTCCATTTCCTTGACTTCGGAGCCGGGGAAGGCCGAACCGATTTCCTTCTTGATGGCTTCGGCGGTTTGCTCGCCGATCAACATGCCATAGTTGCGGCGGATGTAGTTGACGATGGCTTCGTCGAACTTGTCGCCGCCGACGCGCACCGAGCCCTTGTACACGATACCGCCCAGCGAGATGACGCCGACTTCCGTCGTGCCACCGCCGACATCGACGACCATGGAGCCGGTCGCTTCCGATACCGGCAGGCCCGCGCCGATTGCCGCGGCCATGGGTTCTTCGATCAGATACACCTGCGATGCGCCCGCGCCGTGCACCGCTTCCTTGATGGCGCGACGCTCGACCTGCGTGGAACCGCACGGCACGCAAATGATGATGCGCGGCGACGGCGAGAACATGCGCGATTCGTGAGCGGTCTTGATGAACTGCTTGATCATCTGCTCGGTGACGGTGAAGTCAGCGATCACACCGTCCTTCATCGGCCGGATGGCCTCGATATTGCCCGGCACCTTGCCGAGCATTTGCTTCGCTTCCTTACCGACGGCCTGAATGGTTTTCTTGCCGTTGGGACCGCCTTCCTGACGGATGGAGACGACCGACGGCTCGTCGAGCACGATGCCCTTGCTGCGCATGTAGATCAGCGTATTGGCGGTGCCGAGGTCAATTGCCAGGTCGTTGGAGAAATAGCTGCGCAAAAAGCCGAACATTCAAAAATCCTGTGTCGCTAGGTAGCCGTTCGTCGCTTCTGAGCGCCCGGAACGGCAGCGGAAAATAACGGTTTGCCGGGACGGCGAAAGCTCGCCGTGAACTGCTGAACCGGGAAGAAATCTACCGCAGAATGGAGCGTCCGACGCAGACGTTTCTCGCAATTGAATGATTCAGGGAGAAAGCCGCCGACAGTTCGATCCAGAAATGAGTCTAACGAGTAATGATACCTTATAATTTGGGGGTATATAAGGAAAAAGATGGCAGTTTTTGCCATTCCCAGCCCCATTTTGAAGGCGTCCCCCAGGATCGTAAATGGTTGTCGCAGCCTGCTGTTTTCGATTCGGAAACGTCCACGTTTTCTCCGGTAAAATCATGTCTTTGACCCTGACAGACGTTAAACGCATCGCGCATCTGGCGCGACTCGAATTGCCCGATAGCGAGGCCGAACCGACGCTTGCGCGCCTCAACGACTTCTTCGGTCTCGTCGAACAAATGCAGGCTGTCGATACCACCGGCATCGAGCCGCTCGCGCATCCCATCGAACAGATCGAGGAAGTCGCACTGCGCCTGCGCGACGACGCAGTCTCAGAGCGTGTCGAGCGCGAAGAGTTCCAAAAGTCGGCGCCGGCCGTACAAGATGGGCTCTATCTCGTGCCCAAGGTGATCGAGTGATCGCAGGTTGCTGCGTCGAATCAACGTAATGCGCGCGATGTGAAACGCCGCGCTCATCAGGGAACTGCAATGCATCAGAAAAGCTTGACCGAACTGCGCGCCGCGCTCGACACGAAGGCAATCTCCGCCGTCGAACTGGCGCAATCATATCTGCAACGCATCGAGGCCGCGAAGGACCTCAACGCGTTCATCGGCGTGGACCAGGCGCTCACGCTCGAACAGGCGAAGGCTGCCGACGCGCTCATCGCGCAAGGCCGGGCGGGCGCGCTCACCGGCTTGCCCATCGCGCACAAGGACGTATTCGTCACGCGCGGCTGGGCGTCCACGGCCGGTTCGCACATGCTCGAAAACTACGCAAGCCCGTTCGATGCCACGGTCGTCGACCGGCTTGGCAAAGCGGGCATGGTCACGCTCGGCAAGACCAATATGGACGAGTTCGCGATGGGCTCGTCGAACGAGAATTCGTACTTCGGTGCGATGAAGAATCCGTGGGACGCGAAGTCGGTGCCGGGCGGCTCGTCGGGCGGCTCGGCGGCTGCAGTGGCCGCGCGTCTCGCGCCCGCCGCGACGGGTACGGACACCGGCGGCTCGATCCGCCAGCCCGCGTCGTTCACCGGCATCACGGGGATCAAGCCGACTTACGGCCGGGTGTCGCGTTACGGGATGATCGCGTTCGCGTCGTCGCTGGATCAGGGCGGCCCGATGGCGCAGAACGCCGAGGATTGCGCGCTGCTGCTCAACGCGATGTCCGGTTTTGACGAGCGCGACTCGACCAGCCTGCAACGCGAAAACGAAGACTACATGCGCTATCTCGGCAAGACATGGACCGGTTCCGACGATGCGTCGAAACCGCTCAAAGGTTTGCGCATCGGCTTGCCGAAGGAGTACTTCGCGGGTCTCGCCGACGACGTGCGCGCCGCCACCGACGCCGCATTGAAGCAATACGAAGCGCTCGGCGCAACGCTCGTCGACGTGTCGCTGCCCAAGACCGAACTGAGCATCCCGGTGTACTACATCATCGCCCCGGCGGAGGCATCATCGAATCTGTCGCGCTTCGATGGCGTGCGCTACGGGCATCGCGCGGCCGAATACCGCGACCTGCTCGACATGTACAAAAAGTCGCGCGCGGAAGGCTTCGGTCCTGAAGTTAAGCGCCGCATTCTCGTCGGCACCTACGTGCTGTCGCACGGCTATTACGATGCCTACTACCTGCAGGCGCAGAAGATCCGCCGCATCATCGCGCGCGATTTTCAGGAAGCGTTCAAACAGTGCGACGTGATCATGGGACCGGTCGCGCCTTCAGTTGCGTGGAATCTAGGCGAGAAGACCGACGATCCCGTGCAGATGTACCTCGCCGATATCTACACGCTGTCCGTGAGCCTCGCTGGTCTGCCCGGCATGAGCGTGCCCTGCGGCTTCGGCGCGGGCGCGAATTCGCATCGTCCGGTCGGTCTGCAAATCATCGGCAACTATTTCAACGAAGCCCTGATGCTCCAGGTCGCCGACGCGTATCAGCGCGCGACCGACTGGCACCGCAAGGCACCATCGGTATCGGGAGTCTGATCATGCAGTGGGAAGTCGTCATCGGTCTGGAAACGCACGCGCAGCTTTCCACCGAATCCAAGATTTTTTCGGGCACGGCCACGCAATTCGGCGCCGCGCCGAACACGCAGGCGTCGCCCGTCGATCTCGCGCTGCCGGGCGTCTTGCCCGTGATGAACCGCGGTGCCGTCGAGCGCGCGATCCGCTTCGGCTTGTCGATCGGCTCGACCATCGCGCCGCGCAGCATCTTCGCGCGCAAGAACTACTTCTATCCGGATCTGCCGAAGGGCTATCAGATCAGCCAGTACGAGATCCCAGTCGTGCAAGGCGGTCAGATTACGATTCAGGTGCCAGCCAATGAGAAAGCCGGCAAGGAAGCGTATTCGAAGACCATCAACCTGACGCGCGCGCATCTCGAAGAAGACGCCGGCAAGTCGCTGCACGAAGACGTCGCGGGCATGACCGGCATCGACCTGAACCGCGCGGGCACGCCGGTGCTCGAGATCGTCACCGAGCCGGAAATGCGCAGCGCGGCGGAAGCGGTCGCGTATGCGAAAGCGCTGCATGGTCTCGTCGTGTGGCTCGGCATCTGCGACGGCAACATGCAGGAAGGCTCGTTCCGCTGCGATGCCAACGTGTCGGTGCGTCCGGTCGGCCAAAAGGAGTTCGGTATGCGTGCGGAGATCAAGAATCTGAACTCGTTCCGCTTCCTCGAAGAAGCGATTCAGTATGAAGTTCGCCGTCAGATTGAACTGATCGAAGACGGCGGCACGGTGGTTCAGGAAACGCGTCTTTACGACCCGGACAAGCGTGAAACGCGCTCGATGCGCAGCAAGGAAGACGCACACGATTACCGCTATTTCCCCGATCCCGACCTGATGCCGCTCGTGATCAATCCGTCGTGGATCGAGCGCATGAAGGGCGAGATGCCCGAGCTGCCGGCGGACATGCAGAAGCGGTTCGTCGAAACCTACGGCCTCACCGAGTACGACGCGGGCGTGCTCACCTCGTCGAAGGCAATGGCCTCGTACTTCGAGGCGCTCGTGCAGAAGGCGGGCGCGGCGCAGGCCAAGATCGCCGCGAACTGGATGATGGGCAATGTTTCCGCTCAGTTGAATCGCGAATCGCTGGAGATCGGCGAATCGCCGGTGTCGGCGGCGCAACTCGCACTGATCGTGCAGCGCATTGCGGACGGCACCATCTCGAACAAGATCGGCCGCGAAATCTTCCAGACCATGTCGAAAGAAAAAGCCACGGACGAAGGCGCGGCGGATCGCATCATCGAGGCCAAGGGTCTCAAGCAGATTTCCGACACCGGCGCGCTGGAGGCGATCATCGACGAAGTGCTCGCCGCGAACCAAAAATCGGTCGAGGAATTCCGCGCGGGCAAGGAGAAGGCGTTCAACGCGCTGATCGGCCAGGCGATGAAGGCGACCAAGGGCAAGGCGAATCCGCAGCAGGTCAACGAACTGCTGAAGAAGAAGCTATCCTGACGCATCGATTCTCGAGCGCGAGACTCGAGGGTTGCTGCCGTTAAGCTCGGCAGCAGCCCGTTTTCATTGGCGGAGGCAAAAGCAACAATGGCGAAGAAACCCGAACTCGACGACTTCCGCGTCCCGTTCGTCGATGCTGACAAGAAGCTCAAGCCCTTCGATCTGAGCGCGATCGATCCCTCGTCGAAGCCGTTTTCACTCGGCTCGAAAGACGAGGACCGCGACCGGCTCGCCGGCATCGGCGCGCAACTCGACGACTTGCAGGAGAAGCTGCACGCGCAGTGGCACCGGCGAGTGCTGCTCGTGTTGCAGGGCATGGACACCAGCGGCAAGGACGGCACCGTGCGTGCGGTATTCCATGACGTTGATCCGCTCGGCCTGCGTATCGTGCCGTTCAAGGTACCTTCGGAGCGCGAGGCATCGCACGACTTTCTGTGGCGCGTGCACGCGCAGGCGCCCGCCGCCGGCGAGTTCGTGATCTTCAATCGTAGCCACTACGAGGACGTGCTGGTGCCGCGCGTGTTGAAGAGCATCGACGATGACGAATGCGCGCGGCGTTACCGGCATATCCGCGAATTCGAGTCGTTGCTGGTGGATAACGGCACGACCATCGTCAAATGCTTTCTGCATATTTCGAAGGACGAGCAGCGCGAGCGCTTGCAGGCTCGCATCGACGATCCGACCAAGCACTGGAAGTTCGATGTCTCCGATCTCGAAGCGCGCAAGCTCTGGGGCGATTACGCGCGGACGTATGAAAATCTGCTCGGCGCGACCTCGACCGATTACGCGCCGTGGTACATCATTCCGGGCAATTCCAAGACGCATCGCAACGTGATAGTCGCCGAACTGCTGCTGCGCACGATGCAGAGCATGAAGCTCGAATTTCCGCCTGCGAAAGAGTCGCTCAAAGGCGTGAAGGTCGAATAACCGAACTCAACCAAAGGAACGGATTCGTCTTCGACTGCGCGGCCTGCGCTTCCGTCATCACCTGAATGCGGAAATTCCAGCGCAGGAAGTTGCCTGCGTCGATGTTCGCGACGAGATCGCGCTGCGCGCTTTCACGGTCGCCCGCGATCACGGCGGCTGCTTGCGCGGCCATGTAGTTGTCCAGCGGCTGCTGCGACTTGAAATGGAACTTCACATAGAAGCGCTCGTTGTCACGGTTGACGAACGAGAACGTATGCGAACCGAAGCCATGCATCTGCCGGTAATTCTTCGGGATGCCGCGATCGCTCATGAGAATCGTCACCTGTCACCTGATGCAGCGATTCCGGATGACGCGACCAGAAGTCCCACGCCGCCACGTTACTGCGCATGTTGGTGTACGGGTCGCGCTTTTGCGTGTGGATGAAGTCTGGAAACTTCAACGGATCCCGGATGAAGAACACTGGCGTATTGTTGCCGACCACGTCCCAGTTGCCTTCTTCGGTGTAGAACTTGATCGAGAAGCCGCGCACGTCGCGTGCCGCGTCCGCCGCGCTCGCCCGCCACGGTTGAAAATCGAATGAAGATCGGCGTTTCCTTGCCGACTTCCGCGAACACCTGAGCCTTAGTGTACTTCGAGATGTCGTGCGTCACACGTAAGGTGCCGAACGCGCCCGAACCCTTCGCGTGAACGCGGCGCTCGGGAATCACTTCGCGGTCGAAGTGCGCGAGCTTTTCCACCAGCCAGAAATCCTGCAACGTGACCGGGCCGCACGGGCCGGCGGTCTGCGAGTTCTGGTTATCGCCAACGGGGGCACCGGATGCGATAGTGAGTTTTTGAGTCGTCGTCGTGATGCTCCTGATCTTGTGCGTTTGCGTGGGATGAGTGAATCGGGCGGCACGCTCAGGCTGCGACGCGGGCGAAATCGGCGAGGATATTCAGCGCGACTTCGCGAACGGCGTCCCAGCGAGCGGCGGCTTGTTTTATGGTAGTCATGGTGTCATCGTTAGATGCGTTAGCGAATGAGACGACGACTCTAAAAAAACTATCGATAGTTTTAATTCGATTAAATTTATCTATTCCATAGACGCGACTCTGGCCCCAAGAATGCAAAACGCCGCGCACGTGGCGCGGCGTTTCGATGACGCTTCGGCGACTCAGTTCATCGCGACCGGCATATCCAGTTTCCGGACGCCCGGCAAATCGCAATTCGCGATTGCATCGCAGATGGCGTCGATGACCGGCATCCGCGTGAAGCTCTTGCGCCACGCCAGCACCACACGACGGTCGGGCACGGGTTCATCGAACGGGACGTAGCTCAGCAGCCCGGAATCAATGGCCGTCGCGTGCGGCTTCACCTCATGCACCGACATGCGCGGCAACACCGTGATGCCCACGCCGCTCGCGACCATATGCCGGATGGTTTCCAGCGACGACCCTTCGAACGTCTTCTGGATGCCGTCCGCGTTCTGCGAAAAGTGCATCAGTTCCGGACACACGCCGAGGACGTGATCGCGGAAGCAATGGCCGCTGCCGAGAAGCAGCATGGTTTCCTGCTTGAGATCGTTGGGGTCGATCCTCGGACGGTTTTCCCAGGCGTGACCCGAAGGCATCGCGACGACGAACGGCTCGTCGTAAAGCGCGCGCACTATCAGGCCGGTTTCGGGGAACGGCAGCGCCATGATCGCAACGTCGATTTCGCCCAGCTTCAGCAACTCGATCAGCTTGAGCGTGTAGTTTTCCTGAAGCATCAGCGGCATTTGCGGCACCGACTTGATCATCTGCTTGACGAGCGTTGGCAGTAGATACGGCCCGATCGTGTAGATGACGCCGAGCCGCAGCGGACCCACCAGCGGGTCCTTGCCCTGTTTGGCGATTTCCTTGATGGCGAGCGTCTGCTCGAGCACGCGCTGCGCCTGCGTGACGATCTGTTCGCCGATTGGTGTCACGCTGACTTCGCTCGTGCCGCGCTCGAAGATCTGCACATTGAGTTCGTCTTCGAGCTTTTTGATTGCCACCGACAAGGTCGGCTGGCTGACGAAGCACGCCTCGGCGGCGTGGCCGAAATGCCTTTCGCGCGCGACGGCAACGATGTACTTCAGTTCAGTGAGCGTCATTAGAGGCCAATGAAATACGTTGATTTGATAGATTTGAGTTATACAATCCACGACCCGCCGTTCCACAACTCGTCTCGAAAAGCGCGGCGCGGGGGTCCGCGCAGACATCAACGCAGACATCAAATTAGAGACAGACAAAACGCCTTCAAATTCACAATCATCAGGCTTTCAGATACTGCTCACGTACGCCGAGCCAGCGCGCCAGATGGCTCGCGACCGCGTCCGGGAACGACTTGAGCATGGCGTCGGCGGCTTCGCGCGCGGGTTCGATCAGCCAGCCGTCGTTTTCCAGGCTCGCGAAACGCAGCATCGCCTCGCCCGACTGGCGCGCGCCGAGGAATTCGCCGGGACCACGAATCTCCAGATCGCGACGCGCGATTTCGAAGCCGTCGGTGGTCTCGCGCATCATTTTCAGACGCTCGCGGGCGGTCTGCGAGAGCGGATTCGCGTACATCAGCACGCACACCGACGCCGCGCTGCCGCGCCCCACGCGCCCGCGCAACTGGTGCAACTGCGCGAGTCCGAAGCGCTCCGCGTGCTCGGTCACCATCAGCGACGCGTTCGGCACGTCCACGCCGACTTCGATCACCGTAGTCGCAACCAGCAACTGCACTTCGTTGCGCGCGAAGGCGTCCATCACGGCGGCTTTTTCCGCGGGCGCGAGCCGGCCGTGCACGAGTCCGACGCGCAGTTCCGGCAGCGCGGCGGCGAGCGTTTCGTAAGTCTCGACGGCGGTCTGAAGCTGGAGCGTCTCGCTTTCCTCGATCAGCGGACACACCCAGTACACCTGACGCCCCGTCAGCACCGCCTGACGTACCCGCGCGATGATCTCGTCGCGGCGTCCGTCGGAGACGATCTTGGTAAGGATCGGCGTGCGGCCGGGCGGCAGTTCCTCGATGGTGGAAACGTCCAGGTCCGCGTAGTAAGTCATGGCGAGCGTGCGCGGGATCGGCGTTGCGGACATCATGAGTTGATGCGGCTGGAAGTCGGCGCGGCCATCCGCCGCGTTCAGCGCCTTGGCGCGCAGCGCGAGACGCTGCGCGACGCCGAAGCGGTGCTGTTCGTCGATGATCACGAGACCGAGGCGCGCAAACTCGACCGCATCCTGAATGATCGCGTGCGTGCCGATGATCAGATGCGCGGTGCCGAACGCCGCCGCTTCGAGCGCCGCGCGCTTTTCCTTCGCCTTGAGGCTCCCGGCGAGCCACGCCACGGACATGCCGAGCGGCTCCAGCCAGCCGCGCAGCTTGCGCGCGTGCTGTTCCGCGAGGATTTCGGTCGGCGCCATGAGCGCGGCCTGATATCCGGCGTCGATGGCCTGCGCCACCGCCAGCGCCGCGACGATGGTCTTGCCGCTGCCGACATCGCCCTGCAGCAGCCGCTGCATCGGATGCGCGAGCGTCAGTTCGCCGCCGATTTCCGCGACCACGCGCTGCTGCGCGCCGGTCAGCGCGAACGGCAGCGCTTTCAACAGGCGCGTGACGAGCGATGCCTCGTCCGTGAACGAACGGCGCGGCATGGCGGGCGCGGCGCGCGTGCGGCGCTCCTCGTGCGCACGCTTGAGCGACAATTGCTGCGCGAGCAATTCCTCGAACTTGATGCGCGTCCACGCCGGATGCGTGCCGTCGATCAGCGTAGTTTCGTCCGAATCCGCGCGCGGATGATGCAGCGTTTTGACGGCATCGAGCAGACCGGGGACGTTCAGCGGCTTCAGATGGGCGTTGGCGATCTTTTCCGGCAGCAGTTCCGGCAGCACGACGCGCGACAGCGCGTTGTCGATCGCTTTGCGCAGATATGCCTGCGAGATGCCCGCCGTCGACGGGTATACCGGCGTCAGCGCTTGCGGCAGCGGCGTGTCGTCGTCGACCGGGCGCACCGTGGGATGAACCATCTCCAGCCCGAAAAAGCCGCTGCGCACGTCGCCGCGCACACGCAGACGCTTGCCGATCGCCATCTGCTGCACTTGCGAGCCGTAGAAGTTGAGAAAGCGCAGCGTGAGTTCGTCGCCAGCGTCGTCGTGGAGTTTCACCAGCAACTGCCGGCGTGGCCGGTAAGCGATCTCGTTGTCGAACACGACGCCTTCGGTCTGCGCCACATCGCCGGGAATCAGTTCGCCGACAGGCGTGAGCTGCGTTTCGTCCTCGTAGCGCACCGGCAAATGCAAGACCAGATCGATGTCCGATTTCAGGCCGAGCCTCGCGAGCTTGTCCGCGGTCTTGACGATGGCCTTCGGCTTGTCGTTCGCCTTCGCACGCTTGCGCGCGGGCGCCGCGGCGCCCGTCTCTTCGGCAAGCGGTTCGGTCGAAGCGGCGGGTCGGCGATCGGACAGGGGCATTGACTCTCTTCACAAGTACAATATGGGGTTTGTTTGGCGCGCTTTTGCGTTCGTTCGTGCCTCGTTCACGCCATGTTCACGCTTTCCTATTTCGATTTTAATCTGCCGCCCGAGCTGATCGCGCAGAGCGCGCTCAGCGAGCGCAGCGCGAGCCGACTGCTTGAAGTGGACAACCGCGCCACGCCCCTCACGCTCACCGACCGGCGGTTTTCCGAACTGCCAACGCTGCTCGATGCAGGCGACCTGCTCGTCTTCAACGATACCAAAGTCCTCAAGGCGCGGTTCTTCGGCCAAAAGGCCAGCGGCGGGAAGATCGAAGTGCTGATCGAACGCCTGACCGGCACGACCACGGCACTCGCACAGATTCGCGCGAGCAAGAGCCCGGCGCAAGGCAGTACCATTCGCCTGGCCGATGCCTTCAACGTCACCGTGGGCAAGCGTGTCGAGCCGTTCTACACGCTGCATTTCCCTGCCGACTGCCTGACGCTGATCGAGCAATACGGGCGCTTGCCGCTGCCGTATTACATCGAGCACGACGCCTACGACGAAACGCGTTACCAGACGGTCTATGCGGCCAATCTGGGCGCGGTGGCGGCGCCGACTGCCGGCCTGCACTTCGACGACGCGCTGTTTGCCCGACTCGACGCACGCGGTGTCGAGCGCGCCACGCTCACGCTGCACGTAGGCGCGGGCACGTTCCAGCCAGTGCGCGTCGAGAACATCGCCGAGCACAAGATGCACAGTGAGTGGTACGACCTGCCACAGACGCTGGTCGACCAGATCGCGGCTGTGAAGGCGCGCGGCAATCGCGTGATCGCGGTAGGCACGACCTCGATGCGCGCGCTCGAAGCCGCCGCCCGCGACGCCGCGAACGCCGGCCACCCACTCGCCACCACGCAAGCGGAAACCGATATCTTCATCACGCCGGGTTACGAATTCCGCGTCGTTGACCGGCTCGTGACGAACTTTCACCTGCCCAAATCCACGCTGATGATGCTCGTCTCCGCCTTCGCCGGCATGGAAACGATTCGCGACGCGTATCGCTACGCCATCGCACAGCGCTACCGCTTCTTCAGCTACGGCGACGCCATGCTGCTGACGTACCGCACCTAAGCTTTTCTCAACCACTTTGCGTCGGATTGTTTTCCGGTTGCAGCGGAGCTTCATCGATGACCACGGGTCACATCCCGCCCGAGAACGGGCTCAAGTTTGAATTGCTGACGACCGACGGCCAGGCGCGCCGCGGCCGCCTCACGATCAATCACGGCGTCGTCGAAACGCCGATCTTCATGCCGGTCGGGACGTACGGCACGGTGAAGGCGATCCAGCCGCGCGAACTCGAAGAAATTCGCGCGCAGATCATTCTCGGCAACACGTTTCACCTGTGGCTGCGTCCCGGTCTGGATGTGATCGGCACGCACGGCGGCCTGCACAAATTCATGGGCTGGGATCGGCCGATTCTGACCGACTCGGGCGGCTTTCAGGTGTTTTCGCTCGGCGATCTGCGCAAGATCACCGAAGATGGCGTCACGTTCGCGTCGCCGATCAACGGCGACAAGCTGTTCCTGTCGCCCGAAGTGTCGATGCAGATTCAAAAGGTGCTGAACTCGGACATCGTCATGCAGTTCGACGAATGCACGCCCTACGCGATCAACGGCGTGCCGATCTCGCACAGGGACGCCGCCGATTCCATGCGCATGTCGATGCGCTGGGCCAAGCGTTCCATCGATGAATTCGGCAGGCTCGGCAATCCGAACGCGCTGTTCGGCATCGTGCAGGGCGGCATGTTCGAAGACCTGCACGACGAGTCGCTGGCGGGCCTGAGCGAGATCGGCTTTCATGGGCTAGCCATTGGCGGTCTGTCGGTCGGCGAGCCGAAGAAAGACATGATGCGCGTGCTGAATCACATCGGCCCGAAGCTGCCCGCCGACAAGCCGCACTATTTGATGGGCGTAGGCACACCGGAAGATCTGGTTGCGGGCGTGGCGGCCGGCGTGGACATGTTCGACTGCGTGATGCCCACGCGCAACGCGCGCAACGGCTGGCTCTTCACGCGCTTCGGCGATCTCAAGATCAAGAATGCGTCGCACAAAAGCTCCATGAAGCCCCTCGATGAGACCTGCACCTGCTACACGTGCCGGAACTTCACGCGCGGCTATCTGCATCACCTGCACCGCGTGGGGGAAATTCTCGGCGCGCAAATGAACACGATTCACAACCTGCACTATTACCTTCAGCTGATTGGCAAAGTGCGGAAATCGATCGAGAATCATACGTTCGAGGCATTCCGCAAGACTTTCGCCGAGAACCGCGCGCGCGGTGTCGACTGAGCGCGGCCGGCAAGCATTACAATTATTTTTCTAATGCTTGCGTCGTACGCCGTCAAACGGCTGTAACGGCTTGATGACAAAGCGCATTCCGCCGTGGGCCGTACGGTGCGAGTGATAAAATACCCAGTTAACTTCCAGTCAGTTACCAGAAGCCTGTTTTTTAGAAGTACCAAAACGTAAACTCGGAGAGACCAACGTGTCGTTCATTTCCAATGCCTTTGCACAAGGCGCATCCGCGGGTGGCGCGGAATCCCAGCTGATGAGTTTCCTGCCGCTGATCCTGATGTTCGCGGTGCTGTACTTAATCATGATCCGTCCGCAGATGAAGCGTCAGAAGGAGCATCGCAACATGATCGCCGCCATGGCCAAGGGCGACGAAGTCGTGACCAACGGCGGCATCGTCGGCAAGATCACCAAGGTATCGGAAGCGTATGTCGGCGTGGAAATCGCCGAAGGCACGGAGATCACAATCCAGAAGGCATCCGTGACGACCATCCTCCCGAAGGGCACCATCAAGTCGCTGTAAGGCCAGAACAGTTCCACTGCGTCCGGCGCGGCCTCGCTCACCGAGTCCACGGCTCGCACCACCGGCTCATCGCGCATAACGCCGGACGCACTCTCCCCCGCAGCTAACTATCCGTTCGGCCATCCCCATGAATCGTTATCCCCTCTGGAAGTATGTCGTGATGCTGGTGGCGCTCATCATCGGCCTCGTGTACACGCTGCCCAATTTCTTCGGTGGCGAAGCGCCCGCGGTGCAGGTGTCGAGCGGTAAGGCCACGGTCAAGCTCGACTCGAGCACGCTCGCGAACGTCGAAAGTGCCCTTTCCGCGAGCAACATCAAGGCTGACAAAGTCACCTTCGACAACTCGCAGATGAACGCGAACATCCGCGTGCGCCTGAAAGACACCGACACGCAACTGCGCGTGAAGGACCTGCTCACCAAGTCGCTCAACACCGACCCCACCGATCCGCAGTTCATCGTCGCGCTGAACCTGCAGAGCGCCTCGCCGGGCTGGCTGACGGCGCTGCACGCGCTGCCGATGTATCTCGGTCTGGACCTGCGCGGCGGCGTGCACTTCCTGCTGCAAGTGGACATGGCCGGTGCGCTCAACAAGAAGCTCGACTCCGATGCCGCCGATGCACGCACCTATCTGCGCGATCGCAATATCCGCGATGGCGGCGTGAATCGGGTCGCGCAGTCGGTCGTGGTGAATTTCGCGGACCAGGCGACGGCGGACAACGCGCGCACCCTGCTCCAGACCGGCGTGTCCGAACTGCAATGGGCGACACGTCAGGGCAGCGACGGCGTCCAGGTAGTCGGCACCTTCACGCCCGCGGCGCAGAAGATCGTCGAGGACGGTGCGTTTAAGCAGAACATCACGACGCTGCATAACCGCGTCAACGAACTCGGCGTGGCTGAGCCGGTGATCCAGCAGCAAGGCGCCGACCGCATCGTGGTCGAACTGCCGGGCGTGCAGGACACTGCGAAGGCGAAGGACATCATCGGCCGCACGGCGACGCTCGAAGCGCGCCTCGCCGATCCGGTCAATACCGTCATCGGCCCGAACGACCCGGTGCCGCCGGGCGACGATGCGTTCAAGCAAGGCGACCGTCGCGTGGCGGTGCGCAAGCAGGTGATCTTCACCGGCGACCGCATCATCGATGCATCGGCGGGCTTCGACGATCATCAGCGTCCGTCGGTGAATATCCGCCTCGACTCGGCCGGTGGCCGTGCGATTGCGAGCGTGTCGCGTGACAACATCGGCAAGCCGATGGCGATGGTACTGTTCGAGAAGGGCAAGGGCGAAGTGCTGACGGTGGCGAACATCCAGTCGGAACTGGGTGACCGCTTCCAGATTACCGGCCAGTCGACCGCACAAGCCGCGACCGACCTCGCGCTGCTGTTGCGCGCCGGTTCGCTGGCGGCGCCGATGGACATCATCGAAGAACGCACTGTCGGTCCGAGCCTCGGCGCGGACAACATCAAGAAGGGCTTCGATTCGGTGCAGTACGGCTTCGCCGCCATCGCCCTGTTCATGCTCGCGTACTACCTGCTGTTCGGCCTGTTCTCGATGATCGCGCTGTCGGTGAACCTGCTGCTGCTGATCGCGGTGCTGTCCATGCTACAGGCCACGCTGACGCTGCCGGGTATCGCCGCTATCGCGCTCGCACTCGGTATGGCGATCGACGCGAACATGCTAATCAACGAGCGTATCCGCGAAGAACTGCGCAACGGCGCGCCGCCGCAGACCGCGATTCAGGAAGGCTTCACGCACGCGTGGGCGACCATTCTCGATTCGAACGTCACGACGCTGATCGCCGGTCTCGCGCTGCTCGCGTTTGGCTCGGGTCCGGTGCGCGGCTTCGCGGTGGTGCACTGTATCGGCATTCTAACGTCGATGTTCTCGGCGGTGTTCTTCTCGCGCGGTCTCGTGAACCTCTGGTACGGCGGCAAGAAGAAGCTGAAGACGCTGGCGATCGGTCAGGTGTGGCGGCCGGAAGGCGGCGACGCCGAAGCGGCCGCGTCGGTTTACCTCGCGGCCCAACGCGGCGACGAGTCGCCCGTCGATGAAATCGTGCAGACCGCCAAGGGCAAGAAGAAGGCCGTCGCCGCGCCGCGCGCACAGGCCGGCGCAAGCGCGGCGCCCACACGTAGCGGCAAGCCGACCGTGCGCCGCCGTTCGGGCCTGGGCGTCGATCAACAGAAACCGGGCCAGTCGCACTGAGTCCGCTGAGTCCCGGAGAGATTAAAAATGGAATTCTTCCGTATTCGCTGCGACATACCGTTCATGGAACGCGCGTTGATTTTCAACGTGGTGTCGCTCGTGACGTTCCTCGCGGCCATTTTTTTCCTCGCGCACAAGGGGCTGCATCTGTCGGTGGAGTTTACCGGCGGAACGGTCGTCGAGGTACAGTATCCGCAAGCCATTTCACCCGAGCCGATTCGTGCGACCATGAGCAAGCTTGGCTATGCCGACGCGCAGGTGCAGAACTTCGGCACTTCGCGTGACGTGCTGATCCGTCTGTCGCTGAAGCAGGGCCTGACGTCCGCGCAGCAGAGCGATCAGGTGATGAGCGCGCTCAAGGCCGACAACGCGTCGGTCACCTTGCAGCGTGTGGAGTTCGTGGGTCCCCAGGTCGGCAAGGAACTGGTGACGAACGGGATGGCGGCGCTCGCGTGCGTGGTGATCGGCATCGTGATCTACCTGTCGTTCCGCTTCGAATGGAAGTACGCGGTGGCGGGCATCATTGCGAACCTGCACGACGTGGTGATCATTCTCGGCTTCTTCGCCTTCTTTCAGTGGGAGTTCTCGCTGTCGGTGCTGGCGGCGATTCTCGCGGTGCTCGGCTATTCGGTGAACGAGTCGGTGGTTATCTTCGACCGGATTCGTGAAACCTTCCGCAAGCAGCGCAAGATGACCGTGATGGAAGTGATCAACCACGCGATCACGTCGACGATATCGCGGACCATCATCACCCACGGTTGTACGGAAATGATGGTGCTGTCGATGTTCTTCTTCGGCGGCCCGACGCTTCACTACTTCGCGCTGGCGCTCACTGTCGGCATTCTGTTTGGCATCTACTCATCGGTGTTCGTGGCTGCCGCGCTGGCGATGTGGTTCGGCGTGAAGCGCGAAGACCTGGTGAAGGACAAGTTGGACAAGTTGGATCCGAACGATCCGAATGCGGGGGCGCAGGTTTGATTTCCGCCTGACCCGAACTACAAAGAAAGCCGGCCTTTTGGCTGGCTTTCTACTTTTCGGCAGTTGCTTTTCGCAAGGATTGCACGACAACTAAGGCATGAAATCTACGACAATTCTGAAATCGTCTACTTAGCAATTCGAAGCACTTATTTTGGCCGTAGTCAGGAACGACAATGTCTGATCGCTGCATGACGATTGCGGAATCACATGTGTCGAGACGTGATTATCAGCCCGCCCTTTTTTACCCGCCGAAGGTCTTGTCACGCCCACTGAAAGGTGGAAGATCGATCCCATGATGGACGCTGTGGATGATTTCGAACCTGTGCATCACGGCGTATTTCCTGTCGCGTTTGATCGCCACTGGCACTGCGGTATGCATCTCATCCCCTTCAGCGGATCAGGCCAAACCGAGCCTGTTCGTGCGATCGCCGATGGCGAAGTCATGGCCTATCGGGTAGCAAGAGACGCCATCATGGACAGTCGTAAGAAAGAGCGACGGAAGTGCCGATCTCAACTCGAACCTCTTCAAGCAACTGACCGGCTGCAGCAATTATGCGGATTATTGGGCATTTCGAAGATGGATCAATCCCTCGTCATACATACAGTGAGTCATGGTAGACCGATCCGGCGTATTTCAATCACAGCCGCATCGAAATGAAGAAGGTAGCGGCGAGTATCTCGGACCCCGATCGTATTCCAGCCCTGAATACTGCATCGACAGCGGAGGTTTTATCTTCGATGTAGACGTCCGAGGTCGCGGCAAAGATCGATATCGATCGTCCGCTTGTCGCTGCAACCAGCACGCAGAAGACACATGAGCGCGAAATCTCTCGCGCTGTGACGTACGCAATCAATGGCGGTTACATCGATGATGCGCGCCGGTTCGAATTCACGCGGATCGCGACGGAGGTCCTCTGTGATTAGGGCAACGCTGAAGCAGCCGGTTGTATTCATCGATTCAGGCGCAAATAGCGGCAGATTCATCGTGAGTGAGGCTTTGCGCCTGGATTTCCGGTCCACCAGGGTGTTGCGCCTGGGCCTGCGGCCCGCTTTCCCCCATTACGGGCGAACCTGTGCCATCAATCGCTTGCGCGAAAGATAAACGTTGGTCAACGCCAGCGCAACGAAAGCCCGATTGGCGTTCTTCGCCAGACCCCGATAGCGCACCTTCGTGAAGCCCCACAGGCGTTTGACAACAGCAAACCCCTGCTCAACGCGAGCACCGATCTTCGACTTGTTGCGATTCTTGCCGCGCGCTACCTTGTCAATTTCGCCCGCCCGACGCGTACGCTGATTGGTGAAGTCGCGTGCCTTGGCGGCCTTGCCACGCATCAGCGCTTTCTGGCTCGCATAGGCGCTATCTCCATAGACGCCTTGCTC
>LFLF01000069.1 GCA_001184395.1 Candidatus Paraburkholderia calva | reverse complement strand
GAGCAAGGCGTCTATGGAGATAGCGCCTATGCGAGCCAGAAAGCGCTGATGCGTGGCAAGGCCGCCAAGGCACGCGACTTCACCAATCAGCGTACGCGTCGGGCGGGCGAAATTGACAAGGTAGCGCGCGGCAAGAATCGCAACAAGTCGAAGATCGGTGCTCGCGTTGAGCAGGGGTTTGCTGTTGTCAAACGCCTGTGGGGCTTCACGAAGGTGCGCTATCGGGGTCTGGCGAAGAACGCCAATCGGGCTTTCGTTGCGCTGGCGTTGACCAACGTTTATCTTTCGCGCAAGCGATTGATGGCACAGGTTCGCCCGTAATGGGGGAAAGCGGGCCGCAGGCCCAGGCGCAACACCCTGGTGGACCGGAAATCCAGGCGCAAAGCCTCACTCACGATGAATCTGCCGCTATTTGCGCCTGAATCGATGAATACAACGGCTGGTTCAGCGTTGCCTTAGATCACGAATAAAATTCGCTCCGACCTCTAAACGGAGCGCACGGCTATGTCGACCATAACGACACATGCATTGACGCACGCATCGACACAAGCACGACCGGCCTCGCCCCGCGCGATTCTTTTCGATGCCTACGGCACGCTGTTCGACGTCCATTCGGTCGTCGGGGCCGCCGAATAACTGTTTCCCGGCAAGGGCGATGCGCTGTCCCGCCTCTGGCGTCGCAAGCAGATCGAATACACACAGTTACGCACGCTCGCCGATCCAGCGGGACGCTTCTACGCGCCTTTCTGGAACATCACGGCCGACGCGCTCACCGACGCGGCCGAAAGCACCTGATGGACGAATACACCTGCCTCTCCGCGTTTCCGGACGTCGCGCCCGCACTGCATGCGCTGCGAGAGCGCTTCGATATTCCGCTCGCGATCCTCTCCAACGGCGATCCGCCGCTGCTCGACATCGCCGTGAAAAGTGCGGGCATCAGCAGCGGCCTGTTCGACCGTGTGCTGTCGGTCAATGCCCGCGCCTACAAGCCCGCCGCGACCGCATACGAACTCGGCACGTGCGCGTTCGGCACGACGGCGCGCGAGATCGTCTACGGCTGGGATATCGCAGGCGCCGCGTGGTTCGGCTACGCGACGTTCTGGATCAATCGCATCGCCGCCCACGGCAGAACTCCACGCTACACAGATAGCGCGCCATCCACGATTCATAAGCAAGAGCAACAGCAGGTGCAACACCACACAGCACAACCGTCTGACCGACCAAAGAGAACCGTATGACGCAACCGCTCACCTTTCCCAAGGGCATGGACATCACCGCAGAGATCGAACCGGGTTTCGAATCGATCATGACGCCCGAGGCGCTCGCCTTCGTCGCAGCGCTGCATCGGCAATTCGAGCCGTGCCGTCAGCGTCTAGACGCGGGCGAACACCCCAACTTTCTCGAAGCGACCAGGTCGATTCGCGAAGGGGTCTGGAAAGTCGCGCCGCTGCCGGCGGACCTGCAATGCCGCCGCATGGAAATCACCGGCCCGGTCGAGCGCAAGATGATCATCAACGCGCTCAACTCCGGCGCGGATTCGTACATAACCGACTTCGAGGACTCGAACGCGCCGAACTGGGACAACCAGACCACCGGCCAGATCAACCTGAAGGAAGCGGTGCACCGTACGATCTCGCTGGAACAGAACGGCAAGTCGTACAAACTCAACGACAAGACCACCACGCTGATCGTGCGCCCGCGCGGCTGGCATCTCGACGAAAAGCATGTGAGCGTCGACGGTTAGCGCGTGTCGGGCGGCATTTTCGATTTCGCGCTGTTCCTGTTTCATAACGCGAAGGAATTGATCGCGCGCGGCAGCGGCCCATACTTCTATCTGCCGAAGATGGAAAGTCATCTCGAAGCGCGCCTGTGGAACGATATTTTCGTCGCGGCGCAGGAAGGCGTGGGCATCCCGCGCGGCACGATTCGCGCGACGGTGCTGGTCGAGACCATTCTCGCCGCCTTCGAAATGGACGAGATCCTCTACGAACTCCGCGAGCATAGCGCCGGCCTGAACGCGAGCCGCTGGGACCGCTGGGACTACATCTTCTCGGCCATCAATAAATTCAAGAGCGATCCGGACCTCTGCCTTGCCGACCGCTCCCAGATCACGATGACGGTGCCGTTCATGCGCGCCTACGCCCTCGAGTTGCTCAAGACCTGCCACAAGCGCAACGCGCCCGCCATCGGCGGCATGTCGGCACTGATCCGGATCAAGAGCGATCCCACCCACCACTAACGACCGCGCGATGGCCGGCGTGCGCTCGACAAGGCCCGCGCCGCCGGCGACGGGTACGACGGCGGCTGGGTCGCGCATCCGGGTCTAGTGCCGATCGCGATGGAGGAGTTCGTCAAGGTGCTGGGCAACCAGCCGAACCAGATCAGCAAGCAGCGCGGCGACGTGCAGATCGCGGCGAGCGACCTGCTCGATTTCCAACCCGAGACGACGATCACGGAAGCGAGCTTGCGCAACAACGTGAACGTCGGCATCCGTTACCTCGGTTCGTGGCTTGCGGGCAATGGCTGCGTGCCGATCCACAATCTGATGGAAGACGCCGCGACCGCTAAAATCTCACGTTCGCAAGTGTGGCAGTGGATTCGCTCGCCGAAGGGCAAGCTCGACGACGGCCGCAAGGTCATAGCCGCGATGGTGCGCGACATCACCATCGACGAACTGGAGAAGGTTAAGCTGAGCGTATGGGCGGCTCGGCCGCCGATCTGAAGCCGTACAAACACGCCGCCAAGATCTTCGAACAGATGTCGACCTCGAGCAGTTCACCAACTTTCTGACGCTGCCGCTCTACGAGGAAATCTGAGCGACGCTGGCTTGCATCGCGTGTAAGAAAAAAACGGCCCGCGGGCCGTTTTTTTCGTTTCCGGCGCATCAGGGATCGCGCTCGCCGTGTGCTACAGTCCGCATCGTCTTTTTCAACGATTCAACCGTGGAACGCACCGAAACGTGCAAACAACAGCATGAACAATATCCAACTCGATATCGAATGGACCGAAGCGGCCTCGCGCAAAATCGAAAAGATGATGCCGCGCAGCGCGAACAAGGACGCATATCTGGCGCTGCCGCCGGTCGAATGCCTGCCGATGGAAGGTGATGTGCTTTTTCTCGGTTTGGACGGCAAGCAGCAGCCGTTCGTCGTGGCCGAGCGTCAGTATCATCACGATGGTGACGCGGACTGGACCATCATCCTGATCCTCGACGTGCCGCACGAAACGCACTGACGCCTTTCTGAGCCCCTCCCCGGCGCGTCAGAGCAACTTGCTCGCGACGCGCACTTCACCATGTTCGCACAACTCCGGCGACTTCGCCCGGAATGCCTGGATGTGCGCCGACTGGCCGTGCACATCCAGCGCGTCCTTGCTGGCCCAACGCTCGCCGAAAATGAAGCGGCGCGGCTCCTCGATATCCCTATGCAGGTCGTACTGCAACGCGCCCGCCTCCTTGCGCGTCGGCTCGACGTTCGCTTCCAGCACGCGGCGCAATCCTTCTTCCTTGCCCGGCTTCGCGACGAAAATGGCGACGACGGCGACTTCCGACATGACGCGCTCCTTCTGATCCTGTGATGGAAGCGCACAGCCGATATGACAACGTTTGCGCGCTGGTGAAAAAACCCGCGCTTCAATGGAAACGCGGGCAAAAACCGTCGCCCTACGAGGATAGACGACGGGACCACCGGGGTTCGCGAAATCGCGAACCGTCATCCCTTTGTCTGGTGCAAGGCATGCGAGTCTGAAGCCGGTTCGAACCGGCGTTTTTCGCGTTTCACACCATTGACGCAAATATACTGCCAGATCGGTTGATTCTTATAAGCTTTTGCGCACATTTCCCGATAAAAAGAATTGTCTGTGCAATTCGCGCGTGAGCGTCGCATTAGCGGGCACATTGCGGCCGATTTGCGCAATGGTGCTACGATCCTTTCATGCCATGAAAGAAGCACGAAAAAAAGCCGCCCCGGATTCAAGACGGCTTGTACGGAATGAGAATTTCCGAGGGAAAATGCGTAGTCTCAGCTGATCTGATCGGCGAGCAGGGCCATGATCTGCCGCGCTTGCGGAGAGTCGTCCGGCTGACCCTTGTCATTGACGATGACGACGCGCGTCTGCTGTTCCGTGACCGCGCGCACATTCACCTGATACTGCTTTGCGATCATTTCCTTGCGGCCGTGGAACACCTGGTTCCAGAAGCCCTGCGCGGCCGACGATTTGTCGTTCGGATCGACGTAACGCACGTAGTAGATGCCCTTGTTGCGATCGCGGTCGTCCACTGTGAAGTTGGCGCGATCCAGCGCCATGCCCACGCTCAGCCATGCGCGGTCATAGGCCTGTTGAAGCGTCAGTTGCGAACTGACGGCTTCCGGCACCTTGCCGCTGCTGATCTGGCCGTTGCTCGAGTTCGTGACGTTCTGCGCGGCCACGTTCACCGCCGCCGGGTTGGCGGCGCTGGCCGTGCCGCTCGCGGGCTGCGCCGCGGAAATTGCGGTCGCGCCCTGCGGACCGCCGTCGGCCATCGCGAGCGAGGACATCAGACGGCGCAGGTATTCGTTTTCGAGCGCGGGATCGTTCGGGCGCGCCTGCCATTGGCTCGTGTCGTTGTTGGTGCCGGTCAGCGCTTCGCGCATGCCCTTCTGGCTGATGAACACGTAGGTGCTGCCGTTCGGCGCGACTTCCAGACGCGTGTGGTACTTGTTGCGCTCGGCCGTGACATAAGAATTGCCGGTGGCCCTGGAGAGCGTGTCGCGGATCAGGCCATCGGAAATCTGCGGATGGGTTTCGTTCCAGTCGGTTTCCATCACGCCCTTGTCGCGCGAATCGACCACCAGCAAGAAGCCCTGCTCCTGCCAGAAGCGGCGCACCTGCGGCCATACCTGATCCGGCGTCTTGCCGTCGACGACGAGCCAGCGCTCGGCGCCGTCGCGTTGAATATGCATGCCCGACACTGGCGGCACCACGGTCGGCAGACTCGGCGCAGTCTGCTGCACCTGCTGCAGACCGGAGAGCGTGGCCTGCCCGCTTTGCGGCGCAAGCGAGCGTTGTTCCGACGCTTCGTCGAGGAAATTCGGCGGAACCGCGAGAGACGCTTCTTTTGCGCGCCCGTCGCTCTCGTAGTTGAAGGAAGTCGGCAAGAACGTGCCGCAACCCGCCACGATTCCAGCCATCGCCAACAGCGCGGTCGCCCGCTTGCTTACACGAAAATCAGTCATTGGAGAAGTCCTTCCGCTACGCCACAGCGGTTCTTCCGTGGATCGACCCGGCATTTTACCGGTCCGCGAGAGCGCCATGCAAAAACAGGCCAGGAAGCATTGTGTTCCGACGTCGTTCGCACGGCTCCCGATGCGGCCAACCGTCTGCCATTCGGCCGGATTGGATGACGCTTCCCTCGCTTTTTTGAGACGCTCGCCGCGCGCCCTGCACGCGTCGCTATCTCATTAGATGCCGATCGGATCGAAATGACAATTTGTGACAAGCGAGAAAATCGGCAATGCGCCCGTGTCTTTTTGTAACGCGTTGTTTTCCCATGAATTTTCTAGCCGAACCGCCGCCGGAACTGCCGCTCGCTCTCGTCCGCCTACTTATTGCGCGTCGTTGTCTTACTCCCTAAATTGCCATCTCATTAATAAGACGAATCTCAAGCGGAGCAAGACGGCGATGAACACATTCAGAATACCTAATCGCTTTTTCATGACGGCCAGGATCGCGGCGCTTTGCGCGTGCCTGGCCAGTCTGTCGTGTCACGCGCAACTCGGCGTGGTCGTTGACGCGACGGACGCTTCCGGCGGCGCAGTCATCCATCAGGGCGCGAACGCCTCGCTCGACTATCGGCTGACGACCGACGCGCGCAGCATCGCCACGCGGCAGGCAATACGTCGATGCGGGCGGCAAGGTGTACGCCGTCTCCTGGCAAGGTCCCGCGATGCCCAACGTGCAGGCGCTGCTCGGCGCCTACTTCGCGCGCTTCCAGACCGGCACGAGCAGCACCTCCGTGCCGCAATCCACGACGCCCAACGTGCAGAATATCCAGGTCACCAGCACACCCCCGCGCACACGAAACATGCTGCAGACCAGCGTGACGCTCTGCCTCCCCGGCACGAACACCTGCCAGACCATCGACGGCATTCAGGTCGATACCGGCTCGCAGGGCCTGCGCGTGCTGGCATCGGCACTAGATCCGTCGATCGCGCTGCCGCTCGTCGGTGCGTCCTGCACGGTCGCCACAGTCGGGGAATGCTCGGTGTTCGGCACCGGTTATACGTGAGGCGCGGTGCGGTAGGCCGATGTGCGCATGGCCGGTCAGGCGGCGGCGTCGACCGCCATCCAGTTGATCGCGGACAACGCCACCGGCAGCGCGCCCGCCGACTGCAACCAGTCCGGCCTGCCGATGCTCACCGCCGCCAGCCTGCATGGCAACGCATCCTCGGCGTCGGACCGTTCATGGCGGATTGCGGCGCGGGGTACGCGTCGTCGGCGCTGCTGTGCTGGTATTACAACTGCGCCAGGAGCAACTGCGTGAACGCAACGCTTGCCGTCGCGCAACAGGTGACGAATCCGGTCGCCAATTTTCCCGCGGACAACAACGGCGTGCTAATTGAATTGCCCGCGCTGCCCGCGTCCGGCGCGTCGGCGGTGACGGGGACGATGACCTTCGGCATCGGCTCGCAGTCGAACAATCTGCTTGGCTCGGCCACGGTGCTCAAGTCGAATTCGTCGACCGGCTATGTATCGACGACCATGAACGGCAGTGCGTACTCGTCGAGCTTCCTCGACAGCGGATCGAATGGCCTCTTCTTTCCCCCGGCGACGCTCACCGTATGCGGCGCCTGGTACTGCCCGTCCTCGACGCAGAGCTTTACTGCGACGATCACTTCGACGACCGGCACATCGGTCGACGTGGGCTTCAGCATCGGGCAATCGACCGCGTTGTTCGCGATCGGCAACTATGCGTTCAACAATCTCGCGGGGTCGGTCAGCGGCTACTTCGACTGGGGCCTGCCGTTCTTCTTCGGATGCCGCGTGTTTCGCGGCGCTCGAAGGACGCGAGCCGCCGACGGGCGCCGGACCGTACTACGCGTTCTGACACGCCTTGAATGGAAAAAGCCGTCTCGCCGCCGAGACGGCTTTCACGCATGCATGACGTCGAGCGCTTACTGGCCCGCCGCCTTGCTTTCCTCGTCGAATATCTTCTGCGCCAGATGAAACGCGGAATTTGCCGCCGGCACGCCGCAATACACGGCCGTCTGCAACAGCACTTCCTTGATCTGATCCTGCGTCACGCCATTGTTCTTGGCCGCGAGCAGATGTAGCGCGAGTTCCTCGCTGCGGTTCAGCGCCACCATCATCGCGATGGTAATGAAACTGCGCGTGTGACACGGCAGGCCGTAGCGCGTCCAGATCTCGCCCACGCATAACACGTGATGAAGTTCTGAAAATCGGTCGTGAGATCGGTACGATTGGCAAGCGAGCGGTCCACGTGCGCATTGGACAGCACCGCACGGCGCACCTTCATGCCGGCTTCGTAGCGTTCGTCATCGGTCATTTTTTCTCCGAGAAAGTCGAGCACCACGCGCGTGTAGTCGTCGCGCTTCTCAATGTTCGACAGATGCGCCGCGTCCAGTTCGACGTAACGCGCGCCTTCGATATAGCCCGCCAGTTCGCGCCCCTGCTGGGCGGTCGTGGAGAGATCGTGCGTGCCCGCGATGACGAGCACCGGCAGGCCAATGGTCTTCGCCTCGCCGCGCAGGTCGGCATCGCGAATCGCTTCCCAGTTCGACGCGTAGCCTTCGCCAGAGGTATGGCGGAACACGTCGCGGATCCCGGCGAGCGCGAGCGGCTCACGCTCGATGAACGGCGCGGTGAACCAGCGCGCGATCACGGGCGTCCGTCAACGCGGCCATGCCGCCCGGCTCGCGCGCTTTCGCGGCACGCGGCATCCATACCGCGTCTGAGCCGATCAGCGCGGCGGTGTTCGACAGCACCACGCGCGAGAAGCGTTGCGGATGGCGCGCGGCAAAACCGATGCCCGTCAGCCCGCCCATCGACAGGCCGCAGTAATATGCGCGCGTTCGATGCCGAGATGATCCATCAGCCCGATCACGTCGCCGGTCAGCTGATCGATCGTGTAAGGCCCTTGGGCGCATCGGAATGGCCGTGGCCGCGCGTGTCGTAGCGCAAGACGCGGTAGTGCTTCACGAACGCCTCGACATTCGGCGTCCACATCGAGACATCGGCGCCGAGCGAATTCGACAGCACGAGCCACGGGGCGTGCTCGCCCGGCGCGGCATCGACGCGTAGTGAAATCCGGGTACCGTTGACTTCGGCAAGAGGCATGCTGGTCGTGCTCCTGTTTCAATTCATGTGAATCATGCGTGAATCACGTTTGCGCCCGATGCAGCGCGAGCGCCGCATTGACGAAGGTCTGCGCCTGGCCGACGTAGTTCGCCGGATCGAGCAGCGCTTTCAGCCGGTCGTTCGACAGATGACCCGTGACGGTCTCGTTGGCGGCCAGTTCATCGAATAGCGACGTGCCGTTCGCCACCGATGCCTTCGATGCGCCTTCCACCAGCTTGTGCGCATCCAGCCGGCCAATGGCGTCGCCCAGCGCGAGCATAACCGCCTCGCCAAGCACGAGGCCGTTGGTCACGCCGAGGTTGTGCGCGAGCTTGTCCACGTTCACTTCCATGTCCGGCACGATCGCCTTGATGTTCGACAGCGCACCCTCCGTAAGACGCGCGAGATCGAGCAGCGCTTCCCACTCCGCCTGCCAACCGCCCAGCGCGCGTTCGTGCTCCTGCACCATGCCCGCAAAAATCGTTGCGACCAGATTGGGTGCACGCGTCGCGGCCGTCAGCACCGCGGCGCAAGCCACCGGATTGCGCTTGTGCGGCATCGTCGACGAACCGCCCTTGCCCGCCGCGGCCGGTTCGGCCACTTCGCCGAGTTCGGTCTGCATCATCAGGGAGATGTCGCACGCGATCTTGCCGAGCGTGCCCGTGAGCATGCCGAGAAACGCCGCCGCCTCCGCGATGCGGTCGCGCTGCGTGTGCCACGTCAAGGTCGGCAGATTGAGGCCGAGATCGTCGGCAAGCGAATGGAACACCAGCAGCGCTTTATCGCGCAGACTCGCGAACGTGCCCGCTGCGCCGCCGAATTGCAGCACCAGTGCATGATGGCGAAGCAGATGACGAAGGCGTTTCTGGAGCCGCTGCTCGAAGCGGCGCAGCGCGTCTCGGAGATGGTTGCGCGGCGCGGTTGACCGGGCCACCATGCGAATCGGCAATCGTGGCTCCGCACACTACTTCGTCACACGATAACGGCGCACGCATGACCGACCTCGATCTGAACCTGATCCCATTCCTCGTCGCCATCGAGGAGACGCGCAACGTGAGCCCGCGCTGCCGAGCGTCTCGGCGTAAGTCAGCCGCGCGTGTCAACGGCGCTTAGGAAATTGCGCGAGTACTTCAACGATCCGCTGTTCGTACGCACCTCGCGCGGCATGGAGCCGACACCGCGTGCGCTCGCGCTGGCGCCCGCCGCGCGCGAGGCCTTGTCGCGCATCGAGCGCGGCCTGCTCGATACGCAGCACTTCGATCCGGCGGCGCGCACGGACACGTTTTCCATCACGTTGTCGGATGTCGGCGAGATCGTGTTTCTGCCACGCCTGCTTCAAGCGTTCGCCGCACAGGCGCCGCAGGCGAATCTGCGTTCCGTGTCAGCGTCGCACGGGAATGTGGAACGCGGACTCGAAGCCGGCAAGATCGATCTGGCAGTCGGCTATTTTCCCGCCCTGCGCGGCAACAACTTCTTTCAGCAGCGGCTGTTCTCGCATCATTTCATCTGCCTGATGCGGCGCGATCATCCCTTCGCCGATGCGCCGCCCACGCTCGAACGCTTCTGCGCATGCGGCCACGCGGTCGTGCGCGCCAAAGGCCGCAGCCAGGAAGTGCTCGAAAACTTTCTCGACAAGAAGCGCGTGCGTCGGCGCGTAGTGCTGGAAACGCCGCACTTCATGAGCTTGCCATTTATCCTGTCGCGCACCGATCTGATCGCGACGGTGCCGCACGCGATCGGATTCGCCTACGTCGCCGAACATGCGTCGATCACGCTTGCCAAGCCGCCGCTCGCGTTACCGCGCTTCGATCTGCGGCAGCACTGGCATCGCAAGTTCCATAACGATCCGCGCACGACCTGGCTGCGCGGCGTCATCGCCTCGCTGTTTAACGACGAACTCGACGAATGGCCGCGCTGAGTGTCACGCCGGCCTTTACCGGCGTGCGTCGATGCTCCATGCACCCGGCCCCGCTGCCGCGATGAACAGGAAGATGAAGGACATCAGCACGGCTGGTTCGCCTTGATTCAACAACGGCAGTGACCCTGCGGCGCGTGACCGATGAAATACGCGAACGCGAGTTCGCCCGACAGCACGAACGCGGCTGAGCGCTTGAAGAGACCGAACAGCACCAGCAAACCGCTGACCAGTTCGATTACACCCGCCACGCCCAGCAGCGAGAACAGCGGCAGGCCGTCGAACATCGCGATATGCGGTACGTGAAAAAGCTTCGCAGATGCATGCGTGAGCAAGAGATAAGCGGCGACAATGCGCAGAACCGCCTGCGCGTAAGACGCCAGCGCGGTCGTATTGCCGCGCGCCACCGTTAGAAACTGAGTATGAATGGACATCGCGCATAACTCCTTGATTGGATGGAGTTCAGTCTAGGCACACATCGTCCACCGATAAATCCGGCTAAC
Organism: Candidatus Paraburkholderia calva; assembly: GCA_001184395.1. Classification (GTDB taxonomy): domain Bacteria; phylum Pseudomonadota; class Gammaproteobacteria; order Burkholderiales; family Burkholderiaceae; genus Caballeronia; species Caballeronia calva. The sequence goes on along the minus strand of LFLF01000069.1, from coordinate 11,108 downwards.
ATTAGTGTTTTGTTTCTCGTCAGGAAAAAATCGATGGATGCGCTCACCAGCCTGCGCGTGTTTCGCGAAGTCGTCGAGGCAGGCAGCTTCGTGAAGGCCGCCGAACGGCTCGACATTTCGACCGCGATGACTAGCAAGCACGTCGCCAATCTCGAGCGGCAACTCGGCGTGCGACTGCTCAACCGCACGACGCAACATTTGAGCCTGACCGAAACCGGCAATGTCTACAATGTCTATTACGAGCAATGCAGCGAAGCACTCGACATTTTGCCAGCGGCGGAGTCGGCGGTCGTTGTGCAGACGGCGCAGCCGCAGGGCGTGCTGAAGGTCACGGCGCCCGGCTGGTTCGCCAATCGCACCTTTGCGGACCTGCTGGTTGCCTATCAGCAGCAATACCCCGGCGTACTGGTGGATCTGCGGCTGGAAAACCGCTTCGTCGATCTGGTCGAGGAAGGTTACGACATGGCGATCCGCGCGACGTCGGAGCCATCGCTGTCACTGATCGTGCGGCCCTTGTGCAAGATGCCCTTCGTGCTGGCCGGCGCGCGTGCTTATCTCGACAAGCACGGCGAGCCGCGCCATCCGAACGATATCGCGCATCATCAGCTCGTGCTGCCGCACCTATACCAATATCGAGACGGTCACGTTGAATGGCCCGGACGGCGCGTTCGTGGTGAAGAATCATGCGGTGCTCAAGACCAACGACACCTTGATAGCGCTGCAACTCGTGCACACCGGCATGGACCTCGCGTACTTTCCGGCGTGGATCGTGGAACCTGAACTGGCGCCCGGCACGCTGGAGCATGTGCTGCCCGATTACTCGACGTTCGCGCCGTCGGTCTACGCCGTTTATACGATCCGCAAATACATAAACATAACGACCAAGGTGCGGATTTTCATCGATTTCCTCTCCGAGTCGCTCGGCGGGTAGCGCTCTCGATTAGGAATACTATTATTCAAGCGACATGCTCTGCGTGTGAAGATCGCTCGCTCCCCGGCTTTGGACGTTGCGCGATACATTCTTATGCCTCGTCTCGTCGGAAGCGCATCTTCCCGCACACGGCAGAGGCCAGCATGGATTTCGACTGGATTCCGCTTCTTTTCAATCTCGCGCTACTAGGCGTGATTCTGTTTGTCTGCCCGCGTGCATAACGCGCGTCACGGCTCGCTCGCGTGGAACGGCGCTGCTGTACTTCATCTTTTGTTTCGTCGCGGTGACGCTCGACTTCACGCTGACGATGATCTTTGCCTCCGCGAGTTTCTACGAGCACACCCAATATAAGAGCGCCGCGTCGCGCTCCGCGTGGACCGGGAGGATTTGGGTGTATCTGATTCCGTGCGTACTGTCACTGCTGCTCGCGATGCGTTTTCGCAGAAAGCAGCACGCCACGCGAGATTCGGTCACGATTCAGACCTCGCCGTATTCGCGATCGGAGAGTTGCCGCTTTGATCGGTGAAGCGCAAATCCCAGCCGACCCGCGTGCCCGTAAGGCCCGATGCATATGCACGACAAACGCTGATCCGGCCATGCCGCAGTGGTTCGGCACGCCTTTGAAACGAGCGCTCGAACGCCTTTGGCACCAATAAAAACCTTCATAACCTGTTGATTACGCGGGCTTAATGTTGATTAAGCGGGTTTAATTCTGGTCGGGGCGAGAGGATTTGAACCTCCGACCACCTGCACCCCATGCAGGTACGCTACCAGGCTGCGCTACGCCCCGAAAAATTAAAATTTTACCAGAGCGAAACGGAAAATAAAACTGTCTCTGCGATTTTTGTGCCATTGCTCGATCAATTCACTCGCAGGCGGTTTGCTTTACGTCTCGGCGACGGTGGCAGCCTCTCCTAACAGCTTACGGGCCGACAACCACTGAAGTCGGCACGGTCATTTCCTTGTCGACCGGCAAAGTGAAAATCATACGGGTCGAATTCGGCGACTTGAGCGTGATGCAATTGGCGCCTCTTTCGGCACGCGTCGGCGACGCCGTAGACCCGTCGAAATCAAACGCCGTGCGCCTTAAACCGGTCGGCATACCAGCCGACGAACTGGTCGACATTGGTCGACATAGTTCTCGGTGGACGGAGAATCCGGCCCCGGAATATACCCGGGATCGCGCGCGCCGCGATGATTGATCGCGACGAGGCTCGCATTCTGTGCGTTCGTCGCGATCCACACCTCGGTCAGCTTCGTGAGGTCGTAATCCACACCTTCCACCGCGTCGGCATGCACCAGCCATTTGGTCCGGACGAGCGTCGTTTCAGGCGTGAGCGGCACGATGTAACTGATCATCTCGTGGTCGCTCATCACATGCGTCCACGAATTGTGCGTCCACATATGCGTGGCGCCGAGATTGCGGCGGCTCAGGTTGCCCAGCAGCTTCTGGCAAGCAACCTTGGTGTCCATGGTCTGCGACTCGCCATGACCCGCGATGATCAGGCGCTCGGTCCGAAAATGCGCGGCCACGTCGCCGCCCAACTCCTCGACCGCCGCGCAGAGCCATCCTTCGCTTTCCCAATCCTGCTGCGCGTCAGCATTGAGCTTTGTTGTATGCGTCGAGCGCCTTGCGGCCCTCTTCATCCATGTCGTCCGCGCTGGAACTGGTGGACTCGGCCACGAACAACATCGTCAGTTCTGGATGCCCCACTTCGCAGTGGTAGCACTCGCGGTTGTTCTTCATGACGAGCTTCCAGTTACCAGCTTCGACGATCTCGCTCTCGAAAGCGATCTTCGTATTCTGCAACTCGTAGGGCGAAAAGCGCGGCGTCATGGTTTCATCGAGCTTGGCCATGTCCGCGGGCGGCTCTTCCACGAAGCACACGAACACATGGGTGCCAACTACCTTGAGATGCACCGGCCACAGGTTGCGGCACGTCGCGTCGAAGTCCTTCCCCATATGCTTGGCGTGACGCAAGCTGCCGTCGAGATCGTACGTCCGTTGACGATACGGACACGTCAGTATGCCGACCGTCGACTTGTCCGCTTCCTTCAGTCGCGCACCGCGATGGCGGCATACGTTGCGATAAGCGCGGATGTTCTCGTCATCGTCGCGCACGATGATAACCGACGCCTTGCCGATATCCACGATCGACACGTCACCCGGTTCCAGAACGTCCGCCGTCACGCCAACCATGATCCAGTGCTTGTGGAAAAAGATATCGACGTCGGTATCGAACACGTCCTGTCGGCTGAATACCTTACCCAGCAATCCGCACCCGGGCTCGCGGCTTCGAACGAGCTCACCAAGAGGCTTCAACACGAACTCTGACATCTGCTTTCTCCGACGTTTAGGGGAAACGGGCATTCGATGAGTCCCGCGTTGGCGTCAGTATTGGATTACAGAATATCGTCGTCAATGCGCTTTATTTTCCCGGCAGTATTACTTAAATTATGGTGATTTTGCGAAAACGAGCCCGCTTTTAAGCGGGGTGCAACATCACTTCGAACGCGACGATGCCGCTTCAGGTCATGCCGGCCGCCTGCCGCAACAGTTCCATTAATGCCTGAATCATCGGGGTGATGCTTCGCCCGTGCGGAACCACGAGATAGTAGGCATCGCTCATCGGGAGCACCACATTCGCCACGCGCATGAGTTCGCCGGACGCGAAGTACTCGTGCAGCAGCCGGTCCCATCCGAGTACGGCGCCTTGCCCGTCGCGCGCGGCCTGTACGGCATCGGTATAGAGCGAGGTGCGCAGGCCGTATTTCAGCTTGCCCGGTCTTTCGCCCAACGTGTGGAACCATTGCTCCCAGGTCAGCCAGCCTTCCGAGGTCGGGTCATCGGTCAGCAGTGAGCAGGCCATCAACTCCGCGAGCGTTTCGGGCGTGCCGTTTTCCTTCAGCCAGCCGAGCGAGCACACGGCGGATACCTGCTCATCAAAAAGCAGGTATGAGGTTCCGTCGTTCCAGTTGCAGTTTCCGAACCGGATGACCGCATCGACTTCGGTATGCAGAAGGTCCGCTGTGGACATCGTCATCGTGATCCGTATCCGGAAATGTGGATTCCGGCGTTTCAGTGTCGCCACCGTGGAAATCAAGCGGAAATGCGAGAACGCGGCGGTCGCGCGCAGCACGAGTTCTTCATCTTCGATGCCGGTGGAGAGACGATCGAAGACGCCGGCGATCTTGCCATCGACTCGGATACAACCGCATAAAGCGCCTCACCCTCTTTCGTCAACGTGAGATTGCGGTGGAGCCGGTCCAGTAAGCGAACCCCGAGCATGTCCTCCAGCAAGGGAACCTGATGGCTGACCGCAGCCTGGGTCACGCCCAGCTCCGCCACCGCGTTCGTGAAACTGCGAAGCCACGCGACCGCCTCGAATTCTACCAGCGCAGTAAGCGAAGGTATGAGCCGCCGATAGCCCTTCGCGCCTTCCGTGGCTGCTTTCATCGTGAGCTTATGAGTGAAAATTCGTTATTATCGACACGCTTCGCATGGCGCGCTCAGGCACGCCATGCGAAGTCCCGCCGCTACTGTAACGGTAACGGCGGGTTGAAAACCGGTTTCGCACGCGCCTACAGCGATGCCTTGATCTTCTCCGCAGCAGCCGTGGTCACCCACTTGGTCCAGACTTCCGGCTTCGCCTTGAGGAAGTGCTTCGCGCCGTCCTCGCCCGTTGCCTGATTGTCCGTCATCCACACCATGACCTGTTGGACGTCAGCGGTCTTGAAGCTACGCGTCTTCAGATACTTCAACACGTCGGGACTGGACTTGTCCGCGAAAGGTTTGGCGACGAGCATGAACAGGCGCCCGGTGGGCCACGCGGTCACTTTTGGGTCGGGGCAGTTGGCGACCATCGTGCAGCGCTTCCATTCGGCTTCATCCACCGGCACGCCGGCGTCGAGCTTCACCATCTTGTACTTGCCGAGCAGCGATGTCGGCGCCCAGTACACGCCGAGCCACGGCTGCTTGTGCTCATAGGCCCTCGCCATGGAGCCGTCCAGGCCGGCGGCAAAGCCGATGTCCACGAGGCGGAAACCCGCCTGTTCCGCCTTATACGCCTTGAACAACTACGCCATGTTCACCGTCATGCCCCAGCCCTGCGGCCCGTTATAAATAACGCCCTTGCCGGGATTCTCAGGATCGGGGAAAAGCTCCGGATGTTTCAGCGCGTCCGGAATCGTCTTGATTTCAGAGTGCGTATCCGCGAGTACTTCGGGATATACAAGCCGTATACCACACCCTCCTCGATCACCTTGCCCGCCAGCACGATCTTCTTGTTATCGATACCCTGTTTCACGATGGCGGGAAGCCGATCGATAGCGCTTTCGGAGACGATATCGGGCTGTCCTTTCTCCACCATCGAGGTAATCGTGGGTACAGTGTCGCCGATCACCATGTTGGCCTGACATTTATAGCCTTCGTTGAGAAGCACCTTGTCGACGGAGGCCTCGAGTTCGGCGCTCTGCCAGTTCATGCTCGCGATGGTCACGTTGCCGCAGTTGGCCGCGTATGCATGAGCGCCGCCGAACAATGCGATCGCAACAACCATTCCAAAGATCTTCGATTTCATTGCTGCTCCCCAAAATTCGCCGGAACTTCCAGCATTCGATGGTTAAATTGGCCGCGACTATTTTATTGAATAGTATAACTAATGAAAAAGCAACGATGAACGCCAGCGCATGCACTCATCGACCGGCCTCTGTTATTGCCCGCTATAGACCCGACAACGTTGGACCCACGACTTAATCTGCTTCTCGAACGCCGCCCTCACCGGGATAACGCGACCATGCAGGCTTCTGTGCATAGTCTTGGTAAAGAAATCCGCATGCGGCACCGGATTCTGGCAAACGTCCGTCGCGAATAGACCCGCGTAGTGCGCCATGTCACGCGGTCAAGATCGATGGCTTCGAGAACGTATTCGGCTCGCTTGAACATGATTTTCGATAGGGTCGATTGTGCTGCTTATCCACGGGAGAATTCGGCCGGCACATCGGTGCGGACAGGGTGTTCAGTGCGGGCGCGCCCGTCATCGTCCAGCGCGTCGTCCGGCGTGATGAGCGCCCATGCCAGCTGACGCAACGTGATCGTGCCAAGCGGACGGCTGTTCTCGCCGACTACCGTCAACTGCTCCAGTTGCGCGTCGCGCGTCAGTATCGAAATGGCTTCTTCCATGGTTGTATCTGCCGTGACGAGCCTTCCGGCCACCCCCGCGCCCGAGCGCAGCGGCGACATCACGCCATCCATCGAGACCACTCGCCCGCGATTGACCTGCTTAACGAAGTTGGTGACATAGTCGTCCGCCAGACGCAGCACGATGTCCTGCTTCGTGCCTTGCTGCACCATGCGGCCATCGCGAAGAATGGCGATCTGATCGCCGAGCCGCAGCGCTTCATCGAGGTCATGGGTGGTGAACACAATCGTCTTGCGGATTTCCTTTTGCAGATCGAGCAGCACGGTCTGCATGTCGGTGCGGATCAGCGGGTCCAGCCCCGAGTAGGCTTCGTCCATCAGGAGCACTGGGGCATCAATGAAAAGCGCCCGCGCAAGGCCTACGCGCTGCTGCATGCCGCCGGAAAGCTGGTTCGGATAACGCTGCTCGAAGCCCTTGAAGCTGACGCGCTCGATCCATCTCATCGCCGTATCGACCGATCCCTTGCGCTCGACGCCGCACACTTCGAGGCCGTATATGACGTTGTCCAGCATGTTCCTGTGCGGCAGCAACGCGAATTTCTGGAAGACCATCGCGATTTGCCGGCGACGGAAGTCCCGCAGGTCGCGATACTTCATCTTGCACACGTCGACGCCGCCGATCAGCACTTCGCCCGCCGTCGGATCGATGAGCCGGTTGATGTGCCGGATGAGCGTAGACTTGCCCGAGCCGGACAGACCCATGATGACCTCAATCGAGCCGGCGGGAATATCCAGATTGATGTCCCGAAGCTCGTGCGCATACCCCGTCTTTTGCAACAAGTCGGCCTTGGAAAGACCGTTCTTCACGGCAGCGACGTGCGATGCAGCCTTGGGCCCGAAGATCTTGTACAAGTTGCGGATCTCGATGCTGCCGTCCTTGATGTCAACCATGGACCACCTCCTGATGCTTTTGGAGTTGCTTGCCATACGCCTGACTGACCCGGTCGAAGATGACCGCGATGCCTACGATAGCGAGACCGTTGAAGATACTCAGCGTGAAATACTGGTTCGCGATGGCCTTCAGCACCGGTTGCCCCAGGCCTGAACCCCGATCAGCGCCGCCACCACGACTATCGCCAGCCCCATCATGATGGTCTGGTTGACGCCGGCCATGATCGTCGGATGCGCGAGCGGCAACTGCACTTTCACCAGGCGCTACCATTGCGAGGAACCGAAGGCGTCGGCCGCTTCGAGAATGTCGCGATCGACGAGCCGGATGCCGAGGTTGGTCAGGCGGATCATCGGCGGAATCGCATAGATTACGACCGCGATCAGGCCCGGCACACGACCGATACCGAGTAGCATCACCACCGGGACCAGGTAGACGAAACTGGGCATGGTCTGCATCACGTCGAGGATCGGGTCGATGAGCTTGCGCACGCGGTCGGACTTCAACATGACGATGCCGATGGGAAGCCCGATAACGATCAACAACACCGTGCAGACGAAGATCATCGACACCGTGCGCATTGTGTCCTGCCACATGTCGAAGTAGCCGATCAGCGCGAACGTGACGAAGCATCCGAACACGACTTTACAGCTTCGGCTCGCGCCCCACGCCACCGCGAGTATCAGCAACATGATGATGGACCACGGCGTCCGCGTGAGGAAACGCTCGGCCGCCATCAGGAATTGCTGGAGCGGCTGAAGAAGTTGTCGACCGAATCGCCGTAGGCCGACGTAAAGCCGCGAAAGCCGTTTTCGATCGAGCGCTTCACGTGGAGAAGCGTCTCGTCCTGCATATGTGGAAATTTGTTCAACCAGTCCATGTGTTCCTCTGTCATTCGATTGCGCGCAAGGCGGTGAGCCCTCATTCGAGGCCAGCCGTCCACTCTTTCATGCTCAGGTTCGCCGTCGCTCCGATCGTCAGAAAAGGTTGAGGCGGAAGCCGCTTCGGCACGGCGAAGCCCTTGAACACCCGAACCAACCACGAGTCCAATCCCAAGGCGGCTTCGGCGACGGCGATGCCGGATGCGGTGGCCTTCGTCGCGCCGACGCCGTTGCAGGCGATCGCGGCGAAGATTCCCGGCTCGATCTCACCGAACGCCGGCACGCCGTTCCATGTCAACGCCATCGCGCCCGCCCATCGGTATTGCATGGGCACGCTTTTTAGCATCGGAAAGCGTGCTTTGAACTTGCGGTCGTGAACTCGGCCCGCACGCGCGATGGTGCCTTCGCTGACCTGCATCCGGGGGTTGTAGGTGTAGCGCGATCGGATCAGGATGCGGTCGCCCTCGCTGCCCTGCACGCGGGGCACCGTGGTACCCATCGGAAACGCCGGCGTCGCAGCCCACGTGCGCTGACCGCCGAGCAACGCCGGGTCGAACGGCTCGGTCATCGATGCATAGGTTTAGACGTGCAAAAGCTGGCCATGAAAGAGACCGAAGTTCTGCGCCTGGCCGTTATTGGCCAGCACGATCTTCTCCGCGAAAACGCTGCCCTTCGGCGTCTTGACCTGCCACGATGCCCCCTGGCGCTCGAACGAAAGCGCGGGCGTGTTCTCGTAAAGCTTCACGGAGGTAGAAAAGGAATCGGCCAAGCCTCTGACATACGCGGCAGGCTAGATGATGATCGTGCCCGGTGTGAAGATCGTGGAGGTGAACGAACGCGTTCCCGTCACCGCCGCGATGGCGTTCGCATCGAGGAACGTGTAGGGCTCCCCGACCTTGTCCAGTTACTTCGCGTAAAGAAGTCACATGCTCGTCGCCTTTCGGACCAAGCGCGACGTTGTATTTGCCGCACGGATCGAAGATGTCCTTGCCCCAGCCCTTCTCGGTCGCAAGCTCCTGCGCAAGCGCGATCGCCATGGATGCACCTTGATATCGTGGCGCCGCGCATCGTTGTCCGAGCCGCCGTAGTCATCTGAGGACACCTCGTGTGGAAGGTCGATCACGAAACCGGAGTTGCGTCCAGTCGCCCCTTCCGCGATTTCACCCGCCTTCAGAATAAGGACCTTGAGCTTCGGGTCGAGTTGCGACAGACGCCACGCGGCCGACAGCCCCGCGAAGCCGCCGCCGATCACGACAATAGCTGCGGTCACCGAACTGCTCAGCGGCTGCCTCGGTGTCCTTGGCGGCAACATCGCGACCCAACCAGACTGGCCGAGATGTTGGGGAAGTTTGCTCGTTACGAACATGATGGTGCACTCGATGACGTTATGCCGCTAACCGTTCGCGTTCGATCAACTCGCCGAGCGCGCCACGCATCACGTCGATCTTCTTTGCGGACAGACGCGCAAGCGGCCGGCGCGGGTAGCCCACTCCGTAACCCGTCATGTCGGCGGCCGCATACACGGACTGCACGTAATCGCCCTCCCAGATCAGCGACATGGCAGGTTCGAGCAGACGCCAGATCGCGCGCATCGTCCCAGCGATACTCTTGCGCCGCCGTGACGAACTGGGTGCACGTCTTGGGCGCGAAGTTCGCGTCGCCCCAGATGAGCCCTTTCACGCCGGCATACATCGCGTAAGGCACGAGCGCGTCCGCACCGTTCATCATGGGCAATCCGGTGCGGATCAGCGCAGCCTGCTTCGCGAGGTCGCCGCTGCTGTCTTTCACGGCGAGGAATTCCGGGATCTCGTTCAGGCGGCGCAACAGCGAAGGCGTGAGCTCCACGCCCACCACCTGCGGCACGTTGTAGCCGATGATCAAAAGGCCGCCTCGCACAACCGCCGCATAAAACTTGAAGACGCCATCGTCATCGGTCGGGCCTTCGAAGAACCGCGGCAGCACCATCACGCCATCCGCACCGCAATCGGCGGCATGGTGCGTGCACTCCATGATCTCATCGACCAGCAGTGCCGACGTCTGAACGATGATCCTCGCGCGCTTGCCGATCACCTTTGCACCGCACTCGACGAGCGCTTTCGACTCCTGCTGCGAGAAATAGACATGCATGCCGGTGCCCGAACTCAGCACAAAACCGCGAATACCCGCATCGAGGTATTGTTCGATCAGTTACTCGAGGCGAGCGTGATCCACGCTTTCCATTTTTATCAAATGGAATACTAATCGCTAGACTGATGCCAGGAAAAGAAAAGTCGCTCATGTTTTACGCTTCGTCCGTTTCGTTGTCGTTCAGGTCCAGCTAGATAGTCTTCAACTGTGTGTACTGGTCATGGGCGCGCAGCGAGTTTTCGCGGCCGCTGAAGCCAGATTACTTGAAGCCGCCGAACGGTGTCGTGATATCGCCTTTGCCAAAGGAATTCACCGTGACGGTGCCCGTTCGAATGGCGCGCGCGGCGCGCATCGCGCGTTTGCCGTTACCCGCGAATACGGAAGCGGCGAGACCGTAATCGGTGTCGTTTGCGATATCGATGGCCTGTTCAAGACTGTCCACGGTGATAACTGCGAGAACCGGCCCGAAAATCTCTTCGTGCGCATGCTTCACGTCGTTGCTTTCGACATCGACGATGGTCGGATGCACATAGCGCTCGCCGCTCGTCTTGCCGCCATATACGACGTCGATGTCACCGGATAGATACGCGCTGACCTTCTCGTAGTGTTGCTGCGAAACGAGCGGTCCGATGTGGTTCGCGGGATCCAGCGGATCGCCGACGAGCCATTCGTCGGCAAGGGCCTTGATCTTGTCGAGCAGCGGCGCCTTGATGTCGCGATGAACGATGAGCCGCGAGATCGCAGAGCAGTTCTCGCCCATGTTCCAAAGCGCGCCGTTCACGATGACCACGCTGGATGACTTCGTTCCGGTCAATCCAACGACACGGCGGGATTGGTGGCAACGTGCCGCGCGAACAATATGACCTTGCAGGTGGCACAAAACGTCGGCCGTGCAGGCGGCGGCGCCATTAGTCAGCGCAAACGCAAATGCATTGAGCAGGTGTTTGGTTGGGGCAAGACAGTCGGGAGGATTCGGCAGGCGATGTATCGAGGACTGAAGCGCGTCGACCAACTCTTTCTGCTAACCCAGGCAGCTTACAACCTGACGCGCATGGGAACGCTGGCCGCTCGGGCGGCATG
>LFLF01000068.1 GCA_001184395.1 Candidatus Paraburkholderia calva | reverse complement strand
CTTCTCCGGCGCGATGCTCGGACGCCCCCCCTCGCGGCGCTCTCATACATCCGCGAAAAGACCGCGTCCATGCGAGTGAGCGCCTCGTTCAACCACAGCCGAATCGGTCGCAGCGGGTGATTGGCCGGAACGAAGTTATCCAGCGTGGTCATCGTGAACATCAATTCGGTGCAGCCGTCTGCTCTGCGCATCGTTTCGGTCTCAGTGTCGTTCGATTCCTTGATTCAACGTTTGCCCCGCCCAGTTTGCCCCTCCCAATCAGATCACCCGCGTAAGATGACCCGCGTAGAGGGTATTTCAATAGCCTGCTAGATCGCCGGGACGCGCTGAACACGCGCCAGTCGTCCCAAGGCTTGGGGGCATTTCAGTCGGTTTGCGCGACACTTCGCAGGATCGCGGCGAAGGTGTCCGGATCTTCAGCACACGAGGTGTGGCCGGTGACGAGCAGATGCAAACGCGAGCCGGGAATCGCATTCGACAATTCATGCGCATGCTCGATGGTGCGCGCCGTATCGTGTTTGCCGTGGACGACGGTGATCGGCACGTTCGCGAGCGCGCCGAGCATGGGACGCAAGTCGGTCGCCTGCTGGCTGCGGATCGCTTCGATCACGGCACACTTGTCCAGCTGCTACGGATACGCGCGCACCGCATCCAGCAGCGTGCCTTGCGGCCGGCGATGAAAACAGCGCGCGACGAAGGCATCCTAGGTTTGACCCCACTCTGTGCGGATACGCTCGACGAGCTTGTCCGCGCGCTGTGACCGCGCGTGTTCACGCCGCTCGCTGTTCGACAACACGAGCGCCTCCACGCGCGCCGCGCCGTGCATCCGGCTACGCAACGCGGCCAGCACCGCGAGCGGCGTGCCGAGCGAATGGCCGACGAGAATGACACGCGGCATCGCCTCGATCGATATCGCGATACGCCGCGCGATGCTTTCGAGCGTGAGGCCCTTCGGTCTCGAGCCAGTTCAGCGACACCGCACGCATGCCGTTTGCGATCGCGCACGACTCGAACACGAGCGGACTGCACATGGCGCCGGGAAGGCAGACGAGCGTGGGGAGCGAGGCGTTGCCGTCGCTCAGTTCGGTGCGTGGGATCGCGCTCATGTCGGCTCTTGACTCGGTCTCGTTGATACGCTGCACGCGCAATCAGGCGCTCTTGCGTACCGCCTTGCGCAACTCCGCCGCGACGAACGACGCGAAAATCCCCGCGATGCTCGGCCACGTCAGAATATTGCGCTCGTTGATGTCGGCGGCCTTCAGGCCCTGCCGTTCGATCGCCCGTTGGCCGATGGGTGCTCGACGCCACGAAGCGGCGCGCGAGATCTTCTTCAGTCTTCTTTTCCGCCGTGGCGAAGTATTCGCGCGCGGCGCGCACCTCGTCCTGACGGCGCTGATCTGCGGCAGCTTCAGCGGCGGCGAGACTCGCGGCAACCGCGCCTTTACGCGCGCTCTGCTCCTCGCCCTTCGCGGCTTTCTTTTCGACGCGTTGCGTCTGCAGCAGCGAAATCTGCTTGTCGGCATCCGCGACGCGATAGTTTTCGGCGAGCGCCTTCATCAGATAACTCGATGCACGGCGGATATCATCGCCCTTCGCGATCCGCCAGCGGACATATTCGATCGCCTGTTCGACGCGCGCGTCCGTCCACGTGCCGAGGCTCTCGCGGATCAGCGCGAACTGCTTGTCCGACAGGCCGAACTCCTTGTGAAGCGTCAGATAGAGCGATGCGGACGCGCGCATGTCCGCATCGGCGGCCGATGCTTCTTCCTTGCGTTTGAGCCTGAAGGAGATCTGATCCTTCTTGCGCGAACCCGGCGTGCCTGCGCGCGTCTCGTAGGCGATCTCGATATCCGAAACTCGTTGATATGCTTGACGGCCGGTTCGAGGTAATCGCGTTTGAAATACTTGAACTCCGCGAAGTTCGCCCACGACTTGCCAGGCAGGCTGCGAATCAGATCGAGCGATATCCATATCCAGTCGGTACGCTCATGCGGCACTTCGGGCAGCACATGGTTGTAGATGGCGCGCGCATAGATGAGCTTGAACTTCGACGTGACGAGCAGACTCGTCCAGTACGAATTCTCCGGATCCTTGATGAGGCGCTGCAGTTCGAGCGGCACGCGAAAGCGAATGCGCCCGTTGCAGACGCTCACACGGCCGATGAGTTCGAGCCAGTCGCCCTCGTCGTTGCCGACGACGAAACCGCCGGGTGGAGCCGGCGTCCAAGTCGTCCTCGTCGGCGTCGCTCGGATCGGCGCGGTCTTCGAGCAGGCGGCCTTTGGCATCGACGGAAACGACCGGGCCGCTGGTGACTTCGAGCATGCCCGACTTCACGCTGCACAGGACGCTCGAAAAGTGCTTCTTGTTATGGCTCTCGTAGCGCATGAGCCATTTGAAGAAATTCAGCGAGACCTCGTAGGTATCGGCGATTTCCGGTTCCTGCGCGACGATGAAACACGCGGCATCGACAAAACGGCGCGCCGACAATCCGAGCCCGATGATGCGCGCAAATACGCTGTTCTTCTAATAGCCAATGTCCTTGGACGAGACGATCGCGTCGATCGGTGTCTTCACCGGCGCGTTCTCGACGAACAAATCGAGCGCATATTGGAGGGGCGTCACCCACCTTCGACACTGCTGGCCGGATCTCGGGATTACTGGAAAAGCTCGGCAAAGTGTAGCACACGGAGGTGAGATGGCAAAAGTTTTCTCTCCCCTTCCGCTACGGTGCGGTCGTAGCGAGGACAGTAACTCTCACCTGAACGACAACAGGTCTCACCTTTTGATGATGGCGACTCGCTCAGTGTCTGCGCGCGCCAGACTGCGCTGGATAACTACGACATCTAATCTCACCTTCGGGGAAATGTGCCCGGCGCTTTCACCTTGGCGCCCGTTAACCTCACTTTCCAAGCCTAAATATCTGTTAACACAAGCATTGTGTTTGCCCGGTTTGTTAGTTAGTTGGCTTTGTTTCTATAAAACCGAGTTGACCACACCGAGTTGACCACAGATAGCGCAACATCACAAAAGCGCGAACTCTAAAGGTGAGAGTTGTTGTCTCCAAAGCAAATGAAGTAACGGGAAGCATGAGAGGACAGGTGAATTTATTGCTTGGACAGCACCCGGCGCGACTTGTCGACGACTTCGACTTGAGACGGCGTGGCCTTCGATGCAAACCCGACACTAACTCTCACCGTCAACTTGCGTTGCCGCTTCGCAGACGCGATTCCGGTTGTTCAAATCCGAGGACGAAGCCTGTATCGCGACATAGACTCTCACCATTTTGCGGTTCGACCGAATGTATTTGTATAGAATTGAAGCGAAGGTGAAAGGTTTTGGCGTACGTATAAGGCAAATCTTAGGTGACTGTGGCTCTGGCAAATGTTTGATTCGCCGAAAAAACATAGCGTTATCAAATAGATAGGCCTACGCCGAATAGCGAGAACCAGCCTTCCATGTTTTCCGGTATTCTACGTTTATCCTCAATAACACCGAGAAAACTTCGAAATGGCGAATGTGAGTCAACCGATGCCAATCGACCGAACCGTGACACTTGCGCAAATCAGCGATTTTGCGGATGTCGTCACGGATTACGCCACTGAACTAGGGGACCAGATTCTCACTCCTCGGCCGCGCCAGAGTGCGCCCATGTTTACGACGGGGGAGATTGCGGAGTTGTGCGGGTTGACGCGTTAGCAGGTGCACTAACTGGTCGGAAAGAGCGACAGCGACGGCGTTTTGCCTGAGGGGCAGTCTACCGGAACCGGACGCTGCCGAATGTTTACCCTCTCGAGACCCGGACGTAGGTTCAACGCGTTTCCGAGATTTATCAAACGCCGCTGATCGAGGGTCCGAGTGACGACTTCGAGGGCAAGTCATCATCACGTCGCAACTGAAGGGTGGATTGGCCAAGACGACTACGACCATGTGTCTAGCGCAAGGGCTCAGTTTGCACGGGCGCAAAGTGCTGGTCATCGATCTCGATCCGCAAGCGTCCCTATCGGAACTCTGCGGACTTTACGCCGAAAAAGAAATCTTCCCTGAGGACACCATCCTGCCCTTCATTTACGACCAGCGTGTCGAAGGCGGTCTTCTGAGTAAAGTTCAGCCCACGTACTGGGACGGACTCGACATTATTCCGGCGCACACCGAACTCGTCGGCGCCGAGTATCATCTGCCTGCCATGCAGATGAAGTTGCCGGGTTTCAACTTCTGGACCGTCTTGCGCGAAAGACTCGCGCCGCTGCGCAAGCATTACGACTACATTCTGCTGGATACGTCGCCGTCGCTGTCTTATCTGAATCTCAACGCATTGATGGCGGCCGACGCGATGGTCATGCCGATGCGATGGTGCTGGAAAATCTGGACTTTTTCAGTTCGCTCTCCTTCTGAAGGCTTTTCTCCGACGTGGCGAAATCCTTTATCCGTTACGAGGCTGACAAAAAGTACGACTTTGTCTCCGTCCTGCTGACGCGTGTCAATTACGGGCCCACAGGCGTCGACGCCTGTGGTTCGAACCTGGGCTTAGGGCGCTTACCGTCAATGGCTCGATCCGTTCGAGGTGCCGGCAAGTTCAGCGATGAGTTCGGGCGCGCTCGCATTCACTACGGTGTTCGATATCGCAAGTTCGCACAGTCAGGCGAAGTCGCTTGCGCGCGTTCGCCAACCATTGGTCGATTACTGCCGTTGGGTGGATGACCAATTCGTCAAGCAATGGAGACCGGCGCAATGAGCAACATTCGGGAACAACTTCTCGCGAAGACGGCGTGCATCAAAGCTACCGATGCGCGCAAACCGGATGCGACGCGTCGCGCTGCGCGAGACCGTGCCGGAATGGCGGGCGCGTTGGCGACCGCGCAGTTACGCGTTCAGGAACTGGAGGCCAATGGTACGCCATCGCAATTGCCTGTCGGTAAGTTGGCGCCTAACCCTTGGCGACCGTGGCGTGTTTTCAATGAGGCTAAGCAGGCCGAATTGGCTGAGTCGATCCGTGAAGTTAGGCTCATGCAACCGATCGTCGCGCGTCGCGTGGATGCCGGTTTACCAGATCATTGTGGGCGAGCACAGGTGGCGCGCCCACAAAATGCTTGGCGCGGAGATGATCCGAGCAGTGGTGATCGATTGCACCGATCAAGATATGGCAGTGCTCGCGCTGGTCGAAAATGTGAGCCGGGACGGCCTGAACGACTATGAGATTTCGACGTCCATCCGACGTTCGGAGCAGGAGTTTCCCGACCGGAAAAGGATGGCTGAAGCGCTCGGCATGTCGCGTGCGGGGCTGTATCGGTATTTCGCGTTTGAAAGCCTGCCGGAGTTTATCCGCAAGACGCTAGATTGGCAGCCAACCTTGCTCGGCGGACATGCCGCGCAGGAGGTTGTCGCGACGCTCAAGAAGCACAGTGACGATGGCCTGAAAGCGGCATCGGAGTTGTGGCCCGATGTCGTGAATGGTGATCTTGCGCAGGAAATACGCCGCATCGATTGCGATGCTCGCCGTCAAACGACAGTCAGATGGTGAGGTGGGAAGCGCACGGAGCATTGAGAAGTTCTTCTCCGGACGGCAGCAGGCGGGCAATATCACGAGGGACGTTGGCAGCTTCACGGTGAAAATTAAGACGCCATGCTCACTGAAGATCAGGAACGTGAAATCCGCGATGTGATCGGCCGGCTATTCTCGACACAGCCGAAGGGCAATGAAGCAGGTTGGTTAGATCGAAGGAAGCCCGCGCAAGCGGGCTTTTCGTTGGTGTCTCCATTGGAGGCACGATTGGCGATCCATGCGTGAAGCGGAACCTCGGATTTAGATGCTTGCGCTGTAGGAAATGATGGTCGATTCTATGTGATTGTGGGTATAGGTGCTGTAGTTTGAAATACTGGCTGGCCGCAGTTCGTATCCGCACTGGAGACACGCCACGTCACCGAAAAGTGCGGACCTTCCGCAGGTTGAGCGCACGGGTGCCGCGGAACAAAGCGCACGCTAACTAGCCGGCTGATCATTGACCAACGAGTCAATTCTCGCGCCCGTGTCTCCATTGGAGACACGCTTTGGCGGTGCACGGAGCGTCCTGAACATGCATACACTCGGGCGATGGCAATCAAGGTCATCCCTTTTCTGCTACTGTTGAACGTGTTTGGCCGATGCTCTTCTCGATCTCAACACTCGATTTGCGATCTTATCGACAACGTAGAAAAACATTACGCTACCTGAGTACTTGGCAAAGCATGTCTTTACCGATGAGCTTAGCTCTTTGCTCCTCAACTCGTTAGAGATAGGCGTAAGTGGGTTTAAGTGGCACGGCCAGACCAATTGCCACCCAGGCAGCGGTGTGTCTCCACTAGAGACACACGTGCACTACCGGGCGCGGCATCCATCGACAGGCGGTAACGTCGCGTCGACAAGTGTGAATCAGGCGCGAGGATGTCTTCTTCGCTCACTGCGAGAGCGTCGTGCAACTGCGTCGTTTGTGTCATGGCTGCCTGCGATGAGATTGAGCAAGAGTTTTAGGTTCAAGGCGAGAATCAACTTCCAATGTCGCGGTCACTCATCATGACCAACATGCTGACTCCGCGCGCTTAACCACACTTGCACCGCTGATATCGAACTGGACACGTTGATTGTGTCGGCAAGGGACTGCATGTCAGCCACGGATGAGAGCTCAAATCAAAGTACGCGTGCCCCATGGAGCAAAAAATCGCATTGGCGGCGGTTGCAACTTAGAGAGTGCGAGGCGGCGTGCTGCAGAGGTTGACCGGAGGGTTCGAGCGCGGTGTAGGAGAGAAGAGAATCAGAGGACAGGCAGCAGGAAGGTCGGTTTGTTTTGAACGGGCCGTGAAACAATCCAGATTAAGTACTTGACCGAATTTTAATATTTAATATCAATATATTATATGAACTTCATAAACTTGTTTCACGAATAACCAGAGTCGGGACGCGCCGTCAACCTCTTACTCGTGTCAGGCGTGTTTTGAGACGAGAGACCAATTTAAGCGCTGCTGTATCATTCAAAATCGAAATTGTATCAACTGCAACGAATCCACCTTTTTGCGTACAGCATAGCTATTCGCGAAAGCTAACGCGCTCGACGAACGCAACGCCTTCCACGCGCGCCAGAACTACCGCTTACGCCCGACGCCTTTGCGCTTGCTGATACGACTCACCACACTTAAATCGTTCGAGCCGCTCACTTGCCGCCGTCAATGCGCCAAGCGTTGCGCGCTGCAATTGATGATCGTAAAGAGCCACGATTGCCGCGAAGGTTTCCACTTCCGACGCCGGCAATTGCCATATGCTCGACTCACGGCCTGCATCGAAAACTGTGGCAATCGCCAAATCTGCCGCAGCCAGCACATCATCGGAAAACTCGCCATGACCTGCGTCAGCCAGAAACTTGGCGAGCAACATGGCTTCGGTCACGCTCTGGGCGGGCGCGGCATCCGTTGCGCCGGTGCGCAAGGCCTCGAGCGACAGATGTGCCTGAAGCGCAAGCTCATTCGCGACGGCGCGCAGAATTGGCAGCAGTTGTGCTTTGGTGATCTGGACGCGCGGCGTTTGGCTCGAGCGTTTGAAAAGGAGAGTGCGTGACATACTTCGATCGCTGGTTGATCTGCCTTCGTTAACGATCATCCTCGGCGGATTCTGAAGGGTGCATGCCTATTTTTTGTTCAATTTTTTCGATGGCGGCGATCGCGCGTTCGCATTGATCGGCATCGAGAGAGTGGATCGAGCCCTTTTCCGGGAAAGGCGCGTCGATCGCCTGCGCGACCCATCGGATGCCCTTCACCCGTGCTTCGTACACGCTGCATCCGTCCCGGCGCATTTTGGCCTGTGCCAGCGGCTCGAGCACCGCATGCAATCTGCCTTTCAACTCACGCAGGCGCGCGTCAGCGAGCCGTCCGAGCGGCACATTTCGCGTGCTTCGCGGAAAAATGCCGATCCACGCCTGACAGTCCGCACACACCCAAAGCGGCCCGTGATCGTCCCGATAGGGATAAATCTCTTCGCCGGCGCGCGCTAGAGTCGCGGGCGCGTCACAGTAATCGCAGTCTGGATGGGGCAGGGGTCTGACGGGGCGACCGACACGCATTGTTTAATCTCGCAAGCAGGAGCCTCAAAATATGGCAAAAGGAATTTCCCAACGATCTCGAGCAAATATTAATTCGGATATCGAATTAAATACTCCTGTAGTAGTCGATTAACACACGCACCATGCGCCGAGGGGAATTTTCCTCGGCGCTCGAGGTATATATTGTACATGTGGTCATTGAGCGACGATTGCATTGAAGCGCGAGCCTGCTCTTCCACATCCGCGCTCTGTGCGTCGGGTAGCGCCGCCAGGCCGCGATTGCATCGGTAACTATTCCAATAAGAAGGGGGAAGGTTCTTTACCTGGACCGATGAACCCGACTTTCCCCACGCCGTATTGCAAGCCGGTCGCAGTCTTGCGTTGGCAACCTGATATCTTGCGTTGGCAACCTGATATCAAGAGGTGATCACCATGAAACACGCTTTCCTGATGGCCGCATCCGTCGCCGGGCAGTTTGCACTCACAGGCGCCGCATAAGCTCAAGACATGCAAGCCATGCCGGATCAAACCGGTGCGACTCCACAAAATGCGCAGACCGGCACGGCCGCCGCCAACGCGAGCTATGGAGGAACGATGTCGACGATGAAGGCGAGCGGCGCGTCCGCGATACGTGGATGACGAATCCGAGCACGGCATGCGTCACTGGATTGAGTTGCAACCTCTATCAAGGAAATTGACCTCGCGTCGCAAGCCCTGAAGAGACGACGAAGGTCCCAATAAAAAAGCGCCGGAAACACTCCGGCGCTCAGCCCTTCTACAGCAGGAAAACCGCATTAACGCTGGTTATCCATACCGCGCGCTGCGCACGGGCGGCATGAACGATGCCGACGCGCTCAAACAACTTGGCGGATCGCGCTTTCATGCAGGCACTGTGCGAAAACAAGACGCGTGTGCAAGCCGCGTTCGTCGCGCTCGATCCACGCAACGACAGATCAAGGCGTGGGTCAACAGCCGTGATTTTACGCAGGACCCGTTCGATCACGTGCAAC
This sequence comes from Candidatus Paraburkholderia calva, assembly GCA_001184395.1. Taxonomy (GTDB): domain Bacteria; phylum Pseudomonadota; class Gammaproteobacteria; order Burkholderiales; family Burkholderiaceae; genus Caballeronia; species Caballeronia calva. The sequence continues at coordinate 12,797 of LFLF01000068.1, read as the reverse complement.
AGGCGCGCCGTCAACCCGGTTCGACGTTCAAGCCTTTCGTGTACGGTGCGGCCTTCGATCGCGGCGCGAAGCGAACCGATACGTTCGTCGATCAGGCCGTGGACATTCCGGTCAACGGCAACGAAACCTGGCATCCCACTGACGACTCGCCGCCGAGCGGCAAGCCCGTCGCTTGCGCTCGGCACAAGTCCGGTAACGCTGAAGGAAATGGTGTCGGCGTACGGCACCATTGCCGATGACGGCAATTACATGGAGCCGCTGCTCGTCACGCGGATCGAGAACAAGGACGGCGAGGTGCTCGCGCAGTTCGAAAGTGCGCCCGAGCGTGCGCTGTCAGTGAGCGCGACGCGCAAGCTCGTTGATGTGATGCGCGATGTGATCAACCGCGGCACGGGGACCGCGATCCGTACGCGCTTTGGCATTCGCGGCGACGTGGCGGGCAAAACCGGCACGACGTAGGACAACGCGGATGGCTGGTTCATTCTGATGCATCCGCAACTGGTGGCGGGCGCTTGGGTCGTCTTCAACGACAGCCGCATGACGCTGCGCAGCGATTACTGGGGACAAAGCGCGCACAGCGCATTGCCGATCGTCGGCGATTTCACGCAGCGCGCGTTGCGCCTGCATCTGATAGACGGTCGCGTGAGCTTTGACACGCAGGAAACGCCGGGATTCTGACAAACGCGGATCGTGCGATTGCAAACGTGGATTGCCGAAACGTTCTCGAAGGCGCCGAAGCCGAGCACGGCCAGGCAGACCGCCGCATCGAAGCCCACGCGCGTGAAGCATGCGCCCGCGAAGCCGGAAGCCGAATTCACCGAGCAGACACCACCCGTGTTTACGACGATGCCGCTGATCTATCCGTCGCCGGCTTCGTCGAATGACGCAGGGGCCGCGCCGGCGTCTCCTGCCAGCGAGTGAGCGGGCGCGAGTTTACTTCGGTGCCAATGGCACGCCCGACTTCGGCCGAATGGTTGAATCCCTGCGGCTTTACGCGTTAAGGTATTCTTGGGGACACAACCACAATGCATCGCGATGACCAATCACAATGCGCTCCTAGCCAACAATGACGGCTTCCTGCGCGATCTCCGGCTGTTTTGCACCGTCGCGCGAAGAGCGAGCTTCATCACGGCGTCGAACGAGATGGGCATCTCGCCTTCGCACGTCAGCAAGCGCATCGCGATGCTAGCAATCGCTCGGCGTGAAGCTTTTTCTGCGCACGATGCGGCGCGTCACCATCACCGACGATGGCGAAGCAGCCTTCCGCTAGGCGCAAAAAATTCTCGACGACGTGCAAGGCATGGCGGACTCGTTCTCCGGTATGACGGGCGAGCCGCGCGGATTGATTCGCATCAGCACGAGTCTCCGGCTTGGGCGCGAACACGTTTCGCCGATTCTGTCGCTGCTGCGGCAGCACTACGGCGATCTCGATATCTACCTGGAACTGCTCGACCGCCGCGTCGATCTGCTCGGCGAGAGTTTCGATATCGATGTGCGCGTGGGCGATGTGCAGGAACCGCATCTCATCGCTCACAAAATCGTGGACAGCGTGCGCATCCTCTGCGCGTCGCCGGACTATCTAGACCGTGCGGGCGTTCCGCGCAGTCTCGGCGAGCTCGCGCAACACGATTGCCTGCTGTTTCGCGATCGCGATCGGGGATTCGGTGTGTGGAGGATGAGCGGTCCCGACGGCGACGAAACCGTGAAGGTGACCGGGCCGATCGCGTCGAATCACAGCGATATCGTCACGCAATGGGCGCTCGACGGATACGGTCTGTTGTCGCGCTTTTATTGCAGTAGCCGCCTCCCCGGCGAGGGTGACTTTCTTTGCGGCGGCAAAGAAAGTCACCAAAGAAAGCCACTTCTTGCAGCAGCAGTTACCTCTTGTCGCCACCGCACTTGCGATACCCTCTTGGCCCAGCAGTAGCAGGCGACCTCTCGGCTTAAATCGGGACCGGTTCTCATGCGATCCCTGTCCCCTCGCCTATTCGGGTAGCGGTCCCCTTCGACTTCCTCCGGCCCCGCTGCGCGGCCGGTGTCGGTCCGTACGGGCAACCGACAGTCGATAGGAGAAACGACCTCGAACGCGGCATCGCGCATACCGTTATTCGGCCCTACCTCGGCTAACGCTTCGACAGAACGTTTAGCACTCTCGCCCTCCAACCGCAGTACCCGCTTCTGTTCGCCCTTCGTCACGGGACGATTGCTAAGCTCCGCAGGCGGGCTTGTTAGCTTGTTATCCTGCGTGCTTCGCGCGGGTCGCTTTAGCTTTACGCAAGCCAAAATGCATTGCGTTGGTTTTCTTAGCGTTGTATGGCGTGAGCGCATTTATTTGTCGGAGCGCTGACCGAGGTAGGGCCGAATAACGGTATGCGCGATGCCGCATTCGAGGTCGTTTCGGTGATTGACTGCCGGTTGCCGTTGATGACCGACACCGGCCACGCAGCGGGGCCGGAGGATGCCGAAGGGACCGCTAGCGAGGTAGGGGAGAACACTGATCGCATGGGAACCAGCGATAGCTCGATTTGCGAGGGCGCTCGCTACTGCTGGTCCACGGGGCTTCGCAAGTGTGCGGTGGCGGCAAGAAGCAACTGCTGCTGCAAGAAGCGGCTTTCTTTGGTGACTTTCTTTGCCGCCGCAAAGAAAGTCACCCCTCCGCAGGGGAGGCGGCTACTGCAATAAAAGCGCGATAAGGGCACCACATGCAGATCGTCGAAATGAACACGTAGCTCACGCGCCGCTCGCGCTGCAAGTCCGCCAGCAGATTGAGAATCGCCGCCTGCACCGACACATCGAGCGCCGAGGTCGGCTCGTCGCACACCACCACGCGCGGATCGCCCGCGCAATCGCCACGCGCTGCTTCAATCCGCCCGATAACTGCCGCATGCGCTGGCCGAGGTAACGCTCCGGCAAACGCACTGCCTCGGTCAGCGTCTGCAGCCGCTTCTCCTTGGCTTTGCCATGCAGCGCGGCCAGTTTCGTCAGCGAACGTGCGATCAGTTGCCGTACCGAATGCGCCCGGTTCAGCGCCGAATCCGGATTCTGAAACACGATCTGCAGCGACTTCACCTGCTCTTCGCTGCGATGCGTCACGCGCCCGGGCAAGCTCTTGCCGTCGAGTTCGAGCATTGCGCCCTTGTCCGGTGCGACAAGGCCGAGCAGCAGCTTCGCGAGCGTCGTTTTGCCGCTGCCGGATTCGCCGACGAGCCCGAGCGTTTCGCCCTGCACCAGATCGAGCGATACGTCGTGCACTGCGCGCACGTCCTCGTCGCCGACGCGGAAAGTCTTCGACAGATTGCGCGCCCACAACGCGAGCGCCGGCGCATCGAGTGCCGCGACCGGAACCGGTGCCTCGTCGGTCGCGCGCGGCAAGCTCTCCGCGCGCTTGTGGTAATGGCAGCGCGACATCTGATCGCCGTGCGCCGCCGCGATACGATAAGGCGGCGGCGCATTCTTCAGGCATCGCTCGTCGGCTAGCTTGCAGCGCGACGCGAAAATGCAGCCCTGCGTCACCGATCCGGGTAAGGGCAGCGAGCCGGGAATCGTGTCGAGCCGGCTGGTTTCCTTGCTGCGCCCTTCGCGCGGCAGGCAGCGCAATAAACCGACCGTGTACGGATGACGCGGCTTCGCGAACACGTCCGCGGTCGTGCCTTCCTCGACGAGCTTGCCCGCGTACAGCATGCCGACGCGATCACACATGCGCTCGATCCGCCAGGTTGTGGCTGATGAACAGTACGGCCGTACCGAGTTCCGCGCGCAAATGCGCAATCAGATCGAGCACCTCGGCTTCGACGGTGGCGTCCAGCCCGGTCGTCGGTTCGTCGAGGATCAACAGTTCGGGATTGCACGCGAGCGCCATCGTGATCACGACGCGCTGCTGCATCCCGCCAGACAGTTGATGCGGATAACTGTCCATTACCTGCTCGGGCGATGTGATCCGCACGCGTTTGAGCATATCCGCAGTGCGCGCGAGCGCGTCCTGCGTCGACACGCCCGATGCCTCGAACGTTTCCGACACCTACCGCGCGATGGTCAGCGACGTATTCAGCGCGCGCCCCGGATCCTGATACACCATCGAGATGGCATTCGCGCGCATGTCGCGCAGCGCGTGGGCATTGAGGGAGGCGACGTCGCGCCCGCCGATGGCGATCTTGCTCGCCTTCACGCGCCCGTTGCACGGCAGATAGCGCAGCATCGCGAGCGCTGCCGTCGACTTGCCACAACCGGACTTGCTGACGAGCCCGTACGCTTCGCCGCGCTTCACGCGCAAGGACACGTCCTGCAGCACTTCGCGTTCGCGTCCGCGCGACCGGTAGGTGACCGTCAGGCCGACTACGCTGATCGCCGCGGGCGGCGCCGAAAGTGGGGAAAGCCGACGGCGGCGGTCCGTTCATCGGTCGAGCACTCCTTGCACGGCGTCGGCGACGAGGTTGACCGCGACGACCAGCGATGCGATCGCGGCGGCATCGAAAACGACGGTCCACCACGTGCCGCCCGCCATCAGCGTATAGCTTTCGGACAAGGCGAGGTTCCAGTCGGCGGACGGCGGTTGAATGCCGAGCCCAGGAACGACAGCGTCGCGACGGCGAAAATCACGTAACCGAGACGCACGGTCGCTTCCACGATGATCGGCGGCAGCACGTTCGGCAGGATCTCCGCGAACATGATGTACAGCGCGTGCTCGCCGCGCAGTTGCGCCGCGAGCACGTAGTCCAGATGACGCTCGCTGAGCACGGCGGCGCGCACCGTGCGCGCGGTGATCGGCACCAAGGTCAGGCCGATTACGAGAATCACCGTCGTATTGCTCGCGCCCACTGCCGCCAGCGTGAGCAGCGCGACGATCACGAGTGGCAGCGCCAGCATCGCATCGATCGGCCGATGACCGCATCGACCCAGCCGTCGAAATAGCCGCCGCCGACGAGACCGATCGCCATGCCGGCCGCCGTGCCCAGCAGCGTCGCCAGCGGCGCGATGGTGAGGATGTCGCGGGAGCCGACGATCATGTGCGCGAATACGTCGCGGCCGAGCTGATCGGTGCCGAACCAGTGTTCGGCTGAAGGCTGTCCGAGCGAGTTGAGCGGATCGAACGCGTAGGGATCGACCGGTACCACGAAGTGGCCGAACAGCGCGCACAGGACCCAGAACAGCAGGATCAGCACGCCGAGATCGAAGGTGAGCGAGCGCGTGAGCGCGCCGAGCGCTTCAAGCGGCGCGTTTTCTGTGGCGGCGTGGCGGCGGTGCTCATTTCGCGGCTCCCGTGCGCAAACGCGGATTCAGTACGACATACAGCACATCCGCGATTAGATTCTCGACCGTGTAGATCACGCCGATTGTCAGCACGCCGGCTTCGAGCATCGGAAAATCCTTCTTGCGCGGCGTTGTAGATGAGCGACCCGATGCCCTGATAGTGGAACAAGGTCTCCACCACGACGAGGCCGCCGATCATATAGCCGAGTTGCGTCGCGGCGACAGTCACGGTCGGCAGCAGCGCGTTGCGTAACACGTGGCACGTGGCAAAGAATCACCACATGACGCGGCAGGCGAGAATGTGTAGTCGGCGTCGAGCGCTTCGGCGGTGCCCGCGTGCGCCATCCGCGCGATATAGCCGAAGAACACGAATATCAGCGGCAGCACGGGTAAAACTAGATGCTTCAGTTGCGTGAGGATGCCCGCGCCGGCGGGTGCGGTCGCCTCGATCGGCAGCCATGCAGCCATACGCCGAAAATCAGAATCAGCACGATCGACGACACGAACTCCGGCACCACGGTCGCCGTCAGTCCGCCGATGCTGATCACGCGGTCGATCCAGCGTCCCGAGTGCAGCGCCGCGTACACGCCACCCGCGATGCCGAGCGGCACCACGACGATGAACGTGAGCACGCCGAATTTGGCCGAACTCCACAGCGCCCCGCCGATGGGTGCCACCGGCGCGTGAAATGCATATGACTCGCCCATGTCGCCACGCAGAAAATGCCCGATCCAGCTCGAGTACTGCGTGAGAAGCGGCCGGTCCACGCCGAGCTGGTGATTGAGCGCCGCGACCGTGCGCGCATTCGCGAGCGGGCCGAGAATTGCGCGGCCCACGTCGCCGGGCAGCAACTGGCCGCCCGCGAACACGATCATCGAGCAGCCACAGCGTGATGAGCGCCAGCAGCACGCGCACGCCGACGAAGCCCACGATGCGCCGCGCTTTCGCACCGCCGCGGTTGCGCGGCGTCGTGACGTCGGAGGAGGGCGTGATCGTGCTCATCGTCGGATACTCCTTATGCCACTCAAGCGCCCGTTGCCTGCGCGCGGTCGAACCACATCTGCGACATCGCATTGGAGCGCACGCTGGAGACGGTCGCGCGCGTGACGATCAACTGGTCGTAGAAGTAGGGGATCACGACCGGCGTTTCGTCGAGCAGGAGCTTTGGGATCTCGCCCGACAGCTTCTTCTGCGACGCCGCATCCAGTGCCGCGACGAAATCCGCCACCAGCTTGTCGTGCGGGTTCTTGAAATGCGCCGCGTTCCACGTACCGCCGCTCGTGAGCGGTGCGTTGAGGAACACGTTCGGCACGCCGCGATGCCCGTAATCCGTGATGCCCAGCGGCGAATCGAGCCAGTCCGACTTGCCGAACACGCCCGAACCGTAATACAGATCCTGACTCTCGATCTTCAACTGGATGCGGATGCCGATCGCTTTCGCCGCGTTCTGCACGACGACCGCGAGATCGGGAATCTCCATGTACTTTTCGGTCGTCAGCGTGATGTCGAAACCGTTGCCGACGCCAGCATCGCTCAACAGTTTCTTTGCCTGCGCGATATCGAATTTGCGCTGCGGCACCGTGAGATCGCTCGACGGAAACACCGGCGCGAACGGGCTGTCGTTGCCGACCTGCGCGCGGCCGCGGAACAGGCCCTTGACGATCACCTCGCGATTGATCGCGACGCCAGCGCCTGACGCACGCGCTTGTCCTTGAACGCGCCCATATCGCAGCGCATGTGCATTTGCCGGTGCGAACTCGACTTCGTGCCGAGCACTTTGAACTGCGGATTGTTCAGGATCGACACGCCGCCCTGGACGGTGAAGTCGCTCATCACGTCGGCCTGGCGGCCTTGCATCGCGAGATGCTCGCTGTCGTCGATCAGGAACTCGCCGGTCTGCTAAATCAGCGAGAGGCCCGCCGAATCCGTGACGGTGAGCGGATCGACCGCGCCCGCCGGCGTCATATGTGCGATCCGGATCGTGCCGCCGGGCTTGCCTGCGCCCTGCGCGCGTGCCGTGCCGGTCAGCGCCAGCATGCCGGTGGACCACGCTACGCCCAGCACGCTCGCATGGCGCAGCAGTTCGCGGTGGGTGAGCCGGCCGGCCTTGAATTCGTCGATCGCGTGATTACCGAGCGCGCCCGCGTCCTGACCGAAGGGCTCGAAGGCGTGCGCGGCGAGGAAGGTTTCTTCATCGGAGATTGTGTTCCGTATGCGGATGTTGTAGTCGCGCCGGGCCGTTTTCACGTGCGACACGTGTTGCGAACGGCCCGCCCGAAACGCGCAAGAAACCGGAGCGCGTTTGAACGGTAGCAAGGATCGCGCCGCATCCTCCTCGAACGCGGCGGCGGTCCGGAGAGCGCCAAGCAGCGCGCAGTGTTCCGCTCAATGATCGTGCGGATGCTTGTGGATAGGATCGACCCAATAGACTTCTTCCGGCGTTTCCACGGCATCGATATTCAAATTGACCACGACCGCTTCGTTATTGCTGCGCACGAGCACGCATTCGAGTGGCTCGTCGTACTGGCGTTGATCTCCTGATGCGGCACGTAGGGCTGCACGAAAATGAAGTCGCCGGGACCGGCCTCGGCTACGAACTCGAGATGTTCGCCCAGCGCATGCGCGCCTGGCCACGCACGACGTAGATCACGCTTTCCAGCGCGCCATGATGATGCGCGCCGGTCTTCGCCATTCGGATGGATCGTGACGGTGCCCGCCCAGATCTTCTGCGCCCCGACGCGCGCGTGGTGGCAGCGCGGTTCATGCCCGGCAGCTGCGCGGTGTTGGTGTCGAGCTGATCGCCCTTGATGACCTTGACGCCGTGTTCGCGCCAGTCAACATGCTCGTGTCGTGGGCCGCTCATAGCGGTGCGTGTGTCCGGCTTTTCGTCTACGGATAAAAAAAGTCCGTTGCGCCACCAACGAGCATGCAACGGACTTCCGATACGACATGCTTACAGCGCGGCTCACGCTGATGCGTTACTTTCCTTTGGAGTTGATGATCGCTTCCGATACGTTGTTCGGCGTCTCGGCGTAGTGCTTGAACTCCATCGTGTAGGTGGCGCGGCCTTGCGTGAGCGAGCGCAGGGAAGTCGAATAGCCGAACATTTCGGCCAGTGGCACTTCCGCGCGCACGATCTTGCCGCCGCCCGCGATGTCCTCCATGCCCTGCACAATGCCGCGCCGGCTCGACAGGTCGCCCATCACGTTGCCCATGAACTCCTCGGGCGTTTCGACTTCGACGGCCATCGTCGGTTCGAGCAGCACGGGCTTGGCCTTGCGCATCGCTTCCTTGAAGGCCATCGAACCGGCTATGCGGAACGCGTTTTCGTTCGAATCGACGTCATGATAGGAGCCGAAGGTCAGCGTCACTTTCGTATCGACGACCGGATAGCCCGCCAGCACGCCCGACTTGAGCGTTTCCTGAATGCCCTTGTTCACCGCCGGGATAAACTCGCGCGAAATCACGCCGCCCTTGATCGCATCGACGAATTCATAGCCCTTGCCGGGCGCCGGCTCCAGCGTGATGACCGTATGGCCATACTGGCCGCGCCCGCCCGACTGCTTGACGAACTTGCCCTCGATGCCTTCCACCTTGTTGCGAACCGTCTCGCGATACGCGACCTGCGGCTTGCCGACCGTCGCCTCGACGCCGAACTCGCGCTTCATCCGGTCGACGAGAATTTCGAGGTGCAGCTCGCCCATGCCGGAGATGATGGTCTGGCCAGATTCCTCGTCGGTCGTCACGCGGAACGACGGGTCTTCCTGTGCGAGACGATTCAGCGCGATGCCCATCTTTTCCTGGTCGGCCTTCGTCTTCGGCTCGACGGCTTGCGAGATCACCGGCTCCGGGAAGATCATCCGCTCGAGGATGATGATATGGTTCGGGTCGCACAGCGTGTCGCCGGTCGTCGCTTCCTTGAGTCCGACGGCCGCCGCGATATCGCCCGCGCGCACTTCCTTGATTTCCTTGCGCTCGTTGGCGTGCATTTGCAGAATCCGGCCGAGGCGTTCCTTCTTGTCCTTCACCGGGTTGAACACGGTATCACCCGAATTCACCACGCCCGAATACACGCGGAAGAAGATCAACTGGCCGACGAACGGGTCGGTCATGATTTTGAACACAAGCGAAGAGAACGGCTCGTCGTCGCTCGGATGGCGCTCGGCTTCCTTGTCGTCTTCGGTGTGGCCGAAAATCGCGGGCACGTCCACCGGCGAGGGCAGGTAGTCGATCACGGCGTCGAGCATGGCCTGCACGCCCTTGTTCTTGAACGCGCTGCCGCACAGCATCAGCACGATTTCATTTGCGATGGTGCGCTTGCGCAACGCGGCCTTGATCTCGTCATCGGTCAGGCTATTGTGATCCTCGAGATACTTCTCGAGCAACTCTTCGCTCGCTTCCGCGGCGGCCTCGACCATCTTCTCGCGCCATTCGTGTGCGAGATCCTTGAGATTATCGGGAATCTCCTCGTAGCTGAATTTGATGCCCTGGCTCTCGTCGTCCCAGACGATCGTCTTCATCTTGACGAGGTCGACCACGCCCTGAAAATGCTCTTCCGCGCCGATGGGAATCTGGATCGGCACCGCGACGCCTTTCAGACGCTCGCCGATTTGGCGCTGCACGCGGAAAAAGTCCGCGCCCACGCGGTCCATCTTGTTGACGAACGCGATGCGCGGCACCTTGTACTTGTTCGCCTGACGCCACACGGTTTCGGATTGCGGCTGCACGCCGCCGACCGAGTCGTACACCATGCAGGCGCCGTCGAGTACGCGCATGGAGCGCTCGACTTCGATGGTGAAGTCCACGTGTCCCGGCGTATCGATGATGTTGATGCGATGCTCCGGATAATTCCCGGCCATGCCCTTCCAGAAGGCGGTCGTCGCGGCCGACGTGATCGTGATGCCGCGTTCCTGCTCCTGCTCCATCCAGTCCATCGTGGCCGCGCCGTCGTGAACCTCGCCGATCTTGTGCGTCACGCCGGTATAGAAAAGGATGCGCTCGGTCGTCGTCGTCTTGCCGGCGTCGATGTGAGCGCTGATCCCGATATTCCGATAGCGCTCGATGGGAGTCTTGCGGGGCACGTGAACCTCCTGTAGGCCATTGGCCGGCGGCTTTGTGCTGAACGGTCGCCCCGGCCCTTGCGAATCCTTTTAGGATAGCGCGTCGGCAAGCTTTTTGCAGAAATCTTGCCGGCCTGCGGGAGGCGCTCCGTCGGGATCGGAGAGTACCGGACATGCGGCGGCGAGACGAAAAAAGCGTGCCGCGCGGCACGCTTTTCTGTGCACGAAGCGAGCGGTCCGCTGCGTGATGACGTGACTGCAGAGATTACTGCACCTGCACCGTCGGCAGGCCCTTGAGCTTCATGCCCGGCTTGATGCTTTTCGCCGCGAACCAGCCCTTGCTCATTTCGAGTGCGAATACGCCGTTGTTGCGCGGGCAGTGATTGTTCTCGGTCTCAGCTTCCATCTCGTCGATATCGGTGATGGTGCCGTCCGCGCGAATGAACGCGATCGACAGCGGGATCAGCGTGTTCTTCATCCAGAAGCAGTGCACGGCGTTCTCGTTGAAGATGAACAGCATGCCTTCGTTTGGCGCGAGTTGCGTGCGATACATGAGGCCTTGCTCGCGGTCGGCGTCGTTGGATGCGATGGCGGCGTCGATCACGTACATGCCGGCGCTGAGCTTTGTATGCGGGAATTCGGAAGGCTGCTTGGCGCCCTGTGGCATGCCTTGCGCCTGCGCGAGCGCGATCACGCAGGCGCGCAGCGTCTTGATCAAGCCAAGTCTTTGATTGCAAATGGAAAAAACACATGAGACGACATTCACGACGATGCTCTCTCTTTCTGTTCGATTATCGGCGCCCGGGGAACGGCCGAAACCCCGCGCATGTTACTCGATGCAATGACACAAAACAAAAGGGCAGATGCCTTGCGGCCATCTGCCCTTCAACGCCGTAAGCACGGCGGTAATGCTCGTTCTTGACTTCGCTATACCGACTCTTACAAAAAAATTACTGAGCTGCCGAAGCGGCTTCCGGTGCCGAAGCAGCCTTCTTCGATGACTTGTACGACTTCTTGTGCGACGACTTCTTGTGTGCCGACTTGTGAGCCGACGAGGTAGCAGCCGGTGCCGAAGCTTCTTGAGCGAAAGCAGCCGTTGCGAACAGGCCAGCGACGAGAGCAGCGATCAGTTTGTTCATCTGTGAATCCTCAGCTTGAGTTGATTTAACCTTAACGACCCGGTCTTGAGTCATGTCAGTAAACGAGCCATTTACCTTTCGGTTGACAGCGATTTCGAACAAATCGATTCGATTCCACTGTGAACGTTTTAACCTTTCAAAGAGCCTGGAGCACACAGACAATCTAAAAGCCTTAGTCTTCATGCTGGATGGCTTTGCGCGGCATCTGAGGTCATTAACGCATCGTCGTTCTAACGCATCGTCGCTCGAGCCGGTTGACGCGATTCGAAGAAGATTCGTGTAACCGAACAAATTTTTTTAAAGCCGCTCAAAGCTCATGCACATGTCGATGACACCACGTTTAAACGGCGGCAATTCACCGTGCCTATTTTTTAATCGCTCGATCGGCGAATGTGATTCAACGATGTGCTTTGCCATGCGTTTTGCCGTCGGCTTGCCACGGCGCGCGCGTGGAGACTTCGACGCATTCGCCCGGCGCGAGATCGAGCGAGAACAGATCGAGCGCGCCAACCGCGATCCGCACGAGCCGCAAGGTCGATAGCCGCTGCCGTCATGCGCCTGACCTGCTGATTCTTGCCTTCGCTGATGGCGAGCTCGATCCACGTCGTCGGAATCGCCGCGCGGTAACGGATAGGCGCCGTGCGCGTCCAGAGCCGCTCGCTGTCTTCCTGCGACACGAAAGCGCTTCGACACGGGCGTGTCACGTAGTCGCCGAGATCGACGCCCTTCGCCAGGCGGACGAGGACGTCGTCGCCGGGTGCGCCTTCGACCTGCGCCCAGTAGCGCTTGACGAGCTTGTGACGCGGTTCGGCGATGCGCGCCTGCAACGCGCCGTCGTCCGTTAGCAGCAGGCCTTCGCTGTCCGCGTCGAGCCGGCCGGCCAGATACACTCCCGGCGTCTTCACCCAGTCGCCGAGCGACGAGCGCGTCTCGTGCGCGGAAAAAACTGGCAGATGGTGCCGAAGGGTTTGTTGAGGGCGATGAGCGGCATCGAAAGCTAGTCGGGGAAATGCCGGTGCGGCGCGGTTTCGGAAGCGGAATCTTACTGCATGCTGCGCGCGTTCCCGGCCGATCGCAGATATCCGGCATATGACGCCCGGCGGGCCGCGCGCGGGCGCATCGGCATGGTTAGGGCAACGCTGATTAATTCCACCATTAGTGCTTGTCAGCTGTTATAGAGCGCACGTGCAAGGAGAAAGGCAAACGACGATGAAGCAGCAGACGCTGGCGATGGCCGCGGATCAAGGTGCGGGGTTCGAGACTTGCCGCAAGCGCACGCGACGCGACGAGTTGCTTGACACGATGAACACGATCGTTCCGTGGACCGAACTGTGTGCGGTAACCGAACCCT
>LFLF01000067.1 GCA_001184395.1 Candidatus Paraburkholderia calva | reverse complement strand
CCTCGGTCTGGCATTCAAGTTGATCGAGGAGGCGGAAAAAACCTGGCGCCGTATCAACGGACCGGAAAAGATCAAGCTGTGGCTCAAAGGCGTCCCCTTCAAGGACGGCGAACCAGTGCAAGACGATTAACCGGTTCAGCAGAAACTCGCCGCTTGAAATCGACTGTCGCGATGCTGCTCATACACCACTCTTGACGCTAGCTTTGCAAGATACGTCCCGTCCCACTCGCCCTTTCCTACTGCCGCGTCACCTCCGCGTCTGCCGAACCACTCAAAACGAAGCCTCACCGGAGCGTCCAGAGCTGTTTCCGAGAACGCGCCGTTTTGGCTTGTCCCTTTTCGACTGGCGGTATGCGCCCGATTCTGTGAACGCCAAACAGCATCGCGCAAAGAATCCAGAGGGTAGAGCCAAAAGTGAGGGCCAGTCATGCGGCCATAGCCCACAATGGAATCTCGATCGTGTGACTCCAAGAGACATCCGTCACCTTTGTCCAAATCGTGCCGCCGATCCCTGTAAGGGCGGACGTGATGACTGCGGCGATAACCGCGCTCCACACTGGATCCTTCCAAAAACGTTGTGCGATACCCATTTTCTCGCTGGACGGCTCTACCGTCTGATCGTTGTGATTGCTGGCGATTGTACGAGACGAGAAGGGTGCGTTGCGCACAGAAAAGTCGATCTACACGCGACCATAGCGCCGCGAGCGCAGGATGCTAGACCGCGCAGTAACGGGCCGGGGTTATAGTCGCGGCTCCGCCTTCGGCGGAAAATCGCGGAAAAGTGGGACTTTGGGGAGAGGTGAGGCTTAGGCGGGAAGTCCTAGCTTTTGGACTTCCCGCTATCTTCCGCTATAGAATCAGCAATCTAGGGAGATGGTGCCCAGGGCCGGAATCGAACCGGCACGCCTTGCGGCGGGGGATTTTGAGTCCCCTGCGTCTACCAATTTTCACCACCTGGGCAATTGATTATGCAATTATGCCGCAAATCGCGGGCTCGGGCAAGTGAATCACTGGCTCAGGTAAGTGAACGCGCCGTTCTTCACGATGCCCATCACGCTCGCGCACTGATTCAGTCCGACGTGATCCGTTGCGCTGGTGTTCACCACGCCGTTCGGCACCACGAGCTCATGCGCGTGTTCAAGCTCCGAGCGCATCGCCACGCGAAACTCCTTCGTGCCCAGCTTGGCCGTCTTGAGCGCGCACACAACCGCATCCTGCAGGCGCGGATACCCCCCGCCGCATCGCCGGCGAACTGCGTGACGGTTCCCTTGCCGTACTTCGCCTCATACGCCTCATACGCCTCATACGCCTCGACGAGCGCGAGCGTCGCCTTCTTGGACGGATGATCTGCCGGCAGCGTGCGGGCGACGACCACCGGCTGCGTCGGGAACAGCGTGCCCTCGACATCCTTGCCGCCGAACTTGATGAACTCCGGTGTCGCGATGCCGTGCGTCTAATAGATTGCGCTCTTGTATCCTCGCTCGACCAGCGTGCACTCCGGCAGCACGATCGGCGTGCCCGCGCCCGCGATCATCACGGCATCCGGCTTTGTCGACATTAGCTTGAGAATCTGGCCGGTGACGCTCGCATCGGTCCAGTTGAAACGCTCGCTCGCGATAATCTTGATATGCCACAACTCCGCGAACTTGCCGAACTCCGAGAGCCAGCTATCCCCGTAGCTGTCCGCGAAGCCGATGAACCCTATCGACTTCACGCCGTGATTGGCCATATAGCGCGTCATCACGTCGGCCATCGCGCGGTCGGTCTGGGCCATTTTGAACGCCTACACTTTTTGCCTTCCTGCGGTTCGACGACGAAGGCCGAGCCGATCAGCGTGATCATCGGCGTTTCGTATTCGGCGACGGGATCGAGCGCGGCCATCGCGGCGGGCGTGATGTTCGGGCCGAGGATCACATCGACGTGATCCTTGGTGATCAGCTTGCGGATGTTGCGTACCGCCGCGCCCGGATCGGAGCCGTCATCGAGGATGGTGTACTCGGCGTTCTGACCGGCGATGGTCTTCGGCTACATCAGCATCGCGTTCTTGCTGGTGATGCCGATCGCGGCCGCCGGACTCGTGCTCGACAGATCGATGCCGACTTTCAGTTGCGCGTGCGCGGCGGCGGTGAGAAACGACAAGGCGACATCGGCAGCGAGCCAGCGCGTGAACTTCGACAGCGTCATCGGGAAGGTCTCCAAGGGAAGGATGTGCGTGTTGTCCGGCGTGGTGCCGTTTTCTTCAAAGCTCGTAACTTTCGTGTTCGCCCGACAGCGCCTGTTCGATCAGCTTGCGATTCAGCGACGGCGACAGCAGTTCGACGAGCGTATACACATAGCTGCGCAGATACGCGCCCTGCTTGAGCGCGAGCCGCGTGACGTTCGAGCCGAACAGATGGCCGACCGGCATCGCGCGAAGATGACGGTCGCGCTCCGGGTTAAAGGCGATATCCGCAAGAATGCCGACGCCGAGCCCCAGTTCGACGTATGTCTTGATGATATCTGCATCGATCGCCTCGAGCACGATGTCGGGCGTCAGATTGCGCAACTGGAACGCCTGATTGATCTTCGTGCGTCCGGTAAACGAAGCCTCGTATGTGATGATCGGGTACTGCGCGAGATCGTCGAGCGTCAGGAGCTTGCGTTCCAGCAGCGGATGGTCAGGCAGCATGACGACGAGATGCTGCCACTGGAAGCAGGGCAGCGACACCAGTTCCTTGTAATTGGCGATGGCCTCGGTCGCGATGGCGATATCCGCCTGGTCGTGGATGACCATCTCGGCCACTTGCGTCGGGCTGCCTTGCAGAATCGAAAGGTGCACCTTGGGAAAGCGCTTCTTGAATTCCGCAATGGCAGAGGGCAGCGAGTAGCGCGCCTGCGTGTGGGTTGCGGCGATCACGAGATTGCCCTGATCCTGCGACGCGTAATCTTTACCGACTCGCTTCAGGCTTTCCACTTCCTGTAAGATTTTCTCGACCGACGCCAGGATGATGCGCCCCGGCTCGGTGAGCGAGCGCACGCGCTTTCCATGCCGCGTGAAGATTTCGACGCCCAGTTCATCTTCCAGCTCGATGATCGCCTTCGAAACGCCCGGCTGCGACGTATACAGCGTCTTGGCGGTCTCGGTGAGGTTGAAATTCTGCCGGACGGCCTCGCGCACGAAGCGAAACTGATGCAGATTCATATATAACCCAAACGCATATCAAAGTAATTTTTCAATCGTTTGCAATATATATCAGGTTCTTTACTATCAGTCCAACTTTTCCAATATCTATATTTCTATCCGTCATAAATAAATGAGCGTTCCGTCTGAACGACGCTCGGCGCGGCCGGCCGATGGGTATTCGGTAATCGAGTAGTAAGTTGAGCGGTAGTTGATCGAACGAGAGACACATCGCGTGGCTAGGACGCGGTGTTCAAACAAAACCTGGGCCCCACATGTACCAATACGATCAGATCGACCAGCAAATCGTCGACGAATGTGTCAAGCAGTACGCCGACCAAGTCCGCCGCCGTCTGTCGGGCAAATTGAGCGAAGAAGAATTCCGTCCGCTGCGCCTGCAAAACGGCCTGTACTACCAGCGCCACGCGTACATGCACCGCATCGCGATTCCCTACGGCAACCTGCGCAGCGACCAGATGCGCATGCTTGCCACCATCGCGCGTGAACACGACCGCGGCTATGGCCACTTCTCGACGCGCACCAACATCCAGTTCAACTGGGTCGAACTCGAAGACACGCCGGAAATCCTGCGCAAGCTTGCTTCGGTTCAAATGCACGGCATCCAGACTTCGGGCAACTGTATCCGCAACATCACTGCCGACCAATTCGCGGGTGTCGCGTCCGACGAGCAGGTCGATCCGCGTCCGTGGGCGGAAATCCTGCGTCAGTGGTCCACCTTCCATCCGGAATTCGCGTGGCTGCCGCGCAAGTTCAAGGTCGCGGTAAACGGCTCGGCGGAAGACCGCGCGGCCGTGCAGATTCACGATATGGGCGTGTATCTCAAGAAGAACGCGCAGGGCGAAGTCGTGATGGACATCCTCGTGGGCGGCGGTCTCGGCCGCACACCGATCATCGGCGCGATCATTAAGCGCGATCTGCCGTGGCAGCACCTGATCACCTATTGCGAAGCCGTGCTGCGTGTGTACAATCGCTACGGCCGCCGCGACAACATGTACAAGGCGCGCATCAAGATTCTCGTGAAGGCGCTGTCGCCGGAGAATTTCGCCAAGCAGGTCGAAGAGGAATGGCGGCATCTGAAGGACGGTCCGTCGACCATCACGGCGGAAGAGGTCGAACGCGTGTCGAAGTTCTTCGCACCGCCTGTCTATGAAAAGCTCGCGGATACCGACGCCTCGTACGAAAAGCATCTGATCGACAGCAAGCCGTTCGCGCGCTGGGTAGAACGCAACGTGCGTCCGCACAAGATTCCGGGTTATGCGTCGGTGACGCTGTCGCTCAAGCCGCGCGAGATCGCACCGGGCAACGCCACCGACAAGCAGATGGACAACGTCGCGCAACTTGCGGACGACTACTCCTTCGGCGAAATCCGCGTGTCGCACGAGCAGAACCTGATTCTCGCCAACGTGAAGAAGCACGACCTGTATGCCGTGTGGGAACGCGCCAAGGCGCTCGGCTTCGCGACCTCGAACATCGGTTTGCTGACGGACATCATCGCGTGCCCGGGCGGCGACTTCTGCTCGCTCGCGAATGCGAAGTCGATTCCGATCGCGCTCGCGATTCAGGATCGCTTCAACGATCTCGACTACGTGTACGATCTGGGCGACCTGTCGCTGAACATCTCGGGCTGCATCAACGCGTGCGGTCATCACCACGTCGGCAACATCGGCGTTCTGGGCGTCGATAAGGACGGCTCGGAGTGGTATCAGGTAACGCTGGGCGGCGAGCAGAGCTCGGGCGCGACCGGCGCGCATCTCGGCAAGGTGATTGGCCCGTCGTTTTCGGCGGAAGAGATGCCGGACGTGATCTCGCAAGTGATCGATACCTTCGTCGACAACCGCTTCAAAGGTGAGCTCTTCATCGAGATGTTCGGCCGCATCGGCATCGCGCCGTTCAAGGAGCGCGTGTACGCATCGCGCCAGGCACATGCCTAAAGGACTGAATCAGATGACGTTGATTATCAAGAATCGCGCGGTCGTCGAAGACAGCTTCGCCGTGGTGCGTGCCGCCGAAGACGGCGCGCTGTCCGCAGTCGATGCGCTGCCGGCCGGCAAGGTGATCGTGCCGTTCGCGCTGTGGAAGGACAACAAGGATGCGATCGCTGCGTCGCGCGCGAAGGATGACCTCGGCGTATGGCTCGCACCGGACGACGAACTGGCCGATATCGTCGCGGACTTCGACAAGCTCGCCGTGATTGCCGTCGACTTTCCCGTGTTCCGCGATGGCCGCGGCTTCTCCATCGGACGTCTGCTGCGCGAGCGCTACAACTGGACGGGCGAATTGCGCGCCATCGGCGATGTGCTGCGCGATCAGGTGCTGTTCCACTCGCGCTGCGGCTTCGATGCCTTCGCCGTGCGCGCGGACAAGGACATCAACGACGCGCTGAACGCCTTCAACGAGTTCTCGGAGCTGTATCAAGGCGCGACTGACAATCCCGAACCGCTGTTCCGGCGCCGCAATGCGGTGCTGGCAGCGCGTGGAGCGTAAAACAGTACGATTCCCGAATTGCAAGCCAAGGTTGAACGCCTGGATGCGCTGCTCGATTTGATCGCGGCGCGTCATCAGAACGTCAAGCTAGCCAGCAGTCTCGCCGCCGAAGACATGGTGCTCACGCATGCCATTCTGTCGCGCGGTGTGAAGATCGGCATCTTTTCGTTGAACACGGGCCGTCTGCATGCCGAAACGCTCGGCATGCTCAACACCGTGAAAGCGCACTACGGTTACGACATCGAGCAGTTTCATCCGCAGCAGGATGCGGTCGATGCGTACGTGCGCGATCACGGCCTCAACGCGTTCTACGAAAGCATTGATTTGCGCAAGAGCTGCTGCCATATCCGCAAAGTGGAACCGCTGAATCGCGCGTTGTCGGATGTATCCGCGTGGGTCACGGGACAGCGTCGCGAGCAGTCGGTGACGCGCGCCGAGTTGCACGAAGAAGAGCACGACGCGCCGCGCAATATCGCCAAGTTCAATCCGCTCGCGGACTGGACCGAAGCCGATGTGTGGGACTACCTCAAGGCGCTCGACGTGCCGGTGAATCCGCTGCATGCGCGCGGTTATCCGAGCATCGGCTGCGCGCCGTGCACGCGCGCCGTGCGTCCCGGCGAAGGCAGCCGCGCGGGCCGCTGGTGGTGGGAATCGCGCGATACGAAGGAATGCGGTTTGCACATCACGAACATCAAGGTCGTCGACACAGCACCCAGCTCGGCAATCTGAAGCGCTTATAAAAAGCGCTGCATCGAACCCGTCATTGAACGCGGCGTCTCCGGTCAGGTGAGACGCCGCCAGCAAAAGGACCGACGAACATGAGCACGACGCTCGACTCCACCGTCACCACACCGATCGTCAACCAGGCGAACCGGATGGACCGTCTCGACTGGCTCGAAGCCGAGTCGATCCACATCATCCGCGAACTGGTCGCCGAGTGCAGCAAGCCCGCGCTGTTGTTCTCGGGCGGAAAGGATTCCGTCGTGGTGCTGCATCTCGCGCTGAAGGCATTCGGTCTCGGCGCGGGCCGCAAGACTCAATTGCCGTTCCCGCTGGTGCATATCGACACGGGCCACAACTTCCAGGAAGTGATCGACTTCCGCGATCGCCGTGCCGCTGAAATCGGCGCGGAACTGGTGGTCGGTCATGTCGAGGATTCGATCAAAAAGGGCACCGTGCGTCTGCGTCGCGAAACGGATTCGCGCAATGCCGCGCAGACCGTGACGTTGCTTGAAACGATCGAGGAATACGGCTACACGGCGATGATTGGCGGTGCACGCCGCGACGAAGAGAAGGCCCGCGCGAAGGAGCGCATCTTCTCGTTCCGCGACGAATTCGGCCAGTGGGACCCGAAGGCGCAGCGCCCGGAACTGTGGAGCATCTACAACGCGCGTCTGCACAACGGCGAGCACCTGCGCGTGTTCCCGATTTCGAACTGGACCGAACTCGACGTGTGGCAGTACATTGCCCGCGAGAAGCTCAAACTGCCGAACATCTATTACGCGCACGATCGCGAAATCGTGCGCCGCAACGGTCTGCTCGTGCCGGTGACGCCGCTCACGCCGGTGCGCGAAGGCGAGACTTCCGAGATCGCGCAGGTCCGGTTCCGCACGGTCGGCGACATCAGCTGCACGTGCCCGGTCGCGAGCGATGCCGATGACGTCGAGAAGATCATCGCCGAGACGGCCGTGAAGGAAATCACGGAACGCGGCGCGACGCGCATGGACGATCAGGCATCGGAAGCCGCGATGGAACAGCGCAAGAAACAAGGCTATTTCTAAGCATCACGCGACAGGACAAACGAATCATGAGCATCTATCAAGCTGAAGACCTGGGCGTGTTGCATTTCATCACGGCGGGTTCGGTCGATGATGGCAAGAGCACGCTGATCGGCCGTTTGCTATACGACAGCAAGGCCGTGTTGTCGGATCAACTGTCGGCGATTTCGCGCGCTAAGAACAAGCGTACGGTTGGCGACGAGATCGACCTCTCGCTGCTGACCGACGGTCTCGAAGCGGAACGTGAGCAGGCCATCACCATCGACGTCGCGTACCGTTACTTTGCCACTGCCAAGCGCAAGTTCATCATCGCCGATACGCCGGGTCACGAGCAGTACACGCGCAACATGGTGACGGGCGCATCGACGGCGCATGCCGCAATCATTCTCGTCGACGCCACGCGCGTCACGTTCGAGAACGGCGATGCGCAACTGTTGCCGCAGACCAAGCGTCACAGCGCCATCGTCAAGCTGCTCGGTTTGCAGCACGTGATCGTCGCGATCAACAAGATGGATCTGGTCGAGTACAGCGAAACCCGCTTCAACGAGATTCGCGACGCTTATGTCGCGCTTGCGCGTCAGCTCGGCATTTCGGATGTGCGTTTCGTGCCGGTGTCAGCGTTGAAGGGCGACAACATTGTGTCCGCGAGCGAGCGCATGCCGTGGTATGCGGGCGAGCCGCTGCTCGATCTGCTGGAATCGCTGCCGGTCGCGCAGCCGAACGATCAGGCGCTGCGTTTCCCGGTGCAGTGGGTGGCGCGTCAGGACGGCTCGAAGGCCGACGATTTCCGCGGCTACATGGGCCGCGTGGAAGAGGGCGAAGTGCGCGTTGGCGATGCGATCACGGTGCTGCCGGCGAATCGTCAGACGACGGTCGCGGAGATCATCGCGCCGGTGCCGGGCGGGGTGAGCCCGATCGATCGCGCGTTCGCGGGTCAGACGGTGACGATTCGTTTGAGCAAGGACGTCGATGTGTCGCGCGGCGATACATTCGTGCCGTTTGTCGAAGAGGCGGCATTGCAGGTCGAACCGGCCAAGAAGCTCGAGGCCGACCTCTGCTGGTTCGACGAGGAGCCGCTGTCGCCGCAGCGCAGGTATCTGCTGAAGCAGACGACGAACACGGTGTTCGCGCACATCGGCGCGGTGAAACAGGTGCTCGACGTGCATACGCTGTCGCATTCGGTGGATCATACGACGCTCGCGATGAATGACATCGGCCGCGTGGCGTTGACGTTGCAAAAGCCGATCGTCGCTGATCAGTACGATACGCATCAGGGTACCGGCGCGTTCGTGCTGATCGATGAAGCGACGCATCACACGGTCGCGGCCGGCATGATCCGGGCGATTGCCGGATAATCGACAGAACGCTAATCGACGGATGAATGATATGGGTAAGGTCTATTTGATCGGAGCGGGACCGGGTGCGGCGGATCTCATCACCGTGCGCGGCATGCGCCTGCTTGAACAGTCCGATGTCGTGCTGCACGACGCGCTGATCGAACCCGCCATGCTCGATTACGCACCGCAGGCGAAGAAGATCGCAGTCGGCAAGCGTTGCGGGCAGCGTTCCACCGCCCAGCATTTTATCAACAAACAGATTGCGGATGCGGCGCTGGAGCATGGCGTCGTGGTGCGTCTGAAAGGCGGCGATCCGATGCTGTTCGGCCGCGCGGACGAAGAGATACGCGCGCTGGACGCAGCGGGTATCGTGTTCGAAGTGGTGCCGGGAATCACCGCAGCGCTGGCGAGCGCGGCTTTCTTGCAGCGCTCGCTGACCTTGCGTGGCGTGGCGCGCAGTGTGGCGCTCGCGACGCATTCGCGCGCCGCGGACAGTGACGAGATTCGTGAGCACGCGCAGGCCGATTCGCTCGTGTTCTACATGGGGCGTGACAGTGCACCGGAGATCGCTCAGCAGCTGCTCGACGTGGGGCGTCCGGGTTCGATGCCGGTGGCGATCGTGGAGGCATGCAGCACGCCGCGCGAGCGATCGCTGACCTTGACGCTGGCGCAGATGGCACTCGGTGAGGCGCAGGAGTGGCTCGATCCGGCGCAGCCGAGCCTGTTAATGATCGGCGAGGCGTTTCGCGAGCGCGCGGTGGCAGGGAAGCCGACGGTGTATCTCAAGGGGATGCAGGCGGCGGCTTGAGGGCAAGCTCGCCATGTAGGGAAGACGAAGCGCATCGGTGACGGTGCGCTTTTTTGTCGATGCGATATTTAAGGCAACGCTGAACCAGCCGGTTGTATTCATCGATTCAGGCACAAATAGCGGCAGATTCATCGTGAGTGAGGCTTTGCGCCTGGATTTCCGGTCCACCAGGGTGTTGCGCCTGGGCCTGCGGCCCGCTTTCCCCCATTACGGGCGAACCTGTGCCTCAATCGCTTGCGCAAGAGATAAACGTTGGTCAACGCCAGCGCGACGAAGGCGCGATTGGCGTTCTTCGCCAGACCGCGATAGCGCACCTTCGTGAAGCCCCACAGGCGTTTGACAACAGCAAACCCCTGCTCAACACGAGCATCGATCTTCGAATTGGCCAGATTGAACCCGTGCTGTACGAAGTGAATCCGCAGCATACGCTCCCAACCCATCGGCGGACGACCGTTGCCGTGTTTCGGGTAATAGGGTTCGATTACCGCACACAGTTCGGTTCACGGAACGATCGTGTTCATCGTGTCAAGCAACTCGTCGCGTCGCGTGCGCTTGCGGCAAGTCTCGAACCCCGCACCTTGATCCGCGGCCATCGCCAGGGTCTGCTGCTTCATCGTCGTTTGCCTTTCTCCTTGCACGTGAGCTCTATAACACCTGACAAGCACAAGCGGCGGACTTAATCAGCGTTGCCTTAGGTTCGAGTGTGTCTTGCAATGCGTGCGCGTGTTTCTTTGTCTGAGCGCTGACCGAGGTAGGGCCGAATAACGAATAAAACGATGGCGTATTCGAGGTTGTTTCCTGAATTGACTGCCGGTTGCCGTTGATACTGACACCGGCCGCGCAGCGGGGCCGGAGGACGTCGAAGGGGACCGCTCGCAAGGTAGGCGAGCGGTCACTGATCGCATGGGTACCCGGAACGACTCGACACGCGACGATGCTCGCTACTGCTGGGCCACCGAAGCATCGCAAGTGCGGTAGCGACAAGAAGTAACTGCTGCTGCAAGAAGCGGCTTTCTTTGCCGCCGCAAAGAAAGTTACCCCTCCGCCGGGAAGGCGGCTACTGAATAGAAAGTGCGATAAGGGATTCATTGTGCCGACGACCAGTACTAAAAACGCCTACCGCGCGAGTACAAGTGCAAGTACAAAACCAAACTATCTACCCTCGCAAAGCCCCCTGAATCATCAAAGCATCAAGCTCGAACGAGCAATCCCGTCCAACGGCAAAATACTGCTGCACCTCATCCGGCGCCCCAGCCCACATAGCCCGAATAGCAACGACACCTTCCTCAGAAGTCCGCATCCGCGAGACCCAGGATTGAAACTCAAGCGCAATCCGCCACCGCTCGACCACCTTGGCATCGAACCCTGCCGTATCGAGCATCGAAATACACTCATCCGCCCGATAGTCGCGAATATGCGAAGCGTCGCGCAATAGCTCAATCGCCTGAATGTGCGTATCGACAAGCGGATCGTCGTCGCCCGCGATATCGATGAACCTGATACGCCCGCCGGGCTTGAGTACCCGCCGCACTTCGGCCAGTGCGCGCGGCACAAATAGAGTCCGCCCACTACCGGTACAAGTTGTGTGTTTATCCCGGTATCCAAACCACCCGTCGGCGTTGCGCCTCATGAGTCCGTCAGACAAACATTCCGCCGATCCTCTTGCCGAAACGCCCGCCCACGTGCTCGGCGGTTTCATCCGTGTGCATCGCGAGCGCCTCTCGCCGATGGCGGTCGGCCTGCCGCCCGGGCCGCGCCGCCGCACGCCGGAGCTGCGTCGCGAGGAAGTCGCGGGAACTGTGCGGCGTCAGTCCGACCTGGTATACGTGGATCGAACAAGAATACGTGGATCGAACAAGACCGCCCAGTGTCCGCGTCTGCCGACGCGCTCGCGCGCATTGCCATCGCGCTGCAATTGTCGCGGGCCGAACGGGCGTATCTGTTCGAACTCGCCGCCCAGCGTGATCCCGCCGAACTGGACCCGGCATCGCTCGATGCCGCTCGATGCGCCCGCCGCGCTGCTGCAAACCGTTTCGCTGATCGGCGCGTCCGCCTTCCGTCTATGTGCTCGACCGCCAGTGGAACGCGCTGTGCTAGAACGAGCATGCGGCAGAACTCTTCCTCGGCTGGCTCGATGCGGAACACGACCGCAACCTGCCCACCTTCACGTCGCAGATGGCGCGCGAACTGATCGTCGACTGGGAAATGCGCGCGCGGCGCCTGGCTGCCGAATTCCGCGCCGATTCGATTCGCCATCTCAACGATCCGCCGACGTCCTCTCTGCCGCCAGCGACGCCTTCGCGCGCTTCTGGGCGTCGCAGGACGTGTTCGAGCGCGAAGGCGGCGAACCCGCGTTCAGTCATCCAGCGCGCGTCCGGGTCGTTTTCAATCAGATCACCTTCAAACCCGCGCATCGCGAGGATCTCAAGCTGGTGATCCTCGTCGGGAACGATTGACGCCATTTGTTAAAATCGTAGGCTTCCGGCATGAAAAGCCGTATCAACCCGTCGCATTCACCGCTCATCACATCACCATGACGTCCCAACTTCACAAAAAAGGCGAAGCCTGGTCGGCTCGCTTCTCCGAGCCGATGTCGGATCTCGTCAAGCGCTACACGTCCTCGGTGTTCTTCGACAAGCAGTTCGCGCTGGTCGACATTCGGGGCTCGCTCGCCCACGCGTCGATGCTCGCGGCGCAGAAGATCATCAGCGCCGACGACCTCGCCGCGATCGAACGCGGCATGACGCAGATCAAGGGTGAAATCGAGCGCGGCGAATTCGAGTGGAAGCTGGATCTGGAAGACGTCCACTTGAACATCGAGGCGCGCCTGACCGCGCTGATCGGCGATGCCGGCAAGCGCCTGCATACGGGCCGATCGCGCAACGATCAGGTCGCGACCGACATCCGCTTGTGGCTGCGCGGCGAGATCGACCGCATCGGCGATCTGCTGAAAGACCTGCGACTCGCGCTCATCGACATGGCCGAGAAGCACGCCGATACCATCATGCCGGGCGTCACGCATTTGCAGGTCGCGCAACCGGTGACGTTTGGGCATCACCTGCTCGCATACGTCGAAATGTTTTCGCGCGACGCCGAACGCATGCGCGACGCGCGCAAGCGCGTGAACCGTCTGCCGCTGGGCGCGGCGGCGCTCGCAGGCACGAGCTATCCGATCGAGCGTCACGCGGTTGCCGCGACGCTCGGCTTCGACGACATCTGCGCGAATTCGCTCGACGCCGTGTCCGACCGCGACTTCGCGATCGAATTCACGGCGGTGGCCGCGCTTGTCATGACGCACGTGTCGCGCTTCTCCGAAGAACTCGTGCTGTGGATGAGCCCGCGCGTCGGCTTCATCGATCTGGCGGACCGTTTCTGCACGGGCTCGTCGATCATGCCGCAGAAGAAGAATCCCGATGTGCCCGAACTCGCGCGCGGCAAGACCGGTCGCGTCAACGGACATCTGATGGCGCTGCTCACGCTGATGAAAGGCCAGCCGCTCGCGTACAACAAGGACAATCAGGAAGACAAGGAACCGCTGTTCGATACGGTCGATACCGTCGCTGACACACTGCGCATTTTTGCGGAAATGGTATCGGGCATCACGGTCAAACAGGACGCGATGCGCGCCGCGGCGTTACAAGCTTTCTCGACCACCACCGATCTCGCGGATTATCTCGTCAAACGCGGCTTGCCCTTCCGCGATGCCCATGAAGCAGTAGCGCACGCGGTGCGTATCTGCGTGGATCGCGAGTGCGATATCGCGGATCTTTCCCTCGAAGAAATGCGCCGCGAATTGCCGAATGTCGCGCATCTGATCGGCGAGGATATGTTCGAATATCTGACGCTCGAAGGTTCGGTCGCGAGCCGCAATCATCCGGGCGGCACTGCGCCGGATCAGGTGCGGGCAGCCGCCAAGAAGGCGCGGGAAGCGTTGCGCTAAAAAGGATCTCGTTTTCCGCTTGCTCGAAAGAGGCTCGCTCAGGCGGGCCTTTTTTATTATGCGTGTCACGCACGAGCGTGCGTGCATGTGCAACTATTGCGGCCCGTGCAATGCGGGATCATGATCGGCATCGTGCTCGTTTCTCAACGGCGCATTCGGGCGCGTTGAACAACTCAAGCAGCTCGCGCAGGACAGCGGCTTTCTGCCGGTGCGGGCGATCGCGTTGCGCGCGGTCGCGGACGGCCGCACGACACACTCGCCGAAGTTAATCGCGTGACGATGGTCGAGGCCTAACGGAGCCGCATGATGTCGCGCTTCTCCGATCAGATCGAGGCACTGCGAAACGTCGCGCGCAAGCGGCCTCAGTTGTGCGCGACGTCGCTCGGGCGCGCATCCTTCGTCATGAGGGGGGCACGACCATCTGGCTCGACGGCCAGCATGCGCGCGTGCTCGGGCGCCCGCATCGCGCGGATGCGTTCCTGCCCCTGTCCGATCCGCCCGATGCCACCGCCGCGCTGGGTGTCATCGAAACGCTCGTTCTGAAGGCCGCCGTGCCCGGCTCGCACGCACCGCCTCGCCGCCGCGATGCCCGACGCGCTGTGCGCGGGCATCGAACAGCTATAACGGGGCGCTGCGGCAGGGTCAATAGTGTATGAGCGTCGACGACGAGCGCCAGTTCATGCTCACGTTGCTGCATTTCGCGTGATCGATTCGCGTCGTGAAATAACTGACCCTTTTTATTTCCCTGCTAATTTTCCGAAAATGACGTCGTTTGGTTTATCGCTCGCCGACCGGTCGAGCCAGCACCCAGTTCCGTTCCGGATGGCAGCGTTATCAGCCTGTCGTCGTACACCGCAGGCAGCCAATAATGAATGCAGTCCCCGACCACTTCTCCCGTCAGCTTTAAACCGCACCGCCCGCGAACGGCAATCCGCGCCTGATCGCGGCCATCGGTCGTGATCGCGATTCACGCGGTCTGCGCATCGGCGCGATGACGATGCGCAACGACCCGCCGCCGCGCCCGATCAAAGCCAAGTCGATCACCGCGATGCTGATCAGCGAAACGCCGCAGCCCGCGCCTCAGCCGGTCGCCGTCGAATCGCCACCGCCGAAACTGGTTCCGAAGCCCGAACCGAAGCCGATTCCAAAGCCGAAGGTCAAACCCAAGATCGAGCCGAAGCCCACGCCGATGCCGGTCACGGAAGTGCTGTCACAGGTCGCCGTGCCCGCGCCGGACCCGACGCCCCCGCTATCGGCAAGTCGACGATGGATCTGGCCGCGCCGAAGAACGTCGCGCATCTGTCGTGCAACATCGCGCAGCCCGAATATCCGGCGATGGCGCGGCGCCGCGGCGAGACCAGCACGGCCACCGTCCGCCTTACCATCGGCCTGAGCGGAAAAATCGAAAACGTCACGCTGCAAAAAAGCAGCGGTTTGTCGCGGCTGGATGACGCCGCGCTCGAAGCAGTACGCGGTAGCGCGTGCAGCCCGTACAAAGAGAGAACGGCGAAGCGATTTGCACGACCGCCACGGTCCATTTCGCCATCGGCGACATGCGAATTCACCATCGGCGGGCATGGGGCGATTTCGGTAAACTATCGTCACCATGTCCAACACTCTCCTCGATTCCCCATCGGAAATATTCGTCATCGCCGGCGCCAACGACACGCCCGGCGTCGGCGACTATTCGGTGACGCTGCGCTGGCGCGGCCTCGAGCCATATCAGGAAAGCTTCGACGCGATGCGCACGTTCACCGACGCACGTACCCCCGAAACGCAGGACGAAATCTGGCTCGTCGAGCATCCGCAGGTGTTTACGCTCGGACTTGCGGGCGACCCGACGCATCTGCTACTGGGCGACAGCGGCATTCCGCTCATCAAGGTGGATCGAGGCGGCCAGATCACGTATCACGGGCCGGGACAGATCATCGCTTATCTGCTGGTCGATCTGCGGCGGCGCAAGCTGATGGTGCGCGAGCTGGTGCGGCGCATCGAGGAAGCCGTGATCGATACCCTCGCCACGTATAATCTCGCGGCCGATCGTAAGGCCGGTGCGCCGGGCATCTACGTAACCCAGGCGACGGCCGAAGGCGCGAACGTTCGTCTTCACGAGCAGCACGAGGGTGCGAAGATCGCCGCGCTCGGACTAAAGATTCGCAACGGCTGCAGTTATCACGGCGTGAGCCTGAATGTGAAAATGGACTTGCAGCCGTTCCTTGCGATCAACCCGTGCGGCTACGCCGGGCTCGAAACGGTCGACATGGCGACGCTCGGCGTCGATGCCGGCTGGCGAGACGTAGCCCTCATGCTGGCCGAACGGCTGGCGCATCAAATCGGCGAACTACCCGCGACTGCCGCACAACCGCACGATGGCCCGGCGATTCAAGCCGTTGCCGCTGCATCAACCGGATCGACCGAATGACTGACGCAACCGCAAACCTGGCCGGCGACACCGCCGTTCCCGCTTACGACGCCACCGCGAAACAGAAGGCGCAAGCGAAAACGTCGCGCATTCCGATCAAGGTCATCCCCATCGAGAAGCTCAAGAAGCCGGAATGGATTCGCGTGTGTACTGCCACCGGCAATTCGCGCTTCAACGAGATCAAGAAGATTCTGCGTGAGCACAGCCTGCACACCGTGTGCGAAGAGGCGAGCTGCCCGAATATCGGCGAATGCTTCGGCAAAGGCACGGCGACGTTCATGATCATGGGCGACAAGTGCACGCGCCGCTGCCCGTTCTGCGACGTCGGCCACGGCCGTCCCGATCCGCTCGATCCGGACGAACCGCTGAGTCTCGCGCGCACCATCGGCGCGCTGAAGCTGAAATACGTGGTGATCACGTCGGTGGATCGCGACGATCTGCGCGATGGCGGCGCCGCACACTTCGTCGAGTGCATCAAAAATGTTCGCGAGCATTTGCCGGAAACGCGCATCGAGATTTTGACGCCGGACTTCCGCGGCCGTCTGGATCGCGCCATCAACATTCTCACTGCCGCGCCGCCCGACGTGATGAATCACAATCTCGAAACGGTGCCGCGTCTGTACAAGGAGGCGCGTCCGGGTTCGGACTATCACTATTCGCTGAAGCTGTTGAAGGACTTCAAGGCGCTACATCCACAAGTCGTGACGAAGTCCGGTCTGATGGTCGGTCTCGGGGAAACCGAGGAAGAAATCCTTCGGGTGATGCGCGATCTGCGGGCCCACGACGTCGATATGCTAACGATCGGCCAGTATCTGCAGCCGTCGGAGCATCATTTACCGGTGCGGATGTATGTCCATCCGGATACGTTCAAGATATACGAGGAAGAGGCGTACAAGATGGGCTTCACGCACGCGGCCGTCGGCGCGATGGTGCGCTCGAGTTATCACGCCGATCAGCAGGCGCATAGAGGCGGGGTGGTTTAAACACCGCGCGTTTCATGGCCTAGGGAAAACCCACGGATGTCCGTGGGTTTTTATTGCCCCCGTCCAAAACCCCGGACACCCCATTCTGGATTTCCGGAATCTCAGATTTTTCTCAATAGCGCCCCAAAAATAAGGTTTTTTTCACGATGGTTCCAGGCAAGTTCAGCAGTTGGCGAGAGTACAGCCAGCGGCAGGCCGCGAAGGGCGCGCGGTGAAGCATTCGATGCGCGTTGAAGCGTGATGGGTTGCGCATACCGGATCGCGTCGCTCGAGCGTGGGCCGCGACGTCGACGGATTCAGGGACGTTTGGATGCGAAAGAGGTCATCGGCTTGTCTCCTTGTTTTTTTTGAGCGGCTTCGCGGGCCGTGCTTTCTACAGTGCAAGGATGATGCCAGTTTTTGTTATCGCTAGATTTCTGATTTTTATAGGTTCGATACGGTCTGCCCGCTGGCCGAGCGCGGCAGCAGACGCATGGCGGTGGCGGGATCCTCGAGTGTCGGCAGAATCTTTTCGATGCCCGTCACTGGGACGTGCACGCGCGGCATCACGGGCACATGCCTTCGTTCGTCACGACCGCGACCGAGCCGATCTCCGCCACCAGAAAATTGCCGCCCGTGACACCCATATCCGCTGACATAAAATGCGGTCGCAGCAACTCGCGCGCCTCTTTTGTCATTTCCGGAATGTCGGTGAGGCGCAGCTTGCCGTGCGTCTTCGCGAACAGGTCGGCGATTTGCTTCTTAGCCTTATTGCACGACCGGCGCAATGATATGGGCTCGGCGGTTCGTTGTCATTGATCTGAAGGATTTATTCGCCGAGATCGGTCTCGATGGACTGTACGCCCATCTCGCCGAGCACTCGGTTCAACTGCATCTCTTCGGACACCATCGACTTGGTCTTGATGACCTTCTGCACATCGTGCTGCCGCGCGATTTCCGCGACGAGCCTGGCGGCCTCCTGCGTCGTTTCCGCGTAGAGCACGGTCGCGCCGCGTCGCGTGGCCTCGCGTTCGAAGGTTTCGAGCCACACGTCGAGATTGTCGAGCGCGCGATTGCGACGTTCCTTGAGCGCGGCGCGCATCGCTTCGAAATCGATATCGAGCACGGCGCTCGCGCGGGCGCTGACGAACTTGGTCGAGAGCTTGGTGAGCTTCTGCTGAAGCCGTTCGTTCGCGAGCTTGGCTCCGGCGCGCGCCTTGAACTGCATGGTCTGGACTTGCATGTCGCCCTCCGCTTACGAAGCGTTGCGCGGCACATCGCCGGCAAGCACTTGCGCGATATACAACACGCGCGTGGCCGTGTCGCCGGTGCGGCGCAAGCGGCCTTCGATATTCAGCATGCAGCCGAGGTCGCCGAGCACGACCGTATCCGCACCGCTCGCCTTGATGTTCGCGCACTTCTCATCGACGATGCCCGTCGAGATATCGCCGTACTTCACCGCGAACGTGCCGCCGAACCCGCAGCAGTGCTCGCAGCCCTTCATCTCCGTGACGGGCACGCCTGCCTGCTCGAGCAGTTCGCGCGGCTGCTGCTTCACGCCGAGTTCGCGTAGACCCGAACACGAATCGTGATAGGTCACGCCGCCGTCGAACACGCCCAGTTCCATGCGCGCCTTCGCCACGGTCAGCAGAAAATCCGTCAGTTCGAATACGCGCGGCTGCAGGCGCGCGTAGCGGTTCATCAGTTGCGGATCGTCGCGGAACAGATCGCCGTAATGCGCGCGTATCATGCCGCCGCACGAGCCGGACGGCACAACCACATAGTCGAACTGCTCGAATTCGAGCAACGTCTTTTCGGCGAGATCGCGCGCGAGGCGGGAATCGCCCGAGTTGTAGGCCGGCTGGCCGCAACACGTCTGCACGGGCGGCACCACGACTTCGAAGCCCGCGCGTTCGATCAGCTTGATGACCGAAAAGCCGATCTCCGGTCGCATCAGATCGATCAGGCAGGTGACGAATAAACCGACTCGCATTGGGGGCGTTTCCTCTTTTGTATAAGTGATGTGAACGCATGCCGATTATCCGCGAAAAGCGTCGCGCGCCGCCGTACTCGGCATTGTTCGCGCCGGGCGCATCGCACCGGCTTTAATTTTTCACATTATGAGATACAATGCCGGTGCCGCTGTTTGACGCATCAACCGATTTTTTACGATGAGCGATACGAACCCGGAATCCAAAACCTCCATTCAGGTGATCGAGCGCATGATGCGTCTTCTCGACGCCCTCGTCGATCACACCGATCCCGTCAGTCTCAAGGAACTCTCGCAGAGTACGGACCTGCATCCGTCGACGGTGCACCGCATCCTGAACGACATGGTGCTGTACCGTCTGGTGGATCGCTCCAATCCCGGCACATACCGGCTCGGCATGCGTCTGCTCGAACTCGGCAATCTGGTGAAGGCGCGCCTCTCGGTGCGCGAAGCCGCGATGCCGCCGATGCGCGAACTGCACCGGCAAACGGGACAGACGGTCAATCTCTCGGTGCGCCAGGGCGACGAGATTGTGTATATCGAGTGCGCATATTCGGAGCGCTCGGGCATGCAGGTCGTGCGCGCCATCGGTGGCCGCGCGCCCTTGCATCTGACGTCGGTCGGCAAGCTCTTTCTCGCTGCCGACGAAGCGTCGCGCGTGCGCGCCTATGCGACGCGCACGGGACTGTCCGGGCACATGCAGAACAGCATCACCGATTTGAGCAAATTGGAGCGCGAGTTGTCGTTCGTGCGGCAGCAGTCGTGCGCGCGTGACAACGAGGAACTGGAACTCGGCGTGCGCTGCATTGCAGCCGGCATTTACGACGACACGGGACGGCTCGTCGCGGGATTGTCGCTGTCGGCGCCGGCGGACCGTCTACAGGATGCGTGGCTCAAACAACTGAGCCATACCGCGCTCGAGATCTCGAAATTGCTCGGGTATCACCCGGAACAGGCGGCGGATGGGAATCAGCATCAGCACGCGTATCGCTGATCTGAGCAGTCTCATCGCTGGCATGCGAAACAAAAAATTGGCGGCGCCTCACTACGCAGCCGGTTTTTTCGAGCGGACAATCCTGCTTAAGGATTCGCGCTGGTGCCCATGTCCGCGCTGATGATGTGCGGCTCGCCGAGCGTGTCGAGATACGACCGCAGACGGCCGGCATCGGCGAAACGCGAATACTTGCCGTACGAATCCAGCAGCACCATGATGACCGGACGGCTATTCACGGTGGCCTGCATCACGAGGCACTCACCCGCTTCGTTGATGAAGCCGGTCTTCTGCAGACCGATATCCCACGATGCATTGCGGATCAGCGCGTTCGTGCTGTTGTAGGCCAGATTGCGCTTGCCGGTGTTGACGTCGTAGCTGCGGTCGGTCGAGAACTTGCGGATCAGCGGATATTGATACGCCGCGTTCACCATCTTCACGAGATCGCGCGCGCTGGCCACGTTCAGGCTCGTGAGACCAGTCGAGTTCTCGAAGTGCGTGTCGATCATGCCGAGCGACTTGGCCTTTGCGTTCATTGCGGCGATGAACGCCGGGCGGCCGCCCGGGTAATAGCGCGACAGCGCGGCGGCGGCGCGATTCTCCGATGCCATCAGCGCGATATGCAGCATGTCTTTGCGATTCAGCACCGAACCGACCGACAGACGCGAGCCGGTGAACTTTTCGTAGTCGCGGTCTTCGTCCGTCACCGCGATTTCATCGGTGAGCGGCAAATGCGAGTCGAGCGTGACCATCGCCGTCATCAGCTTGGTGATGGACGCGATCGGCACGACGGCGCGCGAATTCTTGTCGAACAGCGTTTCCGAGGTGCTCTGGTCGACCACGTACGCCACGCTCGAACGCAGCGCGAGGCTGTCCGGCGTGTCGTGCAGGCCGAACGCCTGACCGACCGACGTCGCATGCGGCTGATACGCGACCGAATGTACGGCGGCGCGGCGACCATGTTCCATCCGATAGCTCGCGCGCTGCTTGCGCGCACGCGACGCGTCGTCGTCATTTTCGGCGACCTTCGCCGCCTTCACGGGTTTCGGGGCTTTCAACGAAGTCTTGGCGATGCGAGCGGGCTTCTCGGCTTTCGTGGACGACCTCGACGACTTCTTGGCGGTTTTGGTGACGGTGGCGGATTTCGCGAGGGCTTTAGCCGGAGCCGCTGCGAAGGACGTCGCTACTGCGATGGAGACGGCAAGAGACAGCGCCGAGCGCACTGCCACGCCATGCACCACCTTCAACGACGAAAACATTTCGGTTTTCATTAGTGTTCTATTAGGAGGGCGGCTGGAAGGTTCCGCCAAGTGTAGTGAAGCTACGAAATTTAAGCAATATTAAGCACTTATCGACGCTCGTTAAACCGAGTTGTAAGCGTCGTTTGCCTGTTGCCGAATCGGGCGTGCGCTTCGATCGGAAAAAATGATCCATTTGGTCAGTCGGTTGCTACCCGATTGCATGAACCAGTGGGTGTGTTCGGTCGTCATCCCGAGAACGAATAACCGCTCGGCGACGCTGCCATCGAAGCGGATAGGTTGAAACGGGCTTTGTGTGACCAAAACACCCCCGGTGTCGAAAGCGTCGGGAGTTCCGTGGCGCGCAATAAATGAATGGCTGGAGAGTTCCTCATGCGTGCAATGCACGCATGAGCGGGGCACGATCACGACCAAGGTTGACGACCGAAATGCGAGCGTCAACGATCTGGTCGACTGCAATCGACGAACTCGAGACCACAGGTGATGTTACAATCAGGCGGCAAGTGGCATGATCGACGAGATTATAAGTGGCATGATCGACGATAAATCGGACATCCGACTCTGCAACCTCAACGATACCAGCTTCCATCAACGCCAGCAGTTGACGGATGCGCACGACAGGTGGGCCTGCAGTGAGAAAGTTCGTCGCCGGTGAAAACCGGCCAAGAAACTCAGCCCTATGCGAATGTGGATCTAAGGCAACGCTGATTAATTCCACCATTAGTGCTTGTCAGGTGTTATAGAGCGCACGTGCAAGGAGAAAGGCAAACGACGATGAAGCAGCAGACGCTGGCGATGGCCGCGGATCAAGGTGCGGGGTT
>LFLF01000066.1 GCA_001184395.1 Candidatus Paraburkholderia calva | reverse complement strand
AGTCGGGAGGATTCGGCAGGCGATGTATCGAGGACTGAAGCGCGTCGACCAATTCTTTCTGCTGATCCAGGCAGCTTACAACCTGACGCGCATGGGAACGCTGGCCGCTCGGGCGGCATGAGAGCGAACGTCGAAAAGAATGCGACATTAGCAGCACCTGAATCAACGAAGTCCGGCGTTAAATTAGTTGGGTCTGAACGTCGCGTTGGCTCTTTCGAATGAGTAGGCGCACATTCAAAAAGACTATTTTAACAGCCTGTTAGATCTCGTGGTCGGACACCGTCGGACGAGCTCGATTTGGGTGACAGCGAATCAACGGACTTCCAACTCGGCTACGAGGGCGATTGGTCTACATACCGTAAGCTCAATCAAGTATGTGGAGTGGTGCGGTGACCTCGAACCGATCAACTCTCTTGTAAATCGCAAGGCCAGCTACGAGGAATGGCCGGAACTTTTGGCCATATATAGCAAGCAATGGGGGGTTCTGTGGGATCGGGTATCCCTTGGCTATCGCGTCCCGATTATGGATTTCCACCCGGCACCCCCGTAAGCGTGGTCATCCGCAGCGTGTTTGAAGGTGCGAAGCAAGAACGTGCACGTCTACGAGCGCGTACCCAAGCTTTAAGAACGAACTCCGTTTTGCCGGAAAATTGACGGACTATGTGAGTGAATTCCACATACTGCAGATGATCTCCAGTGACGAAATCTCTTGAGAAATCAATGAATTGCCTGTAATCTAAAATGCGCTTGGTTTAGCTCTTAATCCGTAGGTCGAGTGTTCGAGTCACTCACGCCCCACCACCAGATTCAAGCAAAAAGCCCGGTCATCGCGACTGGGCTTTTTGCGTTTCGGGCGCGCGTAAATCCGCATTGAGAATGCGCCCCAGCATCAACCCCGCGTCGCCCTCAGCATCTCCCGCCAACCGCCACGATCCGCCGAATCGTCTCGGCATGCGCCGCACACGCTTCCATCGCGCGCTCCGTCATCTCTTCGCCTCGCGCATCATCGAATCGCGACGCCACGACCTGAGATTCCATCGCGCGCTCATCGTGCCCCAGCCCGTAGTCGCTCAAGCGCAACCGCTCCGGTATCGCCCACCCTTGCCCATCGTTCTGCGCGAGAAACGCGTCCACGCCCATCGCCGTCAGATCGCGGAACGCCACATACGCCAGAACCGTATGGCGCAATTCCGGCTCCTTTTCGCGATCGACCCGCCAGAATCCCTTGGCATCGAGCGTCGAGGCGAACTCATCGGTCAGCATTGCTCTGGGGTAATCGCATTGCGCTAGCACGTGAGCGAAGTCATCGACCGACAGCCCGAACCGATATGCAACGAGAGCATCCGCGACACACCGTAAGCGCAACCGTTCGCCTTCGCCAACCGCCGTCCGTTCGATCCGCTCACCACGCGTCAGGCAAACCGAAAATGCTTTCGAAGTCGCGATGAGCCTCCGCCCGATCGCATCCAGCATGGACACATCGCCGCGTGAAGGCAAAGGCAACGCCGATTCCTCCACCACGAACCCGTTCAGATGCAGCCCCGCGCACCGCGCACGCGCCACGAAGTCATACACGAACGAGTTCATGACCGTCGCCAGCGCGAACACGCTCTCGCGCGCATCGAGCACCGCCGCCGTGTTCCCGCACGGGAAATACGGCGTGCACGTCACGCGAGCGGTGCGCATGTTGGTGGCCGCCGTGACATCGATGAACGTGACCTGCGGCGCGAATCGCCATTTCGGCTGTCCCGCATCGTTCCCGGATTTGCTGACGCGCGACGCCGCCGTCTTCAGCCCGATGAGATATTGCGGCTCGAACACGCTATCTGCGGGCCCGATCTCGCGCCACACCGCCGTGCGTCCTTTCCCCGACACCCAGCCCTTCGCTGAGGCTCGGAACTGATCGATGATGTTCCCCTCGAGCAACGGCATCGCCACATCGTCGATCGACTCGATCGCGATAGCCTGCCGCCCGTCGCGCGACAGCACGAGCCCGCGTCGCCGTTCGAGAATATCGTCGGGTCCGTCATGGTCGAACCACGTGCCTTTCAGCCAGTGCCCGTACTCGTCCGGCCGATATCCACGGCGCTCCCAGTCCTGCCGTGGCGCGAATAGCGTCGAATCGGACGTCATGTTGAAATCGCCCTGCCGATACCGCACGCCCCAGCTGCGCTCGCTCCGGTCGCCGAGCAGCACGGCGTTGTCGTAGATCGTCCGCAGCGTCTGCTGGTCGCACACGCTGCCGATCTCCAGAATCGCCTTTGAATACGGCGAGAACGCCTCCACATGCGCGCGCGAATACGCCAGCACATGACGCTCGGCTTGTTCCCAGTCGGCTGCATTGCGATGCATGAAAGCCGCGCGTATCGCGTGAGTCTCACCGTCCTTCTCGACGATCACCACGCAGAACTTGAACGACCGGTGGATATCGAACATGACCTCGCGATTCTCGAAGCCGAACAGCCATTGCCAGTCGCATCGTTCGAGGAAGAGTTCGCGCAGTTCGGTCGAGCCTTTATCGCCCTGAATACTGCCAGGCACGATCATGCCTAGCCGTCCGCGCTCACGCAGCAGCGCATGACTCAGCTCCAGAAACATCTTGTGCAAATAGGGCTTGCCCGGTCCCTGATGAATGAACGGATGCGCGCGATCCGCCTGCCCGCACTGCCCTTCGCGCGCCGCTCGCTCGCGCCGCCAGCGTTCGTGCAGGCGCGCCGACGCGTCGAAACTGCTTCTGCCGCGTCCGCCGAGATTGAGATCGTGGGTCCACTTGCCGTCCTTGTCCACAGTCACGCGGTCGCCGGATGCCATGCCGCAGAAGTTCATCCAGTTGGCGAACGACTTCATTTGCGCGCGGTAAGCGATCCACTTGCGCTCGAGCGACGGCGTCTGCTGAAAGTACGCCATCTGCTTCGCCCGCGCTTCTTGCTTGCCGTACGCACGATAAAGCGGATCGTGATGAACGAAGAAATCCTTCGAATCGGGCTGCGCGGTTTCCCACGGCGGATTGCCGACCATCGCGTCGAACCCGCGCCGCTCGACGGTGAAGACATCGGGAAACTCCAGCTCCCAATGGAAGAAGCGCTGCCGACGGCCGATATCGCTGGCTATCGTCAGCGCTTGCTTGCCGGGCGCGGCGAAATCATCCGGAAGCGGCGCGGCATCGATCTCATCGCCGGGCCAGAACCACAGCGCGCACCACAGATCCATGCGCGCCTTGAGCGCGTGATACAGCGGATTGTCTAGCAACGCCGCGCGATACAACGCCGCGCGCCGATCGCTGTCGCGCAGCGGCCGGTGCAGCTTGCGTATCACATCGAGCAGTTCGTCGTGCGCGCGATCGGCATCGAACGCGCGTTGCTGATCGGGCGGCGCGCCGAGCCGCGCGCGCAGTTGCCCGACGACGGTCTTGCCGCGCGCCTTGATCGCTTCGGTGAACACGTCGCCGCGTTTGCGGCCCTTCTCATCGATCACATAGTGGTTGATCAGATGGTCCGGCTTGTCCTTCTGATAATCCTTGTCGCCGCCCTCACGCGCCCACGCCATCGCGGGATAGTCGCGGCAGGTATCGAACCATGCGCCGACGAGCGCATTGCCCACCTTCAGCTTGTGATCGATGAAACCGAACGGCAGACCGCGATGCATCGTTTCCACCCACAACGCCATGCGCCCCAGTTCCACGGCGAGCGGATCGATATCGACGCCATAGAGACAGTTCTCCACGATGTGGCGCTTCAGTTGTGCGCGCAGGGTCTCATCGAAGCGTGCGTCACGTGGATCCAGCGCGGCGAATTCGTCACCGGACTCTGCGCCGAACAATGCGGTGAGCCGGTGCTGTCCATCGGCGTCGCATGCGATCAGACCGTGATGCATCAACGACTCAGTCAGCGCATCGGTCAGGTAGCGCAACGCGCTCGCGAGGAAAGAGCCGGAACCCATCGCGGGATCGCAGACCTTGATGGCAAGAATTCGCTCGGGCGGTTTCGGACGCCACTCAACGACGTGCTCGAGTCCCGTGCGCGCATCCTTCTCGCTGCGCACGGCATCGTAGGCGAGCGGTTGCAGCGTGCGGCGCACCGTCGGCGCGGCCAGCCGGGGCCACGTGAAAAACGTGCCCGCGCCCTTGCGTGTGCCGCCCCAGCGCACGAGATAGAACTGTCCCGGCGCGACGATGCGAGCGCACAGCTTGCGCGCGGGGTCGGGATCGCCGCCGCGCGTGCGACGGTCATCGCGCTTGTTCGCGAGCCCGGTCAATGTCGCGGCGCGAGCGAGCCATGCGTCGATTCGCGTCGCATGATCGGAGGTCAGCGCGGATTCGTTCGTCTCTGTCCCGGCGGCTTCATCGGCTCCGGTCGCCTCGTCCGATGGGTCGCCGTCGATACCGCGCTCGTCCTTCGCTCGCAGTACGTCGAAAAGCTGCCGGATGGTCCTGTCGTTCATGCTCTCCAGTTGCGACAAGGTGAACGCGGGCTGATTGCCGACTGCGAGGAACACGACCGGATCGTCGCTCGCGGCCTGCTTGAGTTCGAAATCGAGCAGGCCTTCGTAGAGCACGCCGATATGCTCCGAGGACATCGTCGCGAAATCGACCGGCGCTTCGGTCCGGACGCGCTGACGCCCTTGCCGCGTCTTCACGGACACGCGCGTCAGTAGACGCAGGATCGTCATCACCTGACGATCGTCGATGCGATTCTCAGGACTTTCCAGCAGCGCGAGCGCGCGGGAAATGCCGTCGTCGCTATCGGCGTCGCCCGGTTCGAACAGCGCGCCGCCGTATCGCGGCACGCGCATGCGCGGATGCGCGGAGCCATCGTGAATCAGCCTGAATAGCGCGATTAGGCGCGGCCATGCGCGCAGGCTCCGGCCGCTCAGCATTGCGTCGAGGCTGAAGGCGCGTCGATAGACACGGTTGTCCATCGGCATGAGTCCGCGCGTTTCGGCGAACAGCGTGATGACGCAACGCATGACGATGCGCGACCCTGCCACATACAGGTCCTTGTGCTCGTGCCCGCAACCCGTGCGGCGCGCCAGTTCGATCGCCGTGTGCAAAACGGTGATGAGCCCTTCCACCGCCTGACGGACGCGTTCGCTCAGCAGCGCGGACGTCGCGCGAAGCGGGCCATCAGCCGTCGATGCATCCGATGCGCCGTTGTGAACGCGTGTGTCCAAGCTCATGTGCTCCATTCCATGCGGTCGGCGTCGAACGCATCGGATTCATGTCGCCGCATTATGCCAGTCACCTCACGCATTGATCTTCGCGCCGCGCTTTTCCAGCAGCGCGCGCAGCACCGACCGGTGACACCGCGCCTCGTCCTCGCAATAACATCCGACCGACAGATTCACCGCATGCGATAGCACCGCGAGCAGATCGAGCGTGTGGCTGGCGTCGCCATTTCCGCCTTGAACTTCCTGACGAAGGCGTGCCAGTCCTGCTCGCTCTCCGCAGCGGGCGCTTCGGCGACGAGTTCGGCCGATGGCGATAGATTCGGATACCAGACATCGTAGAAATCGCGCTTCGCGAATTCGGACTTCGGTACGCCGAGCGGGGCGGCCGTCTCACGGTGCCGATGCGCAAGCCCTCGTTCGCGGCGCGCGGCGCGCCCAGCCATACGATTCGGATTCCCATGTCGCTCTCCTTTGCATTCGCCACTTCGCTACGTCGCCACCGACATCTGTTTGAAAGGCCGCGCAGGGTGTTCCTGCGAATGTGCCGTCATCCCGTATTGTTTCGGATTATTCTCCTTCGCATACATCCGGAATTTCCGCCGTGCCCCAGGAAGAACGCCGAGACGCCACGCCCCGTGATCCCGACGCGCCGATGACCCCGCTCGAGCGACGCGGCACGGCGGCGATCCTGTTATCAGTCGCGCTCGCGACGCTCGATACCGCCATCGCCAACACCGCGCTGCTCGCCATCGCCGCCGATCTGCACACGACGCACGCCGCGTCCGTGTGGATCATCAATGCCTATCAGCTCGCGATGGTCGCGACGTTTTTGCCGTTCGCCGCGCTAGGCGGGATTCTCGGGCATCGGCGCGTGTATCTGGGCGGGCTGGTCGTGTTTCTCATTGCGTCGGCGGTATGCGCGTTCTCGTGGTCACTACCGACGCTGGTTGCCGCGCGGCGGCTGCAAGGGTTCGGCGCGAGCGCGATCATGAGCGTCAACGCGGGGCTGATCAGCGCGATCTTTCCGCCGCACCGGCTCGGGCGCGGCGTCGGGCTGAACGCGCTGGTGGTCGGCATCGCGTTCGCGGTCGGGCCGACTGTGGCGTCCATCGTACTGTCGCTCGGCACGTGGCCGTGGTTGTTCGCGGTGAATCTGCCGGTCGGCGTGGTCGCGCTGTTGATCGCGTAGCCGTCGCTGCCGCAGACCAAGCACGGCGCACACGGCTTCGACCGCGTCGCGGCAGGGCTCAATGTCGTCACCTTCGCCGCGCTGATCTTCGCGCTCGGCGAAGCGGCCCAGCGCGCGCTCGCCAGCACCGTGCTCGGCTCGCTGGCGGTGACGCTCGTCGCAGGCGCGCTGCTGTTGTACCGCGAGCACGGCCATCCCGCGCCGCGACGTCGGTCGCGACCAGCACGGAACAACTGCGGTTGGCGAACTGCACCAGCACCTGATCGCGCTCGTGCTGCTTCAGTTCGCCATGCAGCGTGAGTGCCTCGAAGCCTTGCGCGCGCAGCACGTCGAGCAGATCACGGCACTGGTTCTTTGTGTTGCAGAACGCGATGGTGCTCACCGGACGGTAGTGATCGAGAGCAGCCCGACCGCATGCAACCGTTCGTGATCTTCGACCTGATAAAGCGCTGCTTGATCTTCGCGTTGCTATGCGTTTCCGTGAGCTTGATCTCGCGCGGATTGCGCAGGAACTGCTGGCCCAGCTTCGCGATGCCTTCGGGATACGTCGCCGAGAACAGCAGCGTCTGACGATCCTTCGGACAGCGCCGCGCGACCGACACGATATCGTCGAAAAGCCCATGTCGAGCATGCGGTCGGCCTCGTCGAGCACGAGCGTACGCACGGCGTCGAGCGAGAGCGTGCCGCGCTCCAGATGATCCATGATGCGCCCCGGCGTGCCGACGGCGACATGCGCGCCGTGTTCGAGGCTCGCGATCTGCGGACGCATCGGCGTGCCGCCGCATAGCGTCAGCACCTTGACATTGTCTTCCGCGCGCACGAGGCGGCGGATTTCCTGCATGACCTGATCGGCGAGTTCGCGTGTCGGGCACAGCACGAGCACCTGCACGTCGAGGCGGCGCGCGTCGAGCCTGGCCGAGCACGGGCAGCGTGAACGCCGCCGTCTTGCCGCTCTTGGCCTGCGCGATGAGATCGTGGTCCGCCAGTGCGCCAGCGTGTGCGGCAGGCTCGCGGCCTGGATCGGCGTTATCGTGAGATAGCCGAGCTGTTGCAGATTCGCCTGCATCGCGGGCGCGAGCGGCAAGCTGCTGAAGGAAGTGTCGGTCGTCAGGGCTTCAGCGCTTGGTTTTCGGATCAATATCGATGATCTGCTCATACGATACGCCGCCGTTCGGCGCATCGTGGCGTTCGACGTAATTGTGCGCGCCGCACATCGGACCGTGGAAATGAGGCCTTGGCCCTCGTTCTTGATGGCGACATCCGAATAGCGTCCAATCCGCGCCGCAGGACTGGTTTCGGCAGGTGAACATGGCGTGAATCTCGTGGTGGCATGAAGCGCGCGGGCGGCGCTTTCATCGGTTCAAAGGCTAGAGTGTACGCGCGTCCCGCGACGGCGCGTCCGGCGGGTATGCCGCAAGTCAGCAAGAAAAGCTAAACCGGGTCGTGCTAACTTGGTTCTCATGCGGTCGGACTGGAGCGGACGATGAGTGACAAGCCCTACGAAGCGCGGCTCGCGCGTGGTCGCGTATATCCACGATCACCTCGATGACGAACTCGATCTGAACCGGCTCGCCGAGGTCGCGTGTCTGTCGCCGTATCACTGGCATCGGATTTATCACGGCTTCTTCGGCGAGACGGCGGCGGCGACGGTGCGGCAGTTGCTGCTGCATCGGGCGGCGAACGAACTCGTGCGCGGCGACCTGTCGATCGACGGCATTGCCGAGCGCGCAGGGTACGGCAGCGTGCAGGCATTTTCGCGGGCGTTTCAGGTGAGCTACCGGATGCCGCCCGCGCAGTTTCGTCACGAAGGCGGTTCCGCTTCTTACGCGGCGGTACCGCACGACGATGTTCCTTCAGGAGATACGGCGATGCATCAGGTCGACATTCGGACTCAACGTGGTTTCACGGTGGCGGCGGTCGAGCACACGGGCTCGTACATGAACATTTCGCGCTCGTTCGAGATGCTGTACCACTGGCTCGCGATGTGCGAGCTGATCGATTTCCGGGCGCGCATGGCGGGCGTTTATTTCGACGACCCGGATGCAGTCGTGGAAGACGACTTGCGCTCGATGGCTTGCGCGGAGCTTTTCGAACCGGATGCGGTGAAATTCGAAGCGCCGGTCTCGCGCTTCGAGAGCGAGGGCGGCGAGTTCGCGGTGCTGACGCATGTCGGGCCGTATGCGCAGCTTTGTTTCGCGTATCGGTGGCTTTATGGGGAATGGCTGCCGGCTTCCGGGCGCGAGACGGGCGAGGCACCGATTCTCGAGTGTATCTGAATAACCTGAGGGATACGGCTCCGAGCGAGCTGGTGACAGAGATTTGGTTGCCGTTGAGGGTGGCGGGTTGATTGCAACGGTGCGGCATGCGTAAAAAACCCGCGATGCATGCGCGCATCGCGGGTTTCATTCGGGCGCAACGACCCTCACGCATCAAACATCGATATTTCCCGCCTGCAGCGCGTTGTTCTCGATAAACACCCGACGCGGCTCCACGTCGTCACCCATCAGGGTGGTAAAGATGCCGTCCGCCGCGATCGCGTCCTCGATCTGCACGCGCAGCAAACGCCGCACGTTCGGGTCCATCGTCGTTTCCCAAAGCTGCTCGGGGTTCATCTCGCCCAAGCCCTTGTAACGCTGCTTGGAAACATTGCGCTCGGCATCCGCGATCAGCCATTTCATCGCGCTCTTGAAGTCGGTCACGGCCATCGAACGCTCGCCGCGCTTGATCAGCGCGCCTTGTCCGATCAAACCCTTGAACGTATCCGCCGTCGACACGAGCTGCTTGTAGTCCGCGGTCAACTGAAGGTCTTCGTCCAACACCGAAACCTTCACGTTGCCGTGATGACGCCGCTTGATATGCAGCGACCGCAGTTCACGCATCTGATCGTAAGCTGGCTCGACTGTGACTTCGGGCTTCAGCGGATCGGCACGCAGACGGTCTTCCAGTCGCTTCGCCGAAGCCGCCGTCGCTTCCTCCGACGACAGATCGATCACGATGCCGTCCATCACCGCTTCGAGCGCTGCCGCATCGTAGATGCGGCTCAGGCGATCGACCACCGCCTGCGCCAGCAGGTAAGCGCGCGCGAGTTCGCCGAGCGCATCGCCGGAAATGGCATCCGCGTCTTCGCTCGGCGTCAGTTCGGAGCTTTGCAGCGCGAGCTTCAGCATGTGCTGGTTCAGCTCGTGCGCGTCCTTCATGTACCGCTCGTCCTTGCCTGCCTTGATCTTGTACAGCGGCGGCTGCGCGATATATATATAGCCGCGCTCGACGATCTCCGGCATCTGCCGATAGAAGAACGTCAGTAGCAGCGTGCGGATGTGCGCACCGTCCACGTCCGCATCGGTCATGATGATGATGCGGTGATAACGCAGCTTGTCGAGGTTGTAATCGTCCTTGCCGATACCGCAGCCCAGCGCCGTGACCAGCGTCACGATCTGCTCCGACGA
Organism: Candidatus Paraburkholderia calva; assembly: GCA_001184395.1. Lineage (GTDB taxonomy): Bacteria > Pseudomonadota > Gammaproteobacteria > Burkholderiales > Burkholderiaceae > Caballeronia > Caballeronia calva. The sequence goes on along the minus strand of LFLF01000066.1, from coordinate 12,985 downwards.
CAGCAGCTTGTCGAAGCGCGCCTTCTCAACGTTCAGCACCTTGCCGCGCAACGGCAAAATCGCCTGGAATTTGCGGTCGCGCCCCTGCTTGGCCGATCCGCCCGCCGAGTCACCCTCGACGATGTAGATTTCCGACTTCGCCGGGTCCTTTTCCTGACAGTCCGCGAGCTTGCCCGGCAGACCGATGCCATCGAGCACGCCCTTGCGGCGCGTCATCTCACGCGCCTTGCGCACGGCGTCGCGCGCACGCGCCGCATCGACGATCTTGCTCGTGATGATCTTCGCGTCGTTCGGCGTCTCCTGGAGATAATCCTCTAGCGCCTTCGCGACGATCTCCTCCACCGGCGCGCGCAGTTCGGACGACACCAGCTTGTCCTTCGTCTGCGAGCTGAACTTCGGCTCCGGCACCTTCACCGACAGCACGCACGACAACCCTTCGCGCATGTCATCGCCGGTCGTCTCGACCTTCGCCTTCTTCGCGATGTCGTTATCCGTGATGTACTTGTTGATCACGCGCGTCATGGCAGCGCGCAGACCTGTGAGGTGCGTGCCGCCGTCGCGTTGCGGAATGTTGTTGGTGAAGCAGAGCACGCTCTCGTTGAAGCTGTCGTTCCACTGCATCGCCACTTCGACGGTCACGTTCTCGCGCTCGCCGGTCGCGTGGAACACGGTCGGATGCAGGACCTGCTTCGCCTTGTTGATGTATTCGACGAAGCCCTTCACGCCGCCCGCGAACGCGAAATCGTCTTCCTTGCCGGTACGCTGGTCGGTCAAGCGAATCCGCACGCCGTTGTTCAGGAACGAAAGCTCGCGCATGCGCTTGGCAAGAATGTCGTAGTGGAATTCGACATTGCCGAAGATGGTCGCGTCCGCCAGAAAATGCACTTCGGTGCCGCGATTTTCCGTGTTGCCGACGACGGGCATGGGCGAATACTGCATGCCGTTTCCCTCGACGATTTCACGGTTCTGCACAACGCCGCGCGAAAACTCCATGAAGTGCTTTTTGCCGTCGCGGCGCACCGTGAGGCGCAGCCACTCGGACAGCGCGTTCACGCACGACACGCCCACGCCGTGCAGGCCGCCGGACACCTTGTAGCTGTTCTGGTCGAACTTGCCGCCCGCGTGCAGCTCGGTCATGACGATTTCGGCGGCGCTGCGCTTCGGATCGTGCTTGTCGTCGCGCTTCAGGCCTGTGGGCACGCCACGACCGTTGTCGGTCACGGAAATGGAGTTGTCCGCGTGAATGACGACATGAATGTCGTCGCAATAGCCGGCGAGAGCTTCGTCGATGGAGTTGTCCAGCACTTCGAATACGAGGTGATGCAAACCGGTGCCATCCGACGTATCGCCGATGTACATGCTCGGCCGCTTGCGGACCGCTTGCAGACCTTCGAGGATCTGAATGGACGATGCTCCGTAGCTGTTGTCAGGCTTGTTGTAGGGTTGCGAATTTGTGTTTTCAGTCATGGAATTTTTCCGGTTCTGCGTCACTGCTTTGACACTACTGCGTTAATGCTCGAACTTTTCCAAACACCATTAAAAATGCCAAAGGGGCGTGCCGCCCCTTGGAGTGTTCACGGTGTTGCGCGCGTCAGATGCGCATCGGCATCACCACGTATTTGAATTCTTCGTTCTCGGGAATCGTGATGAGCGCGCTGGAATTGGCGTCGCCCAAGCTCACCTTGAGCGTGTCGATCTTCAGATTCGCGAGCACGTCGAGCAGATACGTGACGTTGAAGCCGATATCGACAGAGTCACCCTGGTAAGCGATTTCGAGTTCTTCCTGCGCCTCTTCCTGATCGGCGTTGGTGGACATGATCTTCAGCTGGCCCGGTTCGACCAGGCAGCGCACGCCCTTGAACTTGTCCGACGTCAGAATGGCCGCGCGCTGCAGCGCGCGCTGCAATTCTTCACGGCCAATTTCGAACGTGTTCTTATGCGACTTCGGAATGACGCGCTGGAAGTCGGGAAATTTGCCTTCGACCAGCTTCGACACTAGTTCGACCTGGCCGAAGGTGAACTTCACCTGCGTTGCCGCGATGTCGATCTTCAGCGTGTCGTCGATGTCTTCGAGCAGACGCTGGAGTTCGAGAATGGTCTTGCGCGGGATGATTACTTCCTGGCGCGCGAACGAACCTTCGATCTTCATCGACGAGAACGCGAGACGGTGGCCGTCGGTCGCGACCGCCATCAGCTGGTCGCCTTCCACCACGAGCAGCATGCCGTTCAGATAGTAGCGGATGTTCTGCTGCGCCATCGCGAAGTAGACCATGCCGAGCAACTGGCGGAAGGTCTTCTGGGGAACCGAAAGGCTCGCGCCGAAGTCAGTAGCCTGATTGACCGTGGGGAACTCGTCCGCGGCCAAAGTCTGCAGCGCGAAGCGGCTTTTGCCGGAACGCACCGTGAGGCGCTTGTCGGAGAGATCGAGCACGACGTCGCCCGAAGGCATGGCGCGGAGAATATCCAGCAGCTTGCGCGCGGCGACTGTGGTGGCGATCTGGTCGATGCCGACGCCGAAATCGGCGCGGGTGGTGATCTGGAGTTCGAGGTCCGTCGATAGGAACGACACATCCGCGCCGTTCTTGGTGATGAGCAAATTGGCGAGGATCGGCAACGTATGGCGGCGTTCTACGATGCCGCTCACGGTTTGCAGCGGCCTTAGAAGATTATCTCGTTCGGTCTTGACCAGTTGCATAGAGTTCCTTCGTTGATGTGATGGCTTGTCCGCCAGTTTCGCCGGTTCGCCACCGGGTTTGCCACCACCAGCCGGACAACTTCGTAACTCGCGTTGCCGGCCCCCGGCCGGTCACTCGCGAAAGCTTGGGGCCATCCGCCCAGGCCATGGACGGTAAAACCTATATTTTGCCTCAAAACGCTACAGCTCCTAAAAAATGGGGGCGCTTTTACCAATAAACAGGCCCGGGCACGCAATAATCGACGCGTCCGTTCTCCGCGCGTCGCCAGCCTCCGTCAGCCCTTCAGTGTCTGCTCGAGTACGTGCAGTTCGTGGTTCAGTTGCGCATCGTTGCCGCGCTCGGCCGCGATCTTGCGCACCGCGTGCAGCACTGTGGTGTGATCGCGTCCGCCGAACAGTTCGCCGATCTCGGGCAGGCTCTTTTGCGTCAGCTCCTTCGCCAGATACATGGCGATCTGGCGCGGGCGCGCAATGTTAGCGGGCCGTTTTTTCGAATACATGTCAGCGACTTTGATGTTGTAGAAGTCGGCGACGGTCTTCTGGATGTTCTCGACGGAGATCTGGCGGTTCTGCACCGTTAGCAGGTCTTTGAGCGCTTCCTTGGTCAGCTCGATGGTGATGTCGCGGCCATGGAACTTCGAATACGCGAGGATCTTGCGGAGTGCGCCTTCCAGTTCACGCACGTTCGAACGCAGATGCTTCGCGACGAAGAACGCGACGTCCTCCGACAGGCTCACGCCTTCGGACAGCGCCTTGCGCATGAGAATGGCGACGCGCATTTCGAGCTCGGGCGGCTCGATCGCGACGGTGAGGCCGGAATCGAAGCGCGAGATCAGACGATCGTCGATGCCGGAGATTTCCTTCGGATAAGTATCGCTCGTGATGATCACCTGCGCCTTGTTGGCAACGAGCGCCTCGAACGCGTAGAAGAACTCTTCCTGCGTGCGGTTCTTGCCGGAGAAGAATTGAATATCGTCGATCAGCAGCAGGTCGAGCGAGTGGTAGTAGCGCTTGAAGTCGTCGAACGCCTTGCGCTGGTAGGCCTTCACCACGTCCGACACGTACTGCTCCGCGTGAATGTAGCGGATGCGCGCGCCGGCCTTGTCCATCAGCAGCTGATTGCCGATGGCGTGGATCAGGTGAGTCTTGCCGAGACCCACGCCACCATACAGGAACAGCGGGTTGTACGAGATGCCGGGATTGTCGGCGACCTGGATGGCCGCCGCGCGCGCAAGCTGGTTCGCCTTACCGGTGACGAAGTTGTCGAACGTCAGCACGGGATTCAGCTTCGATCGCTCGTACGCGGAATCGGTTTCACCACCCGCCGAGGGAGCGCCACCCGGCCGCCAGGTGCGGCGGCCCGCCGCCTCGTTGGCGTCGAGGCTCGGCAGATCGAGATCCGCCTGATCGTCCTGCGCCTGCTGCGCGGCTTCGGCGGCGAGCGCGTTCGCGTGCGCCACCACCGTGGGCGCGGGAGGCATGGCCGCGGCCGGCGCGGGGGCGCGCGGTGCGGCCGCGGACGGGCGCGGCGCAGCGTTCGGGCCGCCGCCTATCGCGTTGCGCGCGGTCGCCTTGGGATCGAGCACGAATTGCACGTCGATGGGCGCGCTGAAGAACTCCCGCGCGGCATCGGTGATGCGCCCGGAGAACTGGCTCTTCACCCAGTCGAGCTTGAAGCGATTGGGAGCGGCGATGCGAAGGGTGTTCGCATCGGCATCGAAGTCGACCGGGGTCAACGGCTTGATCCACGTGACGTACTGCTGCGGCGTGAGTTCACGCTCCAGCAGTGCCGAACAGTGTTCCCAGAATTCGTTCATCGAATGCGGTCGTTTTTGGGTTGCTCCACACCAATGCCTAGCCGCGCCGCCGTGAGACATCGGGCAAATGGCGTAGCCAAGCAAATGTGCTCCGGATGCTTACGCCGCAAGGGTTTGCGGACGGACGGCGGGCCGAAGCAGGGGGCGGATATTTGGGAGTAAGGCAAGATTCTAACGCCAAACGCGGGCCGCGCGAGTTATCCACAGGGACGCATCAGCGCGATTTTCGGGCGCGCGCGAGGCCCGGCAATGCGTGTCGTGGCGCTAACCTATTGACGGTTAATAGAAAAACGGTTTAAATAAGAGTGGGTTGATTACGCGAAAACAGAATTCCTGAACCTCCGGCCATCGCGCTTGCAGTGACTTCACTCGAGCCTAGCCCGCGCGGTCAATCAACACTCAAGTGAGAGCACCATGAAACGTACTTACCAACCTTCCTTTACGCGTCGTAAGCGCACCCACGGCTTCCGCGTTCGCATGAAGACCGCGGGCGGCCGCAAGGTCATCAACGCTCGCCGCGCGAAGGGCCGCAAGCGCCTGGCCATCTAAGTCTATCGCGCCGGATCGCTTGCGGGCTGCTCATGATGTACACATGCCGAGCCGCTCGCGCGCCGCACAGAAGTCTTGACACAGGACATCGTTCAGTTGCCGGCGCAAGCCGCGTTCCCCAAGGCCGCAAGGCTGCTGAAAACGGATGAGTTCTCATCCGTTTTTCGTTTGCGCCCCTGGCGATGTTCGCCGCATTTCGTTCTCTACGGCAAGCCGACGGGAAACGAAGCGCGGCTCGGGTTGGTGATCGGCAAGAAGCAGGCGCCGCGCGCCGTGACGCGCAATCTGATCAAGCGGATCGCGCGCGATGCCTTCCGGCTGCGCCGCGAACACCTGAGCGGATACGACATTCTCGTGCGCCTGCACGCGAAGATCGACCGCAAAGCGATGCCGAGCGCCAGCTCGCCGCTGCTTCGCGATCTGGTCAGCGGCGAACTAGAAACGTTGCTCGACCGTGCCGTGCGCGCAGCCGCGCGCCGCAAGGCCGAATCCGTGGCGCCGCTGCCGAGTGCGCCCGCCGTCGACGAATTACCCGACCCTTCCGGGTCATGAAGCGCGCTTTGCGCCGGGCTTGAACCGACGCGCGGCGCGAAACTTATGCAAACGGCACTCATCGCGTTGTTGCGCTTCTACAAGCTTGCCGTGAGCCCGCTGTTCGGCAACCGGTGCCGATTTTATCCCTCCTGTTCCGACTACGCGCGCGAGGCAATCCAGTATCATGGCGCCGCGCGTGGCACGTATCTCGCCGTAAAGCGTCTGTGCCACTGCCATTCCCTGTCGGCGGGCGGCGTCGATCTCGTGCCGCCCGCCAATGGACGAACCGGTCCGTACGGTGCGTCCGAATTGCACCCGGATGATGCATCCGGGCAAGACAAGCTTTCAAAACCACACGGCGCACACGCGCTATCCGATCGACACTGAGACAACACATGAATATAAAACGCACCGTCCTATGGGTCATCTTCTTAGTGTCAGTTGTCATGTTGTTCGACAACTGGCAACGCGACCACGGGCGCCCGTCGATGTTCTTCCCGAGCGCGACGCAGCAGGCCAAGATGGCCAGCAACCCGGCGCCGGGCTCGGCACCGGCCGGCACGCAGCCTTCCGAGATGCCGAACGCGCCGGCCGGCACGGCCGCACCGGGCACCACGACGCCGCCCGCGACGGCACAGGCGCAGTTTGTCAAGTTCACGACCGATGTGTATTCGGGTGAGATCGACACGCGTGGCGGTACGCTTTCGAAGCTGTCGCTCGTGAAGGAAGGCAACGGCAAACAGCCGAACCTGTATGTCATCACGTTGTTCGATCACACCGCGAACCACACGTATCTCGCGCGCACCGGCCTGCTCGGCGGCGATTTCCCGAATCACAACGACGTCTTCACGCCGGTTCCGGGCGCGACTTCGTTGTCGCCGGACGCGAAGACGCTGAAGCTCGCGTTCGAATCGCCGGTGAAGGGTGGCGTGAAGGTCATCAAGACCTACACGTTCACGCGCGGCAGCTATGTGATCAACGTCGATACGAAGATCGAGAACGTCGGCACCGCGCCGGTGTCGCCGAAGGTCTATATGGAAATCGTGCGCGACAGCACGCCGGTGGAAACGCCGCGCTTCTCGCACATGTTCATCGGACCGGTGGTCTACACGGACGCGAAGCATTTCCAGAAGATCGATTTCTCCGACATCGACAAGAACAAGGCGACCTTCGAGCCGTCCACCGATAACGGCTGGATCGCGATGGTGCAGCATTACTTCGCATCTGCGTGGATTCCTGCGCAGGGCGTGAAGTGCGACATCTATGTGCAGAAGATCGATCCGACGCTGTATCGCGTGGGCTTGACGCAAGCGGTGCCGGCCATCGCGCCGGGCCAGTTCGCAGACGTCGATGCGCGTCTGTTCGCAGGTCCCGAAGAAGAGCGCATGCTGGAAGGCATCACGCCGGGTCTGGAGCTGGTGAAGGACTACGGCATGGCGACCATCATTGCCAAGCCGCTGTTCTGGCTGCTCGAGAAGATCCACAGCTACTTCGGCAACTGGGGCTGGGCGATCGTGCTGCTCACGCTGCTCATCAAGGCGGTGTTCTTCCCGCTGTCGGCGGCGAGCTACAAGTCGATGACGCGCATGAAGGAAATCACGCCGCGTATGCAGCAGATTCGCGAATGCTTCAAGAGCGATCCGCAGAAGATGAATGCGCAACTCATGGAGCTTTACAAGACCGAGAGGGTGAATCCGTTCGGCGGCTGTCTGCCGGTCGTGATTCAGATTCCGGTGTTCATCTCGCTATACTGGGTGCTGCTGTCGTCGGTGGAAATGCGCGGCGCGCCTTGGATCGGCTGGATTCATGATCTGTCGCAGGCCGACCCGTATTACATCCTGCCGGTGCTGATGGCCGTGTCGATGTTCCTGCAGACCAAGCTGAACCCGACGCCGCCGGATCCCGTACAGGCCAAGATGATGATGTTCATGCCGATCGCGTTCTCGGTCATGTTCTTCTTCTTCCCGGCAGGTCTGGTGCTTTACTACGTGGTGAACAACGTGCTGTCGATCGCTCAGCAGTGGGTATTACATACGCGGATGATGGGCAAGGGAAAGAAGAAAGCCGCGTGATCGCTAATTCGCCTTGCTGAATTGGATGTGAAACGCTCGGTGAATGCCGGGCGTTTTTTCGTTCTTTGCGACTCGGATAAGCGTACGCAACCCACGCGTTAGCGCTTCCCCGCCCCATAAAACTGCGCGATGAGTTCCTCGACCAGATACCGGTGATGCGGCGACAAAGCCTCGATCTTCGATGCGAGTTCGAGCGTTTCCTCCGTCGCAGGATATTGCTCATCATGCGCGTGCTCGTCATGCGCGAGCGGCTTCGGTGTGGTCTGCGCAATGCCACTCGGCGGCGGACCGTAATGCAGCCAGTGCAAATCGACCTTGAACCATTCGGCGAGCGTTTCGAGCTTGTCGATTGTCGGAATCGATCGGCCGGTCAGTCACTTGTACGCCGTTTGCACGGATACCGGCTCGCCCTGATAACCCTGATAACGCAGGTTGAACTTGTTGGAAGGTCGGTCGCGCCACGCATCTTCTCGGCTACGCGGGTCATACAGAATTTGAGCCGCTCCGAGAACGCGGCTTTTTCTTGTGCTGTAGGCATGCCTGAATTGTGCGAGTCAATCGTTGCCTACTAGTCAACCAAGTACGCTATATTTGGCTGAATTTCGAACTGTTTTATCTTGGATAAGACGCTCAAAATGCTGCCTTTTGGCAACCATCTGAACCGCCAAATACCTTTTCCATTTTGCCTCTCATCGATATGGCAAGCTTTGAGTCGCTAAACCCATCGTTCGATAAGATTATCTCAAAAAAGATAATCGTGAGAATAGTCTTAGCGACGCCTTCCCGGAGAGATGCAGCAGGGCGCCGCGATACAATGGTGGCCACTTCGATTACGCCTACCGCACTGCAATTATGCTGAGCAACGACACCGATCCGATCATCGCAATCGCTACCGCTCCGGGGCGCGGTGGGATCGGCGTGGTGCGGTTGTCGCTCGGCCGCGCGGGGCAGGCGGCCGCGGACAAAGCGATGCTCGCGCTCTGCGGCCAGATGCTTGCGCCGCGACACGCGAGCTACGTGCCCTTTCTCGACGCCGCTGGCGATGCGCTCGACCGCGGCATCGCGCTCAACTTTCCCGCGCCGCATTCCTACACCGGCGAGCATGTGCTAGAGTTGCAGGGCCACGGCGGTCCGATCGTGCTTCAACTCGTGCTGCAGCGGGCTTTGGAGGTCGGCCGCGAATTCGGCTTGTGCCTTGCCGAGCCGGGCGAATTCACGCGCCGCGCTTTCCTCAACGACAAGCTCGATCTTGCCCAGGCGGAGGCCGTGGCCGATCTGATCGAAGCGAGCACCGAAGCCGCCGCGCGCTCCGCCGGCCGCTCGCTCGACGGCGCGTTCTCGCGCAAGATTCATGCGCTCGTCGAGGACGTCATCAATCTGCGCATGCTGGTCGAAGCAACACTCGATTTCCCCGAGGAGGAAATCGACTTCCTCGAAGCCGCCGATGCGCGCGGCAAGCTTACGCGCATCCGGCAACGGCTGGACACCGTGCTCGCCGACGCGCGGCAAGGCGCGCTCTTGCGCGAAGGCCTGTCGGTGGTGCTGGCGGGGCAGCCGAATGTCGGCAAGTCGTCGCTGCTCAATGCGCTGGCGGGCGCGGAGCTCGCCATAGTGACGCCGATCGCCGGCACGACACGCGACAAGGTCGCGCAGACGATTCAGGTCGAAGGCATTCCGCTGCACATCATCGATACCGCCGGGCTGCGCGAGACGGAGGACGAGGTCGAGCGGATCGGCATCGAACGGACGTGGGGAGAAATCGAGCGCGCGGATGTCGTGCTGCATCTGCTCGACGCGCGCACCGGCCTGAGCGCGGAAGATAAAGTCATCGCGGCGCGCTTTCCGTCGGGCGTGCCGGTCGTGCGCGTGCTGAACAAGACCGATCTGGCTGGCATGCCCGCCGAGCTTCGTGAAAACAACGGTGACATCCGCGAAGTGAATCTTTCCGCCAAGATCGGTGACGGCATCGCGCTTTTGCGCGACACGTTACTGAAGATCGCGGGCTGGCAGGCCGGTGCGGAGAGCGTGTATCTCGCGCGCGCGCGGCATCTGATTGCGTTGCGTGCGGCGCGTGACCATCTGGCCTTCGCTGCGGGCCACGCCGATCAGCAGTCGCAAGTGCTCGATCTGTTCGCGGAAGAGTTGCGGCTCGCGCAGGACAATCTGAATGCGATCACCGGCGAGTTCACGTCGGATGATCTGCTCGGCGTGATTTTCAGCCGGTTCTGTATCGGCAAGTAACGCTCTGCGGCTCAAGCGCCGGCGTCGGTCTGCACCTTGGCTTCCGCCAGCAATCGCACGATGTGCGCCGCACGCTCTGGGTCCGCTGGCAAACCCCCATATCGACCGTCGCGATATGCATCCAGATGCGCGCTATCGACGCCTCCGTTTCGCCGTCGAGCAACATGGCGACGACCCACGGCACATAACTCCGATATTCATCGCGCGCCGCAGGAAAAGCGGCGACGCCGATCGGGTCCCAGTTGCGAAGCAGCACTTCATCCACGCGATCGTGAAGCGCCGCATGCCTGCGCTTCATCGCACGCGGCCGCCCGCATCCGGACGGCCAAGTTCCCGCAACTCGGCACTCAAGCATTCGCTCTTTTCCGGCCGCCCATGGAACGTGGCAGGCGTGTTCTGAAACATCTCGATCCGATACACCCCGTCGCATAGCGACAGCATCATCGTCTGAATCGCATTCAGATCCGCGTTGAGTTCCGATGCGTCGCGCGGCCACATGCCAGCGACCGCGCGTAGCAGCAATGTCTGCCCGGCCGCCCGCACCTTGCCGACGAACAGCGGCGTGGGATGCTGCGCGAAGATTGGCTCGAGATGCGCCTCGATACACGCGCGCCCGTCGACGGCGCTGCCATCGAAGCCGACGAGACTACCGCGCTCCCGCGAAGCGCGCGGCCATCGCCGCTGCCTCCTGGCGATTCCAATTGTCCAGCAAGCCGAAGTAGGCGCGCCGTCCGCTCGCGGACCAATCGTCGAGCTGATTCATGACGCCTTCTTCCACTCTGCGGCAAAGACGCCCGCGCCCATCAACAGCGTCCCGCCCGTGCGGTTGACCGCGCGTTGCACTGACGGCTTGCGAATTGCCCGCCGCGCGCCCGATGCGAGCAGCGCATAGGCCAAAGCATTCGCCGCCGCGAGGCCGACGAAAGTCGCCTCGAAGATAGCGATCTGCGACACGCTCGCGGTATGCGGATCGATGAACTGCGGCAGGAACGCCACGAAAAAATGGTGCTCTTCGGATTGAGCGTCGTGACCGCGTAGGCGTGCACCACACACACCATGATGCGGCCGGTGCGCAAGTCGCCGCTCGGCCGGACGGCATCCGTATCGATCACCGGCGCACGCCACAGCATGATGCCGAGATAAAACAGATAGGCGGCGCCGACCAGCTTGACCACCATGAAAAGCGTCGGCCGATGCCGCGAGCAACACGCCTAGCCCGAGCATCGACGCGGTCATTGCGATGAGATCGCCGAGCGCTCCGCCGAGCGTGGTGGCGAAGGCGTATTTGCGGCCGTGCCCGAGCGCGTACGACACGGCGAGCAACACGATAGGCCCAGGAATCGCGACGAGGATCACCGATGCGATCGCAAACTGGATGATTTTTGGCTCATCGATTGATTTAATGTGCCGCGATATAAGCTTGCGACATTCTGCCGTGTTACGAACGCACCCAACATATGCTTGCAAGATTTTGTCGGTCATCTAGCATGAGTCTTGCGGATGCTCGCTTTTAAATACATAGCTAATTTCGAAACGAATTCGTTTGGAGGCTATATTTTGGAGGCTATATAAATGAAGAAACGCGCCATTGTTCTCGTTGCATCCGTGGGTTTGTTCGCAGCCGTATCTGCCGCGCAAGCTCAGGACAGCGTGGTTCAACCCCAGCAGACGTTCAGCTTTAGGCCGAATTCATACGGCTGTCTGTCGAAGGATAAATTCGATTCGGCCGACCAGCATGTGAAAGCGGGCGAGCATCAAAAGATGCAGCAGTTTTTCGAAGGCTACGAATGCGTTTCTACGCCAGTCGAATCGCGCTTTAGAGTAGTGCGCATAGTCGGCCATGACGTGGAATTCGTCAACGCATCGAATAGCGATAAGCAGGGCATGTGGACTGCCGATCGGTTCATCGATCAATAATCGTTCTTGCGTTTAAATCCGACTAATTTTCGCTGGCGCGATTTTTGAATGGTGCGAGCGAGAAAAATAGCGGCTTAATTCTATAAGCGGCGAATAAATCTTCATCAGGCGCGCTCGAATGCGAGCGCGTTTCATGTCTTCTTTTCCCTGCCGATTCTACGCACAATAGCGCTCTCCCGGCTTACGTACCGTCCGCACGAAGCGCACGGCGACCTACTCCATCTGGCCTATCCCGCTTCATATTTTTCCAACAATTGCCGGTCGAACGAGCCGGCTTCGGTGTCGCATGGCTCTCAAATCCACCATCTATAAGGCCGACCTCCAGATCGCCGACATGGAACGTCACTACTATGGCGATCACGCGCTCACCATCGCGCGCCATCCCTCTGAAACCGACGAATGGATGATGGTCCGCGTCGCCGCGTTTGGACTCTTTGCCGGAGAACGGCTCGAGTTCTGCAAGGGCCTCTCAGACACCGATGAGCCCGATCTCTGGCAGAAAGACCTGACCGGACAGATCGAAACGGGGATCGAACTCGGCCAGCCGGACGAGCGGCGCATGGCCAAGGCGAGCGGACGCGCGGATCGCGTCGTCGTGATCGCCTATGCCGGAAAGACGGCGGATATCTGGTGGCAGGGCGTGAAGGGCAAAGTCGAATGCCTGCAGAACGTGACAGTTTGGTCCCTCGACGATGGCATCGCTCAGGCGCTCGGCAAACTGGCCGAACGGACGATGCGCCTGCAACTGATGATGCAGGACGGCGAGGCATCGCTCGGCAGCGAGACGGCCGATCCGGTCGATATCCGCTGGACCGTGCTCAAGCCCTGATGCGCGTATTGGGTACCGCTTACGCTTCGGGTGGACCTTTGAGCTCGATCAATGTTGCCTTCCGGATCGAACAGATAGAGCGACGGACCGAAGCCTTACGCGCCGTAACGCCGTGCCTGTTCGCCGATGCGCGCGCCGTGACTGCTCAGGTGCGCTCGCAAGGCATCGGGATCGAACGGCTCGACGCGCACGCACAGATGATCGGCGCCAATTTGAGCGCACAGGCATGCGCATGAATGTTGCCTAGCGCTGCAAATCTGCTGGCGTGGGAAGCGCGACTTACATCTAGGATTTTGCGTATGGTTTTCTTTGGTCAGGCGGCGTTGGTCGA
>LFLF01000065.1 GCA_001184395.1 Candidatus Paraburkholderia calva | reverse complement strand
CGCTGGCGTTGACCAACGTTTATCTTTCGCGCAAGCGATTGATGGCACAGGTTCGCCCGTAATGGGGGAAAGCGGGCCGCAGGCCCAGGCGCAACACCCTGGTGGACCGGAAATCCAGGCGCAAAGCTTCACTCACGATGAATCTGCCGCTGTTTGCGCCTGAATCGATGAATACAACGATTGGTTCAGCGTTGCCTTAAATTAAGGAAAGACTTTTCGCGCGAGCAGCGAAGGTAAGCGCATGCGCGTTTCCGCATTAAAGCCTTCGCCGTTCAAGATCTGCTAGATGGGAGAGCACGGCGTTTGAATGCCTGGAGTGCTGGGACTTCCATCGAAGAGCTCACCGAGGTGGGGCCGAATAACGAAATGCGCGATGATGCACGCGAGGTCGTTTCGGTGATTATCTGCTGGTTGCCTGTACGGGCTGACACCGGCGGCGCAGGGGGGCCGGAGAACGCCGAAGGGAAGGGGACCATTAGCAAGGTAGGCGAAGGAGCGCTGATCGCATGGGTACCCGTAACGGCTTACCGCGTGAGGTCACTCGCTACTGCTGGGCCACGAGGGTATCGCAAGTGCGGTAGCGACAAGAAGTAACTGCTGCTGCAAGAAGCGGCTTTCTTTGGTAACTTTCTTTGCCGCCGCAAAGAAAGTTACCCCCGTCGGGGAGGCGGCTACTGAATAGAAAGCGCGACAAGAGACCCATTGTGCTGACGACCCGTACTAAAGACGCCTACAACCACCAGACCAAGCCCCCAACCGCAAGCAAGCAAAAAAACCGGTGGTCAATCAGTATTCCTCAACCCCGCAGCAATCCCATTGGTAGTGAGATGAATACCACGGCAGGCGCACATTCTGATCCCCGGCGCGATGCCGCTTAAGCAACTCCACCTGAAGGTGATTCAGCGGATCGAGATAAGGAAACCGGTTTTTGATAGACCGCGCAAGCAAAGGATTATCCGAAAGCCGATCCCGCTTGCCGGTAATTTCCGCGAGCATGTCCGAAGTCCGCTCATGCTCGGCCACGATCCGATCGAACACCGTCTTGCGAAGCTTCTTGTCGGCCACGAGTTGCGCGTACCGCGAAGCCACCGCGAGATCGGTCTTGGCCAGCACCATGTCCATATTTGACAGCAGGTTTTTGAAGAACGGTCACGTCTTGTGCATCTTGCGCATCAGCGCAACGCGCTTGGCGCGTTCCGCATCCGACTCGGCCTGTTCGAGATAAGCCGATACTGCGCTGCCAAAGCCGAATCATCCGGCCAACAGCAATCGGCACTGGCCCCACGAAAAGCCCCACGGAATTGCCCGCAAATCTTCGATCTTGCGCTTCTTCGGGTCCTGCAACTTGCGCGATGCCGGCCGGCTGCCAATATTCAACTCCGCGATCTCCGCAATTGGCGTCGACGAGAAGAGGTAGTCCGTGAACCCCGGCGTCTCGTAGACGAGCGCGCGATACGCCGCCATCGCCGAATCGGACAGCGTCTGCATCGCGGTTACGAACTTCGGCAGGTCCGCCAGCGCGTTCTCATCAGGCAACAGCGAGACCTCGAGCGTTGCCGCGACGATCGTCTCCAGATTGCGTCGCCCAATCTCCGGATTGCCGAACTTGCTGGCGATCACTTCACCCTGCTCGGTCAGGCGAATCTGCCCATCGACCGTGCCGGGCGGCTGCGACAGAATCGCCTGATAGGTCGGGCAGCCGCGTCCCACCGTGCCGCTGCGGCCATGGAACAGCCGCAGCGTTGTGCCGCGCTGCCTGAACAGCGCGACCAGCGCCAGCTCCGCGTTGTACAACTCCCAGTTCGACGTGAGAAAGCCGCCGTCCTTGTTGCTGTCCGAATAGCCGAGCATCACTTCCTGCTCGTTGCCCTGATTCCCGATCAGCACATCGATGCCCGGCAGCTTGAAATACTCGTCCATGATGACCGGCGCATTGCGCAAGTCCGCGATCGTCTCGAACAGCGGGATCACCATCACGCCACGCGGCGGGTCGTCTTTGCTGCCGAGATAGCCGCGCAGCACGCCCGTTTCTATCACTTCGAGCAGATCGCTGACCGTCTCCGTGTGCGAAATTATGTAGTTACGCACCGCGCGCGCCGAACTTCTCGTGCGTGATGCGCGCTTCCTCGAGTACGCCGAGTTCGCTCCTAGCGAGGTCCGAATATTCCGCATACGGCAGACGCAGCGGACGCAGCTGCGCCAGTTCCTTCAGCAGCACTGCGCGCTTCTCTTCTTCCGACAGCGCGGCGTAATCGGCCACCATACCCGCGCGCGCCATCAGTTCGGTGATGACGGTTTCGTGGATGTCCGAACTCTGCCGCAAGTCGATGCTCGCGAGATGGAAGCCGAACATTTCCGACGCGCGCCAGCGGCGCCAGCCGCGGCAGCGACAGCGACGCACCATGATGCTGCGTCAGCGAATCGATCAGCACATGCAGATCGCGCGTGAACTCGGCCGCAGCAGCGTAGGGCGTCGCGTGCACCGGCGCCGCGCCGCATCCCGCGTTGCGCAGCGCGACCGCGCTTTCGCCCAGACGCACGCGCGCACTCGCCACCAGCCGAGTTTAGATGCCGATCAGGGCGCGCCGGTACGGCTCGTCCGTGCGATGCGGCGACGCATCCGGCGACGCATCGGCGAGCGCCTTCAACGCATCGCTGGAACCGGACAAGAGATCCGAAACGGATAGTTCCGCGCCCAGCTTGTGCACCTGCTCCAGATAGTGTTCGAAGATCACTGTGGCCTGGCGCGTGATGGCGGCGTCGAGCGTTTCGGCGGTGACGTTCGGATTGTCGTCGCGATCGCCGCCGATCCAGCTTCCCATCTACAGGAACGCCGGCAGACGCGCGGGCAGGCCGTGTTCGACGAGCGCGCCCTCGATATCGGCATACAGCGCGGGAATCTCTTCGAGGAAGGTCGCGCGGTAATACGACAGCGCGTTTTCGATTTCATCGGCGACGGTCAGACGGGTCTCGCGCAGCATGCGCGTCTGCCACAGCGAGGTCACGCGTGCGCGCAACACCGCTTCGTTGCGGGCGCATTCGCGTGCGGTCAGTTCCTGGTCGCGTTCCGCCAGAAGCCGCGCGATCTCGTGCTACGCATCGAGAATCGACTTGCACGACACTTCGGTCGGATGCGGGGTGAGCACGGGCACGATCAGCGCGGCGTCGAAGAACTTCTGCAGCATCTTGCGCGTCGCGCTGACGTTCTTCTGCTCGCGCATGCGTTCGATCGCATAGGCGATAGTGCCCGGCTGCGGCGAGGAACCAGCCAGCGCATGAATGCGGCGGCGGTTGTGATGCCGGTCTTCCGCGATATTCGCCAGATGCGAGAAATAACTGAACGTGCGTACTACCGACAAGGTTTGCTCCGGCGTCAGCGCGCGCAGTTTCTTCTCCAGTGCCTGCGAGGCGTCGACGTCGTCTTCGCGGCGGAATTTCACGGCCGTCTGACGAACCACCTCGACCACATCGAACACCGCATCGCCTTCCTGTTCGCGCAGCACGTCGCCGAGCAGGCGGCCGAGATAGCGGATGTCCTCGAACAGCGGACGATCCTTGTCGTCGCGCTCGCGGCCCGACGCGCGCGCGTCGGCGTTGTCGGCGGGCGCGATTGCGCCGCCTGCCGCGCCGTTGGCTCGCGCGGGCTTCTTGCCGGCCTTCTCGGGCGCTTTGACCGCTTCCGGCGCCTTCGCAACGGCTTCGATGCCCGGCTTGGTCTTGAGCGGTTTCGACGCCGTCGATGTCTTCAGAGCACTTGCCGCTTTCGTTGTGTCGACGGGAGAAGACGACGCCTGCTTCGGCGTGTCGGGGAGAGAGTCGGGCGATGCGGCAGTGCGGCGCGCTTTGCGTGCCGGTCCGGAAGACGTCACGTGTGTTCTCCTCTGTAGCTGCAAGACCAAGGTACAACGTCAAAACCAGCGACGGAAACGCATGCGTTGCGTGTAATCGTCGATTGGCGCCAGCCGCTAAGACACAGCGTTGGGAACGGGCGTGCCATCGAGTCGTGCCGCTGGGTCACGGCCATCGTCGTGAAAAGCGCCGCCGTCCGGCTCCGGTCAAGACCGTTGAAGTACCCTGAAAAGCCCACCGCACAAGGCTTGGCACGGCGCCCGTCCATAATTGGACCCTGGTATGCATGCTACCATTGTTCGTTATTTCATCCCGTCATTTTCATCGAGCATCAATGAATTCCGAGACGCATTCGACGACACCGCCCGAGACGCTCATCATCGCATCGCGGGAAAGCAGGCTGGCTATGTGGCAAGCCGAGCATGTCCAGTGTGCGCTGCACAAATTATATCCACGTTGCGACGTGAAAATCCTCGGAATGACGACGCGCGGCGATCAGATTCTCGATCGCACGTTGTCGAAGATCGGCGGCAAGGGCCTGTTCGTGAAGGAACTCGAAGTCGCGTTCGCCGATGGCCGCGCCGATCTCGCCGTGCATTCGCTCAAGGATGTGCCGATGCAACTGCCCGAGGGCTTCACGCTCAGCGCGATTCTCGAGCGCGAAGATCCGAGCGATGCCTTCGTGTCGCCACACTACGAATCGCTCGCGGCGCTGCCGGAAGGAAGCATCGTTGGCACGTCGAGCCTGCGCCGCGAAGCGATGATCCGCATGCGCTTTCCGCACCTCGAGGTGCGGCCGCTGCGCGGCAATCTCGATACGCGTCTGGGCAAGCTGGACCGCGGCGATTACGCGGCCATCATCCTCGCCTCGGCGGGGCTGAAGCGGCTCGGTCTCGAAGCGCGTATCCGCGCGCGGCTGGATTCGTTGGAGAGTTTGCCGGCGGCGGGGCAGGGCGCGCTCTGCATCGAGATTCGTGCGGATCGCCCCGAACTCGCGGCGTGGCTCGCGCCGCTGCATGATGAACGCACGTCGCTCGCGGTCGAAGCGGAGCGTGCCGTGTCGCGCGCCCTCGGCGGCAGTTGCGAAGTGCCGCTCGCTGCGTTCGCGCAATGGCACGGCGATTCGCTGCATCTACGCGGCATCGTGTCGATGCCCGACGGCCGCCGCGTGCTGTGCGCCGAAGAACGCACGCGTGCGCCGGACATGAAGGCCGCGCTCGAACTGGGCCGGCGCGTATCGATCGAACTCGAAGCGCAGGGCGCCATGGAGATCGTCGGCGCGCTCACCACCATGAGCCGCGAAGACGCGCCGAACGCGGCGCCGACGGGGAAGCAGTCCTGATGGCGAGTGAACGCCGCGCCACCATCGTCGTCACACGTCCGGTCGGGCAGTCGGCCGCGCTGATCGAGCGGTTGCACGAGGCGGGCTTCGAGACGCTCGAGTTTCCGCTCATCGATATCGCGCCGGTCGAGGACGAAGTGCCCTTGCGCGCCGCGCTCGATGAACTCTACGGCTCGCATGCGCTGCGTTACGCGCTCGTGGTCTTCGTGTCCCCGAACGCGATCGACAAATCCTTCATCACCTTCATCAAGTTGGATGCGCGCTGGCCGGTCGAAGTGCCGGTCGCGGTCGTCGGTCCCGGCAGCATCGCGGCGCTCGCGCGCAACGGCGTGCGCGAACCGGCGTACACGATCATCAGCCCGTCTACTGAACACGCCGATCCGCGCTTCGATTCCGAGGCGCTTTATGCGGCCATCGAGGCGTACTTCGGCGAAAGCGGTCTCGCAGGCAAGCGCGTGCTGATCGTGCGCGGCGACGGCGGCCGCGAATGGCTCGCTGAGCGCATGACCGAAGCGGGCGCGGGCGTGGAAAAGGTGGCGGCCTACCGGCGCGTGCTGACCGAACCGTCGATGCAGAAGTGGGAGCGCATCCACGCGCTGCTTTTGGGCGATTCGCGCCATGCCGAAGACCGGCACGCGTGGCTCCTGACCAGCTCCGAGGGCGTGCGTAATCTCGACGAACTCGCGCGCGAACATCTCACCGGCGACGAAATCGCACGGCTGAAGCGCGCGTCGATCGTGTGCCCGCACCCGCGCATCACCGAAGCCGCGCGTCAGACCGGTTTTGATACGATTACGGTGTCCGGCGCGGGCGATGAGCGCATCGTCGAGTCGATTGATGCATTATTCCCGCGCGCGGCTGGTGCGAGCGCGCAGACATCTGCCACGGCGGATGCGCAGTCCGCGTCGTATGCGCGGGCGTCCACGCCGACGGGCGCGCGCGACATCGGCAGCAGACATCTCATTGGCTACCGCGCCGGCCCACCAACCGGCTCAATCACGCATGACTGATTCGAACGATTCCAAGAAAGATTCATCTCAGCCGAACGTAAACTCGTCCCTGCCGCCGAACAAGCCTTTCACGCCTTTCGAGCAGCAGGAAAAGCGGCGCAGCGCGCCCGGCATGGCGCTGTTGTGGCTTGTCATCGTCATGCTCGCGGTGGCGGCGGGCGCGGGCGCCTTCGTCCTGAACCGCAAATTCGAGCGTCACGACCAGCAGCTCGCGCAGCAAGTGGCGCAAGCCGACGCGCAAAACGCCGAGTTGCGCGCCAAGGCCGATCAGGCCGCGAGCGCGACCGCCACGCTCAACACGCAGGTCATCCAGTTGCAAGGCAAGCTCGCCGATGCAGAGGCACATAGCCAGGCATTGCAGCAGCAGTATCAGGACCTCGCGAGCAATCGCGACGACTGGACCGTGGCCGAAGTCGAGCAGATCCTGTCGAGCGCGAGCCAGCAGCTTCAGCTGACCGGCAACGTGCAGCTCGCACTGTTCGCGCTGCAAAGCGCCTACGAACGGCTCGCCGCGACCAACGGGCCGCAGGTTGTCGTAATCCGCAAGGCGATCGCGTCCGACATCGACAAGCTCAAGTCCACGCCGAGCACCGATCTCACGGGCCTCGCGATCAAGCTGGATAACGCCATCGATCAGATCGACCAGTTGCCGCTGATGGGCGAAGCGCCGATCGCGCAGCCGCGCGCGCAGGCCGCCGAGCCGGCGGATAGCGCATCGATCGCGGCGGCGACCGGCGAACCGTGCTGGAAAGTGCTGTGGCGGCAGATCACGAGCGGTATCGGGCAGCAGTTGTCGAGCTTCGTGTCGGTGCGGCGCATCGACAACGCGGACGCCATGCTCACGTCGCCGGATCAGGACTACTTCGTGCGCCAGAACGTGAAGCTGCGTCTGTTGTCCGCGCGTCTGTCGCTGATGTCGCGTAGCGAAGCGACGCTCAAGTCCGACTTGCAAGCCGCCGACGCCGCGCTCGGACGTTATTTCGATCCGTCGTCGAAGAAGGTTCAGACCGTGCGCGAACTGCTCAAGCAGGTTGATGCCGCGTCGCCCGCCGTCTCGCTGCCGAATCTGAACGCGAGCCTCGCCGCCGTCCATCAGTTCAAACGAGGCGGATGATGATGATTCGAGGACTCATCTGGCTGGCGCTGCTGTTCACCGTCGCGGTGGTCGTGGCCACCGTCGGCGGCTTCGATGGCGGGCAGATATTGCTCGTCATTCCGCCGTATCGCGTGGACGTGTCGCTGAATTTGTTCGTGGTCGCACTCGTGGTACTGTTCATCGTGTTGTACGGCGTGATCCGCGCCATCCGTGGCGTGTGGAAGATGCCGGGGCTCGTCGCGGCGTATCGCACACGCAGCAAGCAGAACAAGGCGAACGCTTCCCTGCGCGACGCGGTCGGCCATCTATATGCGGGCCGCTTCTCGAAGGCGGAGAAAGCCGCGCGCGATGCGCTCATCGTCGATGACAACAAGGGCGCGGCGAATCTCGTGGGTGCGAACGCTGCTCATCGTCTGCACAAATATGCGCGCCGCGACGAATGGCTCGCGCAGGTGTCCGGCGCGGACTGGCAGGACGCGCGCTTGATGGCCACCGCCGATATGCGCGCGGATGGCCGCGACGCCGACGGCGCACTGGTCGCGCTCACCGAAATGCAGGCGCAGGGCGGGCGGC
The DNA here is from genome assembly GCA_001184395.1 of Candidatus Paraburkholderia calva. Lineage (GTDB taxonomy): Bacteria > Pseudomonadota > Gammaproteobacteria > Burkholderiales > Burkholderiaceae > Caballeronia > Caballeronia calva. The sequence goes on along the minus strand of LFLF01000065.1, from coordinate 14,999 downwards.
GCATCCACGCGCAGCAAATCGCGCTGCGTGCGCAGCAGCAATTGAAGAACTGGGGCGAGGTGCTCAAGCTCGTGCGCATGCTGGAGAAGCGCGAGGCTTTGCATCCGGCCGTCGCGGTGCGCTTGCGGCAAGTGGCGTCGGAGAATCTGCTGCGCGACCGCCAGCACAATCCGGACGCGCTGCTCGAGTTCTGGCAGACGCTGACGCCGGCCGAGCGCCAGTCGCCGCGTCTCGCCGATCTCGCGGCTGAACTGTTGATCGCGCTGGATCGCCGCGCGGAGGCGCGCAAGATCGTCGAGGAAGCGCTCTCGCATAACTGGGACGCACGCCTGTTGCGGCGCTATCCGGATTGCATCGTCAATGGCGATGCCTTCCTGCTGATCCAGCGCGCCGAAGCGTGGCAGAAGGAGCGCACCGAAGACGCGGACCTGCTGTTCACGCTGGGGCAGCTATGCCTGCATCAGCAACTGTGGGGCAAGGCGCAGGCGTTCCTCGAGCAGGCGCTGAAGCTGGCCGAAGACGAACCGCTGTGGATTCGCACGCATCGGGCGCTGGCGCGTCTGCATGAGCAACTCGGCGATACGGACAAGGCGGCCGAGCATTATCGGGCGAGCGCCCTGGCGATGAACGTGGTGTAAGCCCGCTGCACGCAGCAGCAAAGAAAAAGCCGCAGGGGTCGACAACCCATGCGGCTTTTTAACGCTCGGCGAAGGATCGCGCCCGGCTCAGTACGTCGGCACCTTCGGATCGACCTGCTTCGACCACGCATCGATACCACCGAACAGGTTGTAGACGTTCGTGAATCCGCGCGATTCCAGAAACATGCCGACCGACGCGCTACGCGCCCCGTGATGGCAGATGCACACGACCGGCGCGTCGTCTTCCAGTTCTTCGCTGCGCGCGGGGATGTCGCGCATCGGGATCGACACGATATTGGCTATGCTCGCGGTCTGGATTTCCCACGGCTCGCGCACGTCGAGCAGAACGGGAGCGGGGCGCGAGGAATCGGCGAACCAGGCGGCGAGTTCGGGTGCGGAAAGATTTTGCATGAGCGCTCGATGCATCGACGATGCACGGCACCGGGCGGGCGCCTGGCGTCGGCATGTGAAAGAGAGTCAGAACTTGAACTGCGACGGATGCACCGCGTTCTTCAGCGGCGACACCAGCGTTTCGAAGATGTCCGATACGCGGAATTGCTTTTCGTCCACACGCGTGATGATCTGTGCCTTCATGACCGGCGCCGTGCCGACGAACGCCGCGATTCGGCCGCCCACCTTCAGTTGTTCGAGAAATTCCTGCGGCATGACGGGCAGGCCGCCCGACACGCAGATTACGTCGTACGGTGCGCCGTCGGCCCAGCCGAGCGCGCCGTCGCCGTTGACGACTTCCGCGTTGGTCACATCGTTCGCGGCAAGGTTCTGCCTCGCGAATTCGGCGAGTTCCGGCGAAATTTCGACGGTCTTCACGCTGCGGCCGCGATGCGCCAGCAACGCCGCCATATAACCCGAGCCCGCGCCGATTTCCAGCACCATTTCGCCCTTATGCACGGCCAGCTCCTGGAGCACGCGCGCCTCAACCTTCGGCGACAGCATGCGCTCGCCGCCCGGCAGCGGCACTTCCAGATCGGCGAAAGCGATATTGCCGTACGCGGCGGGAACAAAGTTCTCACGCTTGACGATCGACAGGAGATTCAGCACGTCCTGGTCCAGCACTTCCCAGGGACGAATCTGTTGCTCAATCATGTTGAAACGCGCTTGCTCGATGTTCATGTTCTGTGTGCGTATTGTTATTTATACCGTCGTATTTATACCGTCGGGGCGGCCGTCGAAATGGCGCCGTCTGGCCTGAGCGGGGGCTAGAAAACTTCTGGATTGTAGCAAAAGGACAGATTCAGGCTGCGGTTGCCGGGACGCATCGGCAGACGCACGCGCTGTTCGCCCGCGAAACGGTCGAATACGGTCGAGCACGTCCGGCGCGAGACCGCGCGTTTCCGCGCCGAACACAAACCAGTCGCCGGGTCTGAACGCATGTTCGAGAAAGAAGGGCATCGAACCGCGCGTTGTGAACGCGAACATGCGGGTTACGTCGGGCGCTTCTTTCGCGATGAAGGCATCCCAGTTGGCATGCACGTTCATTTCCGCGTACTCGTGATAGTCGAGCACGGTGGGCGCAGCTTCGCGTCGTCGAGCGGAAAACCGAGCGGTTCGATCAGATGCAGGCGCGCGCCTGTGTTCGCGCAGAGGCGAATCACGTTGCCGGTGTTCGGCGGAATTTCGGGTTCGATGAGTACGACGTTGAACATGGGTTGCGTGGTTGAAGCGTGGGTTAATCTCGCGGCGTGCGCAGCGCGATGAAGTTCGTCACGCGTCGCGCGCCGGCGAGTTTGATTGTGCGCGCCAGGGCATCGAGCGTCGCGCCGGAGGTCATCACGTTGTCGACCACGCCAACGTGCTTGCCGCGCACCGCGCGCGTGACTTTGAACGCCGTCGCGACATTGCGGCAGCGCGCTTTCAGATCGAGCTTCGATTGCGGCGCGGTGTGCTGTGTGCGCAGCATGAGCGACGCGTCGGCCGTCACGCTGAGCCGCCTGGCGAGCGGATGCGCGATCGCCCAAGCCTGGTTGTTGCCGCGCGCGATCAGGCGCCGTGACGAAAGCGGCACCGGCGGAAAGCGGCACCGGCGCGATCACGTCCGGCAGCGGCAATCCGCTGTCCTCGAACGCCCGATGCAGATGCCGCGCGAACGCCGCGCCTGCCGCCAGCCGTCCGAAACTTCAATTCGACGGTGAGCATATCGAGCGGCGCGCGGTAGTCGGCGAGCGTCAGCATAGCGTTGAACGCGGGCGGATTATTCAGGCAATCGGCGCAGTGAGTGCGCGCATCGTCATGTTCGTGCCGCGCGTATTCGACGGTGAGCGGCAACGCGCATGTCGCGCAGCGCAAGCGCGGCTCGTTCCAGTACTGCGCGTCGCAGCCGCGACACACTACACCTTGCGACATGTTGCCGCATAACGCGCATTGGCTGGGCATCGCGAGGTCGAAGGCGCGCTGCATCAGACTCGCCACGCGCGTTGCAAACACGCCATGCGCGAAGAAAGAGAGATTGACGGTTTTCACGATGACAACCCGCGCGAAGTGATGACGCACCGCACGCGTACCTCACCTTTACGAACGCGCGAAAGATCCTTTGCGGCTCGCACCGGCCGGCTACGGCGGCTTATTTCGAAACGACCGAGACCGAGTATACTTCGCGTTCTCCGCAGAAAACCGTCATGTCCTCACCATTCCCCAAAACTAGCCGACCGGCCTATGATCCGCGCCGTTTGCGCGAGATCTTCGACCGTCGCGCCGCCGACTTCGACGAAGTCGCATTCCTGCCGCGCGAAATCGCGTCGCGGATGCGCGAGCGGCTCGAATACATCAAGGAGGTCGCGCCCGCGCGCGTGCTGGATGCGGCGTGCGGACCTGGCGCGGACTTGCCGGGCTTGCGGGAGCGGTTCGCGGAGGCATCGGTGACGGGCGTCGACATTTCGTCCGCCATGCTCGCCCGCGCGCGCCTGGCCGAATCGGCCGATGCCGGCGCGGGCTGGCAGCGCTTTCTTCTCAACACGCTCGCGAAGGCATTCGGCGCACGCGGCCCGCAACTCGCGCAAGCCGATTTCTCCGCTTTGCCCTTCGCCGCGGGCGCGTTCGAACTGCTGTGGTCAAATCTCGCGCTGCACTGGCATGCGCGTCCCGATCTGGTTTTTCCCGAGTGGCAGCGCGTGCTTAAGATCAACGGTCTGTTGATGTTCAGCACCTTCGGCCCCGACACGCTACGTGAACTCGCCGCCGCGTATCGCGAAGCGGAGCGCACGCTTGGTCTCGAGCCTGAGGCTTACACGATCGACTTCGTGGACATGCATGATCTCGGCGACATGCTCGTCGAAAGCGGTTTTGAGATTCCCGTGATGGATCAGGAAGTCCTGACCATTACCTATAAGTCGCCCGAATCGCTGTTCGCCGACGTCACGCGTTGGGGCGCGTATCCGTTCGAGCGTGCGGCGGCGGGCCGTCCGGCCGACGCGCAAGCCTTGCGCCGCGCGGTTCATGCGAACCTGGACGCGCTGCGGCGCGACGACGGCACGATCCCGCTCACGTTCGAGGTCATTTACGGCCACGCGTGGAAGGCCGTGCCGCGCACAACGGCGGAAGGGCATGGCATCGTCCGGCTGGAAGATATCGGACGAGGGCCGAAGCGGCGGCAATGAAAGAATCGCTGAAAGGTTTTGCCGACGTGGGAAAGGGGCTGTTGTTATGTAAGAAATTTCCGTTCCAAAGCGACGCGAAAAGGTGCGTCAAAACGGCGCAGAAGCTTGTGGCGTATGGCTTTGCGCCGTTATGACCCTTGCTTGTGAATGCAAACCTATCCGCCTATAATGCGTCAGTTTGTCTCCCGAACTGACACAAATTTGGGCAAAATCCGAGCGAATTTGTGAGGATCGGTGGAGGCAGCGATGCAAGTAAGCCAAGCGCTGACAGATTCCGAGCCGTTCATCAAAGACTGGCTGATGAAGCGGAATTGCTCGGTATCGCCCCGGCAATTCGTGGGCTTTTACGTGTCACTTGCGCTGGTGTCGATTGCAATCGCGACATCGCTGTTCCTGACCGGCGCCTGGCTGGTGCTGCCGTTCACCGGAATCGAGTTGACGGTCGTTGGGGTCGCGTTCGTGATCTGTGCGCGGCACGCCGTCGATTTCGAGCGCATCCGTCTGTATCAAAACCGGTTGTTGATCGAGCAGATGAACGCCGAAGAACTGACGCAGTTCGAGTTCAATTCGCGTTGGGGTGCGGGTCGAAACGGGTGCGACGCCGAGGGAGCCACTCACGATCGTATCGCGCGGTCAGTCGGTGAAAATCGGACAACACCTTGCACAACATCGTTGCAAGCATTGCAGGCAATTTGCTGCCTAGTTGCAGGCGTCGCTCAGACGCCAGAGGAGCTGGCGAGCCAGCACGATGCCTAAGGAGGTCGAGGGTTTGAATGGAAATTTTGGGTAAGGATGCTATGAAAACAATCAAGCGAGCCCTCTCGAGCGTGCTGGCGGCAGGTGCACTGCTGAATGCTGGCGCGGGCCTGGCGGTCAATAACAGTCCTGGCGGTCCCGCTGTTAACGAGCTGAACTTTCAGCCGCCTGTGACGAAGATCGCCGAGGAACTCTACGGCCTCCATATCTTCATGCTCATTATCTGCACCGTCATTTTCATCGGCGTGTTCGGGGTGATGTTCTATTCGCTCGTCAAGCACCGCAAGTCCAAGGGCTTTAAGCCCGCCAATTTCCATGAGAGCACCACGGTCGAAATCATCTGGACGATCGTGCCGTTCATCATCATCATTCTGATGGCGCTGCCGGTCACCAAGGCTGTCGTCGCGATGAAAGACACGTCCAACGCCGATCTCACCGTCAAGGTCACGGGTTATCAGTGGAAGTGGGGCTATGACTACGTGAAGGGCCCGGGCGAGGGCATCAGCTTCCTGTCGACGCTTTCCACGCCGCGTGGCGAGACCAATGGCCAGAAGCCGATCTCCGATCTGTATCTGCAGGAAGTCGACAACCCGCTCGTGGTGCCGGTCGACAAGAAGATCCGCATCATCACCACCGCGAACGACGTCGTTCACTCGTGGTACGTGCCGGCCTTCGGCGTGAAGCAGGATGCGATTCCCGGCTACGTGCGCGACACGTGGTTCAAGGCCGAGAAGGTGGACACGTATCGCGGCTTCTGTACGGAACTGTGCGGCAAGGAGCACGCGTACATGCCGGTCGTGGTGGAAGTGCTGTCCGCCGACGATTACGCGAAGTGGGTGGACGACCAGAAGAAGAAAATGTCCGCGTCCGCCGACGATCCCAACAAGACTTACACGATGGACGAGCTGAAGACGCGCGGCCAGCAAGTGTATTCGTCGAACTGCGCGGTCTGCCACCAGCCGACCGGCAAGGGTGCGGGCCAGTTCCCGGCGCTCGACGGCTCGAAGGTCGCGAACGGTCCTATCGCGGGTCACGTGAATATCGTTCTGCACGGCAAGGGCGCGATGCCGCCGTGGCAGTCGACGCTGAACGACATGGAAATCGCTTCGGTCATTACGTTCGAGCGTAACTCGTGGGGCAACCACACCGGCGACATCCTCCAGCAGAAGCAAGTGGCCGACGCTCGCAACGGCAAGATGCCGGAAGGCGGCGATCACACGGCGGCAGCGGGCGGCGCGGCGGAAGGTGCGAGCGCGCCCGAAGCGGCGAGCGGTGAAGAGGCCGCGGGATTGCCCACCAGCATCTACTTCGAGACGGGCAAGAACACGCTGCCCGCCAACGCGAACAACGCAGTGCAAGCCGCCGCAGCCTACGCAAAAGCACATCCGGACGCGAAGCTCTCTTTGTCCGGCTTCACGGATGCGACCGGCATCGCCGACCTGAACGCCGATTTCGCCAAGCGCCGCGCGCAAGCCGTGCGTGACGCGCTGAAGGCAGCAGGTGTGTCGGAGGATCGCATCGTGTTGAAGAAGCCCGAGTCGGTCACGGGCGGCACGAATGCGAAGGAAGCTCGCCGCGTCGAAATCAATCCGTCTGCTTGACATGACCCGCGACGCTCTTCATTCGCCGGAAAACGGCAACGGGAGAACCAAGCGGGAAAAGCCAGGTGCCCCGAGTATTTGCTTTAGGAGATCATAGTCATGTCTAGCATCGGACACGATGTAGGCGCCGGTCACGACCACGACGACCACGCGCACGAGTTGCCGACAGGTTGGCGCCGGTGGCTTTGGGCCACCAACCACAAGGACATCGGTACGCTATACCTGTTGTTCTCTTTCATCATGTTCCTGTCCGGCGGCGTCATGGCGCTGGGCATCCGCGCCGAGTTGTTCGAGCCGGGCCTGCAGATCATGCGCCCCGAGTTCTTCAACCAGCTCGCCACCATGCACGGCCTGATCATGGTGTTCGGCGCGATCATGCCGGCGTTCGTCGGCTTCGCGAACTGGATGGTGCCGCTGCAGATCGGCGCATCGGACATGGCGTTCGCGCGCATGAACAACTTCAGCTTCTGGCTGCTGCCGGTCGCGGCTGTTCTGCTGGTCGGTTCGTTTTTCGTGCCGGGCGGCGCGACGGCGGCCGGCTGGACGCTTTACGCACCGCTTTCCACGCAGATGGGCCCGGGCATGGACTTCGCGATTTTCGCGGTCCACATCATGGGTGCGTCGTCGATCATGGGCGGTATCAACATCGTCGTGACGATCCTGAACATGCGCGCGCCGGGCATGACGCTCATGAAGATGCCGATGTTCGCGTGGACGTGGCTGATCACCGCGTACTTGCTGATCGCCGTGATGCCGGTTCTGGCTGGCGCGATCACCATGGTGCTGTTCGATCGCCACTTCGGCACGTCGTTCTTCAACGCGGCGGGCGGCGGCGATCCGGTCATGTACCAGCACATTTTCTGGTTCTTCGGTCACCCCGAGGTGTACATCATGATCTTGCCGGCGTTCGGGATCGTGTCGCAGGTGATCCCGGCATTCTCGCGCAAGCCGTTGTTCGGCTATAGCTCGATGGTGTACGCAACCGCATCGATCGCGATTCTGTCGTTCATGGTGTGGGCGCACCACATGTTCGTCACCGGCATGCCGGTGACGGGCCAGCTCTTCTTCATGTACGCGACCATGCTAATCGCCGTGCCGACGGGCGTGAAGGTGTTCAACTGGGTGGCCACGATGTGGCACGGCGCGATTACCTTCGAAACCCCGATGCTGTTCGCGATCGGCTTCCTGTTCGTGTTCACGATGGGCGGCTTCACGGGCCTGATCCTGTCGATGGCGCTGCTCGATATCCAGATGCACGGCACCTACTACGTGGTGGCGCACTTCCACTACGTGCTGGTGGCGGGCTCGCTGTTCGCGCTGTTCTCCGGATGGTACTACTGGTCGCCGAAGTGGACCGGCTGTATGTACAACGAGATGCGCGGCAAGATCCATTTCTGGGCGTCGATGATCTTCTTCAACATCACGTTCTTCCCGATGCACTTTCTGGGTCTCGCGGGCATGCCGCGCCGCTATGCGGACTACCCGGCGCAGTTCACGAACTTCAATCAGGTCGCGACGATCGGCGCGTTCGGTTTCGGTCTCGCGCAGGTGTACTTCCTGTTCGCGGTCGCGCTGCCGACGTATCGCGGCGGTGGCGAGCATGAAAAGGCGTCCGACAAGCCGTGGGATGGCGCGGAAGGACTGGAGTGGACCGTGCCGAGCCCGGCGCCGTTCCACACCTTCGAGAATCCGCCGACGGTCGAATAAGTCTTCTGTCTGTTTCGCGGGGCGCCTGTCGAAAGACGGTCCCGCGAAAGTAAAGCAAGGAAAGCATGGCCCCGAATTCACCAAAAAGACGCACCCGAGAGGAAGTCCGCGCGGGCAACAAGCGGCTCGGCATCGTCATGGTTCTGATCGCTGCCGTCTTATTCGTGGGAATCGTCGTCCATCAGTATTTGTTGTCGCGAGGGTAAGGTGTTGACACCGCAGGATTCGCATATCGACCGCGCTTTCAACCGGTCGATGCAGGTGAAGCTGTTCATTGTCGCGGCGATGATGTTCGGCTTCGGCTTCGCGCTGGTGCCGATGTACCGCGCGATCTGCCAGATCACCGGCATCAATAACCTCGTGCAGAAGGACGTCGGCGCGCGCGAGGCGAAGAATACGCAAGTGGACATGAGCCGCAGCGTGTCCATCGAATTCGATGCGAACGCACGCGGCCCGCTGGAATTCAAGCCGGAGCAAAACTCGCTCGACATTCACCCCGGCGAAGTCATGACCGTGATGTACCAGGTGACCAACGATCAGGGCCGCAGGGTGAAGGCGCAAGCTATCCCGAGTTACGCGCCGAAGCAGGCCACCGAGTACTTCAAAAAGATCGAATGTTTTTGCTTTATGCAGCAGACGCTCTTGCCGGGGGAGACGAAGCGCATGCCGGTGGTGTTCGTCGTCGATCCGAAGCTGCCTAAGGACGTGAAGACCATCACGCTGTCGTACACGTTCTTCGAGCTGGATGCGCCTAAATCCGTTGCCAAAGGTACGTGAGGCAGATAAACGTCATGAAGCTGAGACGCCGAACAAGGGCGGTTTCCTGAAGCTCGTGAAAGCGGTCTTCTGGTCGTTTTTCGGTGTGCGGCGGCGCGCGGATCTGGAAAGCGACGCGGCGCAACTGAAGCCGCTACATCTGATCGCGGCGGGCGTCATCGGCGCGGTGTTGTTTATCGTCGTGCTGCTGGTGGTCCTGCGCGCGGTGGTGAGATAGGCAGAACGCCGGCGGCCATGCGTGCGGCGGAAAAGAAAATTCAAGCAACCAGGATATAGAAGTGGAGAATCAACAATGAGCGGTCAAAACGAGAGCCCGTATTACTTCGTGCCGCATCCGTCGCGGCATCCGATCATGGCTGCGTGCGGCCTGCTGATGATGTTGTCGTCGCTCGCGTCGTGGGTGAACGGCCACCGCTTCGGGTCGATCGGCACGTTTATCGGTCTACTGTTCCTGCTCTTCGTGCTGTGGCACTGGTTCGGCGACGCCATTTCCGAATCCGAAGGCGGCATGTACGGCAAGCGCCTCGACGTGTCCTACCGCTGGAGCATGAGTTGGTTTATCTTCTCCGAAGTGATGTTCTTTGCGGCGTTCTTCGGCGCGCTGTTCTACGCGCGGCAGATCGCGCTGCACGAACTCGGCAGCCTCGACTACAAGCTTATTTGGCCGGATTTCACCGCCGTATGGCCGAACAACGGTCCCGCCGCGCTGGTCCCGCATTTCCGTGCGATGGTGCCGTGGCCCCTGCCGACCATCAATACGGCGCTGCTGCTGTCTTCGGGCGCGACGCTGACGGTGGCTCACCATGCGATTCGTGAAGATCATCGCAAGAAGGCGATCGGCTGGATGGCGGCGACGGTGCTGCTCGGTGTGATCTTCCTGTTCTGCCAGGGCTACGAGTACTTTCACGCGTACAATGAGCTGAACCTGACGCTGTCGTCCGGCGTGTACGGCTCGACCTTCTTCCTGCTGACCGGCTTCCACGGTTTCCACGTGTTCCTCGGCGGCACCATGCTGACGGTCGTGATGGTCCGCCTGATCCGCGGCCACTTCACGGCGGAACATCACTTCGCGTTCGAAGGTGCTGCGTGGTACTGGCACTTCGTCGATGTCGTGTGGCTCGGGCTGTATGTCGTCGTGTACTGGCTGTAAGTATCAAAGGCATCGCGCGGCGTGTCCGCGCGAGCCGCAGTAAGGATGTGCAGCGGTGCCGCCCCAAGAGTCAATTCCGGGCGGCGTTTTGTTTTTTTTTTTGCTGGAAAAGCGGGGTCAGGAGACGCGCCGCGACAATAGGCGCAATAGGAAAGAACCTATCTCGCGAGTTACCGTCTGATTGGGATGCTGCTCGTTTGAATCCAGCCCATCCAGTGCGCGAACAGGATGAACAGAAACAGCGAGATGGACAGCCCGACGCGCGCGGCGAGTGACCACACCATGCGCTTCGTGTGGCCTTTGTCGGTCATCATGAAATATAGCGCCGACCCCAGGCTAGCGAGGATGAGGATGAACGCGATAGCAACGAAGATATGCATGAAACCAGCCCGCGTGTTGCCCGGCAAGCGCCTCGAGACGCCCAGCGAGCAGTATTGAATTGAACTATCTCATTATCTCACTCGATGTCACTCGATGCATCGCTTCGTGCGGCGCGCATCCGGATGCCGTCGCTAAGGTCTGCGTTATGAAAATCCGCTTGGCCGACGATCCTGATCCTCATCGTCGTCGCGGTGACGGTGCGGCTCGGCTTCTGGCAGCGCGATCGCGCGCATCAGAAGGAAGCGCTGAACGCGCATATCGTTGCGTTCGAGAATGCGCCCGCGCAGCGCGTCGGCGCACAGACACTGCCGCTGAAGGACATCGAGTTTCATCGCGTGGCGACCGCGCGGTGAATTCATGCCGGAGCGCGTCGTCTATCTGGATAATCGTCCGTATAACGATCAGCCGGGCTTTTATGTCGTGATGCCTCGTGATGCCGCTTAAACTCGAGGGCGGCGGCGTGGTGCTGGTGAGTCGCGGCTGGCTGCCGCACAACCTCTCGGATCGAACGGGCATCGAGCCGTACGAGACGCCGAAGGGCATCGTCGACGTGCAGGGCATCGCCCGTGCCAATGCGTTGCAGGCGTTCGAACTTGGGCAGGACGGATCCGCGGCGCATCAGGAAATCCGCCAGAACCTCGACGTCACGTCGTATGCGAAGGAAACTGGATTGCCGCTGCAGCCCTTCGTGATCCAGCAGACCAACGACACCGCCGACAAACTCGTCCGCGACTGGCCCGCGCCGACGCTCGGCGTCGAACGCAATTACGGCTCTATATGTACCGGTGGTGGGGCATGGCGGCGACGATCGGCTTCGGGCTCTATGCCGCGCGCCGGGCCGCGAAGAAGGGCGATGCGGTGGCCGAAGACGAAGCGGCGAACCACGCCTGAAGCGCTTCACTGAAATACCTTGAAACGTGCGTACGACGCGCCAGAGACCGAACTCAAGCATGCAAACCGACACGCGCCAGACGTGGCAACTCGGCAAGCGAGGCTCCTGGAACAACGGACGCTGGATGCTCCTGCTGCTTGCACTCGTGTGCGCCGCGCCGGTCATTGCGTCCTACCTGATGTATTATGTGTTCAAACCCGCTGGCGGCACCACAAGTTACGGTACGCTCGTCGAACCGCAACGGCCCATTCCGGCGCAGCTCGTCGTCACCGATGAAAAAGGGCAGAGTGTGCCCTTCAAGTCGCTGCAGGGCAAATGGCTGATGATCACCGTCAACGGCAGCGACTGCGACGAGCAATGTGCGACGCGGCTGTATTTCATGCGACAGGTTCGCGTGCTGCAGTCGGGCGAACGAGAGCGCGTGGTCAACGTCTGGCTGCGCACCGACGACAAGCCTGTCGCCGAGCGCATCAGGAGGGCGTATCCGGAACCGGACACGCGTATGGTGATCGCGGATCCGAAGGCCGTCGCCGGGTGGCTGCCGGTTGACGACGGCACGAAACTCACCGATCACATCTTTCTGGTCGATCCGAACGGCAATCTGATGATGCGCTTCCCGAAAGACCTCGATCCCAAGAAGATCAACGCGGATCTGGCGAAGCTCTTGAAGTGGTCGCGGATCGGCTGAACAAGCTGCAAGTAGAAAGCAGGTAGAAAACGGATAGAAGAGTATGTTCCTGGTACAACTCGGGCTGATCGGCATCTGCATAGCGCTGCTGCCGCTCTCCTACGTCTGGGCGAAGGCCGACGACAAGTTCCGCAAGCTCGTCTGGCTCACGACGTTCTTGACGCTCGACCTGATCATGTTCGGCGGCTTCACGCGCCTGACGGATTCGGGCCTCGGCTGTCCGGACTGGCCGGGTTGCTACGGCACGTCGTCGCCGTTCGTCGCGCATGCGCAGATTGCGGCCGCGTATCAGGCCATGTCCACCGGCCCGGTCAGCATGGCGAAAGCGTGGATCGAAATGCTGCATCGCTATTTCGCGATGGCGATCGGCGTGCTGATCATCGCGCAGACGGTGATCGCGTGGACGGCGCGGGTGAAGAAGCGCCCGCTGCATGTGTCGCCGTGGTGGCCCACCAGCATTCTCGGGCTGATCATCCTGCAAGGCGCATTCGGCGCGTGGACCGTCACGTTCAAGCTGCAACCCGTGATCGTGACGACGCACCTGCTGCTCGGACTTGCGCTGCTCGGCTGGCTCGCGGCGTATCTGACGCCGATTCCATCGCTCGATTTTGCCGCTGTGCGCTGGATGCCGGCCGCCGTGTTCGGCCTCGTGCTGCTTGTCGTGCAGATCGCGCTGGGCGGCTGGGTCAGCACGAATTACGCGGTGTTCGCGTGCACGGACTTTCCGCTGTGCAACGGCCAGTGGATTCCGCAGATGAACTTCGAGCACGGCTTTCACCTGTGGCGCGCGCTCGGCATGACCGGCGACGGCGACATGATCTCGCAGGATGCGCTCGTGGCGATCCACTGGACGCATCGCACCTTCGCAATCGTGGTCATTCTTTATCTGCTTTGGCTTGCGTCAAGATTGCGTCGCTTCGAATCGCTTCGGAAGCCCGCGAACGGCGTATTGTTCGTCATCGTTGTACAGTTTTTTACAGGCCTGTCGAACATCGTGCTGCAATGGCCGCTGCCCATCGCGGTGGCGCACAACGGCGGGGCCGCCATCCTGTTGCTGCTACTCGTTATGCTAAACTTTCGAATCTCCTCCAGCCGTCCCGGCCGCGCCACGCGTCCCGCGCGCGACGTCGTTTCAGCGTGACTCCACATCATGGATAGCACGACATTCAGCTCTCCCCTCGGCAGCCGCCTTTCGCAGTATTTCGTGCTCACCAAGCCGCGCGTCACGCAACTCGCCGTGTTCTGCGCCGTCATCGGCATGTTTCTGGCCACGCCTGCCATGGTGCCGTGGGACAAGCTCCTCGGCGGCGCGGTCGGCATCTGGTCGCTCGCGGGCACCGCGTTTGCGATCAATTGCTTCGTCGAACAGAAAGTCGATGCCAAAATGCGCCGTACCGCGTGGCGTCCGTCCGCGCGCGGCCAGATCACGCCGGCACAGATCCTGACGTTTTCGGCGATGCTCGGCGGCATCGGCATGTGGACGCTCTACACGTTCACCAATCCGCTCACCATGTGGCTGACCATTGCCACGTTCGTCGACTACGCGGTCATCTACACGCTGCTGCTCAAGCCGTACACGCCGCAAAACATCGTGATCGGCGGTGCGGCGGGCGCCATGCCGCCGGCGCTCGGCTGGGCGGCCGTCGCCGGTCACGTGCCCGGCGATGCATGGATTCTCGTGCTCATCATCTTCGTCTGGACGCCGCCGCATTTCTGGGCGCTGGCGCTGTATCGCCGCAAGGATTACGAGAACGCCGGTCTGCCCATGCTGCCCATCACGCATGGCGAGAAGTACACGCTGCTGAACATCTTCCTGTACACGCTGGTCCTGTTCGCCGTCACGCTGATGCCGTACATCTCCGGCATGAGCGGCGTCGTGTATCTGGCGAGCGCGGTTGCGCTCGGTGCGGGCTTCATCGGTTACGCGTGGAAGATGTATCGCGACTATTCCGACGCGCTCGCGCGCAAGACTTTCCGTTATTCGATCATCTATCTGTCGCTGCTGTTTCTCGCACTGCTCGTCGATCACTATGTACGCACGGTGATCGGCGCATGACGGTTTTTATTCGGCGTGTCTTCGTGCTGCTCGTGTTCGCGGCGCTGCTCTTCGCGTGCGACAAAGCGCCTGACTTCAAGAACCTCGACATTACTGGCAACAAGCAATTCGGCAACGACTTCGCTTTGCCTGACACGACCGGCAAGGTCCGCACGATGGCGGATTTCAAGGGCCGGGTCGTCGAGCTGTTCTTCGGCTACACGCATTGCCCGGACGTCTGCCCGACGACGCTCGCCGAACTCTCGCAAGCCTTGCAGCAACTCGGCGACAAGGCGAAAGACGTGCAGGTGCTGATGGTCACGGTCGATCCCGCACGGGACACCGCGCTTTTGCTCGGCCAGTACGTGCAGGCGTTCAATCCATCGTATATCGGCCTGCGGCCGGCTGACGACGCGCAACTCGAGAAGGTCGCGAAGGACTTCCGCGTCTATTACGCGAAATCCGCCGGCAAAACGCCCGGCGATTACACGATGGACCACACCGCCGCGAGCTACGTGTTCGACAAGGACGGCAAGCTGCGCCTGTTCGCGCGCGATGGGCAGGGCGTCGAGCCCTGGGTGCACGACCTGAAGATTCTGACCGACTGATCGGTGAAGAAGTAAGCGGTCCTTGCTTCTTGCAATTACCCACTTTTCAGTTAGGAAACTTGGTAACCTGGCGTACGTCATAACCTGCGTGCGAGAGAGACGGCGGGGAAACGGCAAGCAAACGAACCGACCTGGTTCGAGAAAAGGGTCGAGGC
>LFLF01000064.1 GCA_001184395.1 Candidatus Paraburkholderia calva | reverse complement strand
TCTTTCGCGCAAGCGATTGATGGCACAGGTTCGCCCGTAATGGGGGAAAGCGGGCCGCAGGCCCAGGCGCAACACCCTGGTGGACCGGAAATCCAGGCGCAAAGCCTCACTCACGATGAATCTGCCGGTATTTGCGCCTGAATCGATGAATACAACGGCTGGTTCAGCGTTGCCTTAAGTGTACGCGCCCATTTTTAAGACTCGCCAACGGGTTCCGGTATTTGCTTTCTGCTTGCGGCCCGCCCAAGCGGAAATTCGTGTCGAGAAGGTCGGCGCTTGACTCATCGTTGACCTTCGCCCAAAATAATTTGGGATGCTGAACGAGCGCCGCTGTCGTAGATCGAACGCCCGTCTCGGAGCATGCGGCCATGGCGCAACACAAGCAGCGCAAACAACGTAAGCAATCAATTGAAGACCAAACCAATCGTTCGTTTCTGCCATACCGACCG
This sequence comes from Candidatus Paraburkholderia calva, assembly GCA_001184395.1. GTDB lineage: Bacteria > Pseudomonadota > Gammaproteobacteria > Burkholderiales > Burkholderiaceae > Caballeronia > Caballeronia calva. Next base: position 22,576 of record LFLF01000064.1, on the reverse strand, counting down.
ATCCGGCGTGCCTTGCGCGTTGACCGGGTAGGATGCCTCAGTACTCTGGCGCCTTTATTTTGCACCGCTTGGGGCGCGGCACCACGCCGCCCGGTCGAATACGCTGCTCATCAGCCACTGCGCTTTCAAGGTCAATACGCCGACGGGGAAACAGCACTTATACAACACAACCAGCACCGGTATTACGATCCCAGCATAGGACGTTTCATCACGCTGGACCCCATCGGGCTGCCGGCCGGAAGCAATCGTCATCGATATGCGCCCAATCCGTGCAGGTGGATCGATCCGCTCGGTATATACAGGGAGTCGATTTGAACCTGATCAACCGCGCGCAGTTCGTGAGCGAAGTGATGAACTATGCCGCGCCTTCCAGCAATTTTCAGGTCGCAGCGCATGGCACTCCGTCCGGAAACGTCAAAGCCTTCGGCAATAAGATAACCCCCGCGACTGGCCGACCAGATTAAAGGCTCGCCAAATTACACGAAAGGTCAGCCAATCACCCTGCTGGTGTCCCGTGCAGGGAAGGAGGCATTCGCGCAAGACCTTGCAAATGAAATGCAGACAAATGTCGTCGCTTCAAACGGGGCGATTCGAATGAAATATGACCCTAATTTCGTTCATCCTGTGCCGGTCCTGAAAGATCCGGTGAGCAGAAAGATCCGGTGAGCACAGGATGGTACCTGTTCAGCCCCCAACCCCGAGTCTTCCGACTTCTTTGTAGTCTTCGAGACGAGCTGTGATCCGGCAGCCTAGTGATGAAAGGCTCGCGTTTACGATATCGACTCCATATGCAATGCGAAGGTCGCCGGGTCAGTATTCGTGTCGCATAAGAGCACGCCCACGCGCTTGCCCTGGAGACGCTCCCGCAACGGCCCGAGCAGGACCGCTGTCGCCGCTGCGCAAGCAGGCTCCACTGCGAGCTTCATCTCGCTGAACAGCAAGCGCATGCCATTGCGCAATTCGTCGTCCGAAACCGTCACCACTTCATCGATTGCCGGCGGCACAGTTCATAGCTGTATTGCTCAGTATGCGGCGCCATCAGCGAATCGGCGATGCTGTACATGGAGTCCAGCTTGATCGTGTGATTCACCGCGAAGCTGCGGCTCATCGCGGTCGCGCCGTCCGGCTCCACGCCGAATACGTGGATCGACGGATTCGCGAGCCGCATTGCCGTCGAGACGCCCGCCGCCGATGGGCACGATCACCGCATCGAGATTCGGTGTCTGCGAGGTTCACTCATAGCCGAGCGTCGCCGTGCCGAGCACCGTGCGATAACCGTTGAAGGGATGGATGAACACACGTCCTTCTTCGGCTTCGATCCGCCGCACGGTGTCGAACGCGTCGACGAGATTGTCGGTCAGCACCGCCGCCGCGCCGAAGCACCGGCACAGCGCGATACGCGCCGGACTCGCGGTCTTCATGACGACCACCTTCGCCCCGACATCCATCCGTTGCACGGCATATGCCACCGCGACCGCATGATTGCCGCCCGACACGCACGTCACCCCCGCGCTGCGTTCGCTATCCGTCAGCGCCAGGATGTTGAAGAACGCGCCGCGCACCTTGAACGTGCCGCTCACCTGCAGCAGTTCGAACTTGAAGGTGACGGGCGTGCCTTCGAGCGTCAGGAAGTCATGCTTCTCGAAGGTCGGCGGGCGCGCGACCCACGGCGTGAGCGCCATGTGCTGCTCGGCGATGTCGTCGAGCATGGGGATCGGCGTGCCGGCGATCGTGTGTTCGGTGTGGTGGACATGAGCTTGTTTCTACGACGTGTTGAATCAGCGTGCGTGCGCTTCGACGGACATGCTCTGTGAACGAACTTGCCCAGGAACGCTTCGCACGTGGCGACCTGGTCGAGCGACACGTATTCGTTCGCCTTGTGCGCCTGCTCGATATTGCCCGGTCCGCACACGATGCTCGGAATGCCCGCGTTGGCGAACAGGCCGGCTTCCGTGCCGTATGCCACCTTGCCCTTGTCCTGGTTTTCGGTCAGCGCGCGCACGAGTTGCGTGATCGCGGCCTGTTCGGTCGCGTCGAGCCCGGGCGCCAGCCGTGAAATCTCGATAGCGGCTTTGCCGTGCTCCTTCAGCATCTTTGGCAGCAGCGTGTCGCGCGCATAACTTTCGATCCGCTCGATGATGCGCTCCGGGTCCATGGTCGGCAGATTGCGGAATTCGAACTCGAACTGGCATTCGGCTGGCACGGTGTTGATCGCGTTGCCGCCTTGATCGTGCTGGTTTGTGCGGTGGTGAAGGGCACGGTCGTACAGTTTGTCGAAGGGGCCGTTGACGCGGAATTCATCGGCGAGATCGCGAATATGGCAAATGAGCCGCGCCGCGTAATCGATCGCGTTCAGGCCCTTCACCGTCAGCGACGAATGCGCCGCGCCGCGCCGACCCGCACGCACCAGCGGTACGTGTTGATGCCCTTGTGCGCGATGATCAGGCGCATCGACGTCGGTTTGCCGACGATGCAACCATCCGGCTTGATACCGCGCTTTTGCAGATCGGTGAGCATCAGCGGCGCGCCCGCGCAGCCCACTTCCTCGTCATATGAAAACGCGAAGTGGATCGGCTTGGCGAGCCTGGTCGCTTGCATTTTGGGCAGCAGTGAGAGCGCCGTGCCGATGAACCCCTTCATGTCGCACGAGCCGCGTCCGTAGAGCAGGCCGTCGCGCGCTTCGGGCTTGAACGGGTCGCTCTGCCAGTTCTGACCGTTCACCGGCACCACATCCGTATGACCCGACAGCACGATACCGCCGTTCGTCTCGCCGTCGTGCGCGGGAACCGTCACGAACAGATTGGCCCATTGGCCGCGCGGATCGGTGGTGATGGTGGCGTCAACGCCGGCCTTACGCAGTTCGTCGCGGACGGTTTCGATCAGGCCGAGATTCGGATTGCGGCTGACGGTATCGAAAGAAATGAGACGCTCGATCCAGGGAAGGGACGCCGGGGATCGATCTGAAGAAGAGGGGGAACAGGCTTCGAGATGCGCCGAATCAGCGATCTGTGACATGTTTTGACTCCTGCGAGAAGACTTTGATCATGCCCAAACGAGGGCCTTCCCGCAGAATTCAAAAAGGGCTTAATTGCCTAGCGCTCCGACGCCACGGGTTGCTGCCGGACCGGTCCGCCGAGTGCGCGCAAGGTCTCCTTGACGGTCGAGATACGCACCGCCAGATCGGGGCTGCGCGACTCGATGCGCAGCTTGTCATTCCCCGCCAGCTTGATGTGCTTGTGCTTCTGAACCATCTCGATGATCTTCATCCCGTCGATGGGCGGATTCGGCACGAACTGCAGCGAGATGGACAATTCGGCCGCATCGATCTTGGAGATGCCGAGCGGCTTTGCGGCCAGTCGCAGACGATGTGTTTCGACCAGCGCATGCGCCTGCGGCGGCAGCTTGCCGAAGCGGTCCACGAGTTCTTCGAGAATGCCGTCGATGGCATCGCTCGATTCGCAGTTCGCCAGCTGCTTGTATAGCGACAAGCGTTCCTGCACATCGGCGCAGTAATCCGCCGGCAGGATCGCCGGTGCATGGAGATTGATTTCGGTCGTCGCGGCCAGCGGCGCATTGAGATCCGGCTCGCGGCCTTCCTTCAATGCGCGCACAGCGTCGTTCAGCATGTCGGTATAAAGCTGGAAGCCGATTTCGTGGATTTCTCCCGACTGCTTGTCGCCGAGCACTTCGCCCGTGCCGCGAATCTCGAGGTCGTGCATGGCGAGATAGAAGCCGGAACCGAGTTCCTCCATCTGCTGAATGGCTTCTAGACGGCGCTGGGCCTGCTTGGTGAGCGCGGACGGATCGTGCACCAGCAGATACGCATACGCTTGATGGTGCGAACGCCCGACGCGTCCCCGCAACTGATGCAATTGCGCAAGCCCGAACTTGTCCGCGCGATGCATGAGGATGGTGTTCGCGCGCGGCACGTCGATGCCGGTTTCGATGATGGTTGTGCACAGGAGCACATTGGCGCGCTGGCCGACGAAGTCGCGCATCACGCGTTCGAGTTCGCGTTCGTGCATCTGGCCGTGCGCCACCGCGATCCACGCTTCAGGCACCAGCGCTTCGAGCATCACGCGGCGATTCTCGATGGTCTCGACTTCGTTGTGCAGGAAGTAGACCTGTCCGCCACGCTTCAACTCGCGCAGCATCGCTTCGCGGATCACGCCGTCTTCTTCGCGTCGCACGAAGGTCTTGATCGCAAGGCGCTTCTGCGGCGCAGTCGCGATCACGGAAAAATCGCGCAGGCCTTCGAGCGCCATGCCGAGCGTGCGCGGAATCGGCGTCGCTGTGAGCGTGAGCACATCGACTTCGGCGCGCAAGGACTTCAGCGCTTCCTTCTGGCGCACGCCGAAACGATGCTCCTCGTCGATGATCACGAGCCCGAGACGCTTGAACTTCACATCGGACGACAACAGCTTGTGCGTGCCGATGACGATATCGACCGAGCCTTCGTTGATCTGCTGGATGGACTGTGCGACTTCCTTCGTGCTCTTGAAGCGCGACAATTCTGCGATGCGCACGGGCCAGTCGGCGAAGCGGTCGGTGAAGGTCTGCGTGTGCTGTTCGGCGAGCAGCGTAGTGGGCGAGAGAATCGCCACCTGCTTGCCTGCCATGACGGCGATGAACGCCGCGCGCAATGCCACTTCCGTCTTGCCGAAGCCGACATCGCCGCATACAAGGCGGTCCATCGGCTTGCCGCTCGTCATGTCGCCGATGACGGATGCGATCGCCGCCGCCTGGTCGGGCGTCTCCTCGAAGTCGAAGCTTTCCGCGAACTTGGTGTAATCGCGCGGTTCCAGCTTGAATGCAAAACCCTCGCGGGAGGCGCGCCGGGCATACAGATTCAGCAGTTCGGCAGCCGTATCGCGAATCTGCTGCGCGGCCTTGCGCTTGGCCTTTTCCCACTGGCCGGAGCCGAGTTGATGCAAGGGCGCGCTTTCCGGATCGGCGCCGCTATAGCGCGAAATCACATGCAACTGCGCGACCGGCACATAAAGCTTCGCGTCGTTCTGGTACTCGAGATGCAGGAATTCGGTTTCGCCTTCGCCGAGATCCATCGACACGAGACCCATGTAACGCCCAATGCCGTGTTGCGAATGCACGACCGGATCGCCGACATTCAGTTCGGCGAGATCGCGCACCATTGAATCGACGGTGCTCGCCTGCTCCTGCCGGCGCCTGCCGGGGCGGCGCGCGAGCGGTCCGTATAGCTCAGTTTCGGTAACGATCGCGAGCTTTTCCGACGGCAATGAGAAGCCGTTCGCCAGCGGCGCAATGCCGAGCGTGAACTTGGCGTCGGCGGTGAGCCATTCCTGGAACGTATCGAGCGACTCGCCGCGCAGGCCGTTATCCACGAGCAATTGCTGGATCGTCTCGCGCCGCCTTGCCGATTCGGCGACCATCATCACGCGGTTCTCGGTCTGATCGAGATAGTGGCGCAGCGCGAGCAAGGGCTCGTCGGCGTGGCGGTCGATTGCGAGCCCGGGCAGCGGCACGGCCCAGCCGCCCTCGGGCGTCGCTGGGAACTTGAGCTGCGCGAAGGGCTTGGCGAAGGTGAAGAAATCGTCGTCGGTCAGAAACAGGCGGCGCGGTTCGAGCAGGGGCCGCTCGCGGTCGTGCGAGAGGAAGTCGAAGCGCTGCTTTGTGTCGTTCGTAAAGCGCTTGATCGCGGCATCCAGATCGCCGATGAAGGCGAGTTGCGAGCCTTTAGGCAAATAGTGGAACAGCGTCGCGGTATCGTCGAAAAACAGCGGCAGATAGTATTCGATGCCCGCCGATGGCACGCCGTTGCCGATATCCTTGTAGATCTGCGAACGGCTCGGATCACCTTCGAAGACTTCGCGCCAGCGGCTGCGAAACGCGGTGCGCGCGGCTTCGTCGAACGGAAATTCGCGGCCCGGCAAGAGGCGCACGTCGCGCACGGGATAGAGGCTGCGTTGCGTGTCCGGATCGAACGTCCGGATCGAATCCACCTGATCGTCGAACAGATCGATGCGATACGGCAGCGGCGAGCCCATCGGATACGAATCGATCAGCGAGCCGCGCACGCAGTATTCGCCGGGGCGCACGACCTGACTCACGTGCTCGTAGCCCGCAAGCGTCAACTGTGCCTTGAGCTTGGCTTCGTCCAGCCACTCGCCTTGCGTAAAGGAGAACGTGTAGGCCGCGAGAAACGACGCCGGTGGCATGCGATACAGCGCGGTGGTCGCGGGCACGATGAGGATGTCGCAGCGGCCTTCGCCGAGATCGTGCAGCGTGGCGAGCCGCTCGGAGACGAGATCCTGATGCGGCGAAAACGTGTCGTAGGGCAGCGTCTCCCAGTCGGGCAAGAGGTGCACGCGCGCGTCGGGCGCGAAATAGGGGAGTTCGGCGGCGAGGCGCTGCGCATCGACCGCGCTTGCGCAAACGACCGTCAGCAGCGGCACGCTTTCGCGATGGGTCGCGTGATAGCGCACGATGGCGAGCGCATCGGCGGAACCGGAGGCGCCGTCGAAGGCGAAACGCGTTCCGGGCTTGATGAGCGCGATGGGAGAACTGGACTGCGCGTGGACGGCTTTGGAAGACATAAAGTTTGCATTGAACCGTCGTGGCGCGCATGAAACCGTGCACGCCGGACGTGGTCGCGAAAGACCTATTATAAAATCCGGGCTTCACTTTGACTCGGCCACATGATCTGCCCGTGACTTCGCCTACCAGTACGACTACCCCGCTCCTGTTCGCCCTGATCCCCTGCGCCGGCACCGGAAGCCGCTCCGGCGCGCCGATGCCCAAGCAATACCAGACCGTCGCGGGACGCCCGATGTTTGGGCACTCGCTCGCCGCGTTCGACGCGTGCTCCGAATTCTCGCAGACTCTGGTCGTGCTCGCACCGGACGATCATCACTTCGACGCGCGGCGCTTCGCGGGGCTGCGCTTCGCCGTCGAGCGCTGCGGCGGGGCATCGCGGCAGGCGTCGGTATATAACGGGCTGGTCGCGCTGGCCAATTTCGGCGCGTGCGACGACGACTGGGTGCTAGTGCATGACGCCGCGCGGCCCGGCATTTCGCCCGAGCTGCTTCGCAAGCTTGTCGCGGAACTGCGCGATGATCCGGTGGGCGGCATTCTGGCGCTGCCGGTCGCGGATACGCTCAAGCGCGTCGCACCGAGCATGCCCGCGCCGTCAACCGGACCGGACGCGGGACCGCGCATCGCCCGCACGGAGTCGCGCGACGGACTCTGGCAGGCGCAGACACCGCAAATGTTCCGCCTCGGCATGCTGCGCGAAGCGATCGAGCGGGCGCGTCACGATGGGCACGACCTGACCGACGAAGCGAGCGCGATCAAATGGCTCGGCCACTCGCCGAGGCTAGTTCAGGGCAGCTTGCGCAACTTCAAGGTGACGTATCCGGAAGACTTCGCGCTCGCGAGCGCGATGCTCGGCGCGAAGACGTGACCCATTCACTCAAACAAGGTTAGATCGATGGACTTCAGAATCGGACAGGGCTATGACGTCCACCAGCTCGTGGAAGGGCGTCCGCTCATCATCGGCGGCGTGACGATTCCGTACGAACGCGGCCTGCTCGGCCATTCGGACGCCGACGTGCTGCTGCACGCGATCACCGATGCGCTGTTCGGCGCGGCATCGCTCGGCGATATCGGCCGGCATTTTCCCGATACGGCGACGGGATTCGCGGGCGCGGACAGCCGTGTGCTGCTGCGCGAGGCGTTCCGGCGCGTGTCGGAGGCGGACTTCGATATCGCGAACGTGGACAGCGCCATCATCGCGCAGGCGCCCAAGCTCGCGCCACATATCGACGCGATGCGCGCGAACATCGCGGCGGATCTGGAGTTGAGCATCGACCGCGTCAACCTGAAGGCGAAGACCAACGAGAAGCTTGGTTATCTCGGCCGCAAGGAAGGGATCGAGGCGCAGGCGGTGGTGCTGTTGCGGCGGACGTCGATTGACGGGTGAAACGCCACGCGCGGCCGCAGCGTTTCAATACAAAGAATTACTTTCCCTCAGCCGCGACCGTCAGCGCCACCGCGTTGATCGCCGCCGCGATGCGCCCGACATCGCGCAACTGCGTCGCCGACATGCCTTCCGCGACGAGATTCTCGTAGTGCGACTTCACGCAGAAATGGCACTTGCCGATGATCGACGCCGCCAGCGCATACATCTCGAAGCGCCGCTTGTCCACGCCGCCATGCGATGCGTACGCGTTCATGCGCAGATTCGCGGGCTGAGTCTTGAGATCGGCGTTGTCGGCCATCTCCAGATACGGATACCACACGTTGTTCATGCCCATTAGCGCTGCTGCGGTGAGCGCCGCGTTCGTCTCTTCGGGCGACAGCACGCCCGCTTGCCGGATGATCTCAACGAGCTTCGTCGCCTTCGCCGCAAATGCCGCCGCCAGTGCGATGCCGACCGCGTCATTGCCTTCGAGCGACGAACGCGCAATCGTGCCGTCGACGTTCAGCCGTATGTCTTTCGCGTAATCCGGGACCAGTTCCTTGATGGAAGCCAGAAACTCCATTTGGTTTCTCCTGTTCGAGGTCGTTAAAAAGCCCGCCGGCAAGCCTGCCGGCGCCGAGCTTTTACTCGACGCGACGGCGGGCTGATCGGCTTAGGCAGGCGCGCTAGAGCGTCGAACCACCGACCGCGCGGTTGCACGGGCACAGTTCGTCCGTTTGCAGACCATCGAGAATACGCAGGATTTCTTCCGGATTGCGGCCGACGTTCAGGTTGTTGACCGACACGTGCTGGATGACGTTGTCCGGATCGACGATGAAGGTCGCGCGCAGCGCCACGCCGGCTTCCTTGTCGCGCACGCCGAGCTGGTCGATCAGTTCGCCCTTCACATCGCCGAACGAATAATGGTTCAGCTTGTTCAGGTCCTTGTGCTCACGGCGCCATGCGAGCTTGACGAACTCGTTGTCGACGCTGCCGCCCAGCAGCACGGCGTCGCGGTCTTCGAAGTCCTTCGCGAGCTTGCCGAACTCGACGATTTCCGTCGGGCAGACGAACGTGAAGTCCTTCGGGTAGAAATAGACGATCTTCCACTTGCCCGGGAACGACTGCTCGGTGATTTCCTCGAAGGCGGACTGGCCGTTCTCTTCGTGGTTGTTGAATCCTGGCTTCGCAGCGGTAACGGTGAATGCTTCGACTTTATCGCCAACGGTCTTCATGCAGTGACTCCTGTGTTCGTTGAAAGGACATGCTTCAAACAAAACTACCGGATCGCCGTAACGCTCGCGTGACACTTTCATGGCAGTGCCGTTGAGCGTTTAGTTTACCCCCCCCCATCTTAGCTCTATTAAATAATCTCAACAATAATTTTTCTCTACCGACTCGGATAGCTTTTTCCGAATGCACCGATAGGCAAAACTGAGTTATTCGCGGGAATCTTTTATCGACGGAAAGTCGATGGTGACCTCGAAGCCGGGTTGCGGGGTGCGGTTTCGCAGCCGCAGCGTGCTGCGCTGACGCGTCACGAGACGCTGCACGATGGCCATGCCGAGGCCCGTGCCGCTGGCTTGGGTGCGCGCTTGATCGACGCGATAGAAAGGCCGTGTGATGAGCGCCACCTGATCGTCGGGGATGCCGCGGCCTTCGTCCATCACCGAGAGTTCGACCTTGCCGTGCGACACGCGCGTTTGCATCGTGATGCGCGCAATGTCGTCGTGCGCGCTGCGGCCGTATTTGCGCGCGTTTTCCAGCAGATTGCCGACCAGGCGCCGCGCATCGGTCGGGTCACCTTCGATCACCGCGCCCGGAGCCAGGTCGGTGCGCATGATCACACCTTCGTCGGCCTGGAAGCGCACGGCCAGTTCGCTTGCGATCATCGACAGATCGACGGCCTCGGGCATGCGCTGCATCGGCCGCGCGTAATCGAGGAAGCGGCTGATGATCATGTCCATTTGCTCGATGTCGTCGATCATCGCGAGCTTGGTGGCTTCGTCCGACGGGCTCATCTCCGTTTCCAGCCGTAGACGCGCGAGCGGCGTGCGCAGGTCGTGCGAGATGCTGGCGAGCATCAGCGCGCGGTCGGTTTCGAGCTGCTCGAGATCGCGCACCATCTGGTTGAAGCTTCGGTTGGTCTCGGCCGCCACGCCCATGCCGCGCTCGGGCAAGGGCTCGGGCGACTGCCCCGAGCCGAGCTTGCGCGCCGCGAGCGCCAGCCGCGCGAACGGCCGGTTGACGAGACTCGTGATGAACGCCGCGCCGAACAGCGAGAGCGCCAGCGCGAACACGCCCCAGCCGGCCCATTGCAGGCCCGTGACGGTATCCAGTTGATCGCGGTCCAGCGCGACCCAGTAATCGTCGTCGTCGATCTTGAAGCTGATCCACACGCCCGGAATGTCGTTCACCGACTGCGCGATGATCGTGTCGTTGCCGAGCCGTCCGCGTACGTCGCGCTCGATCAGCCGATTGAGCGATTCGTCGGGCTGCAGCTTGTACTTGTCGGTGGTCTCGCGCGGATAAACGCGCACGCCTTCGTTGCTCTCCAGATCCTGCAGGAGCGCACGGCGAAGGTCGGGATCTGAATAGAGCAGGGCGGTGCGCGTAAGCTTGACTATCGCGACGAGTTGCAGCGCCACGCGCTGCGCACGCGGTTCGCGTTCGATTACGCGAAAGCTCTGGAACCATGCGGTGAGACTGACCGCGATGAGCAGAGCGATCAGCGCAAAGGTTCGCCAGAACAGGCCGCCGAAGGCAAGTGCCAGTAGACGCCTATCGATGCGCATGGGTCTGTCGTGTTCCGCTCGGTGAAGGGGATAAAGCGTATCGGACTCGCTTGTCAGATCGAAGGCGCTTCGGATGACAAAGACATGAAGAAGCGCCTTCGAAGGTTAAGCCGCGCCGTCGGGGATAAACACGTAGCCCAGACCCCACACCGTCTGGATAAAGCGCGGGCTGCTGGGATCGGGTTCGATGAGCTTGCGCAGGCGGGAAATCTGCACGTCGAGGCTGCGATCGAACACTTCGTATTCGCGGCCACGCGCGAGTTCCATCAGCTTTTCACGCGAAAGCGGCTGGCGCGGATGACGCGCGAAGACCTTGAGCACCGAGAATTCGCCGGTGGTTAGCGGAATTTCCTGGCCGTTCTTGGTGAGTGTGCGCGTGGCGAGGTTCAAGGCGAATTCGCCGAACTCGAAGACCTCGGTGGTTTCGGACGGCGCACCCGGCAGTTCGGACGGCGTCTGACGGCGCAGCACCGCGTGAATGCGCGCGACCAGTTCGCGCGGGTTGAACGGCTTGGGCAAATAATCGTCCGCGCCCATTTCCAAACCGACGATGCGATCGACGTCCTCACCCTTCGCCGTGAGCATGATGATCGGCGTGCGGTCGTTGCTGCCGCGCAGACGGCGGCAAATCGATAAACCGTCTTCGCCCGGAAGCATCAGGTCGAGCACGAGCAGATCGAAACGTTCGCGCACCCACAGCTTGTTCATCGACGGCGCGTTTTCCGCGACGTACACGTTGAAGCCCTGCTCGCCGAGATAGCGGCGCAGCAAGTCGCGCAGACGCGGGTCGTCATCGACGACGAGTACTTTAGAAGAAGGGCTTTTAGTTTCCATAAGCAGTTTATCGCGTTGGTCTGACGGCGAGTTTGTAACAAAAGCGATTGTAACATTTTATTACAAAATTTACGGGGACGGTGGCACGGTCAAATAGTTCTGTGCGTACACTCAATTATCTTGGCTCGCTATTCGGTAGATACTCCATTAGACCAGCGCGTCGTGCGGCATGACCAGCCTTTGGGCGTGCGCTAAAAGAAAGAGGCTGTCCGGTTGTCGAGCAATGAAGGGAACAACATGAAGGGAGCGCGGCGGCGCGGGACCGTGCGCCCCGAGCGCAACCTACGCAGGATACTCATCGCCAGTGTGCTCTACGCCGCATTGAGTACCCATCACGCCTATGCGCAGCCTTCTTCTTCCATGGCGCGTCCTTCGACCGCGTTCGATCGCGGTTCGGCCATGCCCGCATCGCGCTTCAACAATGGTGGCATCGTTCGCGCGCAGAAGCGCTCCGGCAAGAGTGCCGGCGAACAGGACAAGCCCGCCATGCAACCCGTTCAGCAGATGGATCAGGTGCCGCCCGCGCGTCCGCCGCGCCATACGGTGATGACCGCCGACGAACGCCGTCTCCTGCGCCAGCACATCGAAGAAGCCGTGCGCGATCTCTACAAGCGCTGAGCCCCGCGCGGATGGATCGTCGCGCGTTTTTGTCTGTTGCCGGTGCGGTGCCGGATCTTCGGCCGCGTTGGCCGCGCCGCGTTCGCGCTACCTTTCCACCCCGCGACGCCACGCGATCTCGGCGCTCGTGATTGTCGAACTGAACGACGGCAACGGGGGCCTGAACACCGTCATCCCCTATACCATGTGCAATATCGCGAACTGCGGCCGACGCTCGCCATTCCCGCCGGGGATGACCTGCGCATCCCCGGCCGCACTGGGCTGCATCCATCTCTGGAGTCGCTGATGCCCGCGTGGCGCGCGGCACAATTGGCCATCGTGCAAGGCGTCGGCTACGCGATGCCGAACCGTTCGCACTTTCGCTCCCAGCAGATCTGGCGCACGGCATCGCCCGCCGATGAATATCGGACGGCGACTGGCTCATCGGCGCGGGCGCGAGCAGCACGCAGCAATTATTCGATTCGTCATGCGAAAGAGCTGCGGATGAAATTGCGGTGAGCCGCCAGGGCGCAGGCGCCATCGCGGTGGTTCGTCTGGTCCTGCACGGCTTCGACATGCACGTCAATCAGGCCGCGCGTCCCGCCGCGCTGCTAGCGCGGCTGGCCGAAGGACTCGCTTCGTTGCGCGGTGCGTTGATGTGCTCGGGGATTGGGATCGCACGCTCGTCATGAGCGTTTCGGAGTTCGGACGATCGGCGTACAAGAACGCGACCGGCGGCACGGAGCACGGCGCGGGAGCGCCGCATTTCCTGCTCGGCAGCAGCGTAGTGGCGGCATTTACGGCAAGGTGCGGAACTTCGACCGATTGCTCGACGATGGCGCGCTGCCCGCGCGCATCGATTTCCGGCGGTTGTACGCGACGCTGCTCGCGTCATGCGCCGGCAGCGAGCCGCTCGCACGGCTGGGCAAACCGTTGCTCATCATCTGCTCCTAGCCGCGCTCAGCGCGCGCGCCACGAGATCCACAGCCTGCGGATCGGCGTCAGCGATATGCGCTGATGCAGCACCTGAAACCGCTCCCGTTCGATTTCATTGAGCCGCGCTTTCGTCAGCGCCGCCAGCGCGAGCAGCACGCGCTGCGTTTTGCGCTCGTCGGCGGGAATAGCGGCAAGCGCATCGTCGAGCGCGCGGCGGGCGCGCTCGGTCTGGAAGCGCATCAACTCGGCGAAGGCGTCGCTGTATTTGCGATTGATGATGTCCGCCGCCGTCACGTTGTAGCGTTGCAATTCGTCGATGGGAAAGTAGATGCGCCCGTGACGCGCGTCGTCGCCGATCTCCTGCACCCGCTCCGCCAGCAGCAGTGCCGCGCCCAGCGGCACGGCCCACGCGGTGGCGCGGACGGGATCGCGCGCGGTCGCACGGGCCACCGCCGTTGCGAACGCGCCGCCGGTCTGCTCGAGATAGTGGCGCAAACTTGGCCAGTCGAGATAGCGCGCCTGATCCAGATCTGTGCCGAAGCCATCGGTAAGCGCCGCGAGTGAGGCGTGCTGCGTGTCGTCGAGTACGCCCGCGCCGTGCGCCTCCAGCGCCTTCGTCACCGGATGCGTCGGCTCGCCGCCGTCGAGCCGGCCGAGTTCGCTCTGCCACCACGCATGCTTGGTCCGTCCGATAGTCGGATCGCTGGTTTCCTTCACGGTCTCTTCGAGCTCGCGATACAGCGCGAACAACGCGGTCAGAAACGGCTGGCGCGCGGCCGGAGCGCGATGCAGCGCGTAGTACGCGCTGGAACCTTCCGGGGTGGCTTTCTGCTGGCAGTAGTCGTCGAAATTCACGAACGGGCTTGTGGGGTCGGGAAAGAAGAGGGCGAGCGCACGCCGCTTTCATCGGTTGTTATGAGCTTGCGGTCCGCGAGCGCGGGCGCTCATTTTATCCGTCTGACGGACGCGGCGCATCGGGCGGTTGCGGCAAGGTTCACGGCGAAGGTCGCGGTGATGGCGGCCCGGCCCGGTTCTGGCGTCTGGATGTGCGGCGATTCACCGACGCCGCAATTTGCAAGCGCAACACTCCGGCATCGATTGAAAAGGGGACGCTCGATCCCCCATCCACCGACCGACCACTCGGAGGCGACCAATGGCCCTCAGCAAGAATGAAAACAAGCAGTTTGGCGACAAGTGTCTGCCGTTCGTCGTAAGAAGCGTCGCCAGCAATTTCGGCTTCGATTTTCACGTCTGTCCGCGGCAGATGAGCGTGTCGCCGACGATGGGACTGCACATCACGGCGTATCGTCAGACCGACGCGAAGCTTCGTTTCCGCTCAATGTGTTTGTGTACTGGCCGCTGTCGGGCGTGCGGTGCTTTCTCACGCACATCGACCAGCCGATCGCCGCCGCGCGCGCGGGCGACATGGGGCGACATGATTCCGCAAGAGATCAGACGCGTGCTCGACCAGTCCGGCGTGGACTTTGCGGGACGTTCGCAGTCGAAAGGCGAAGTCATCAACATCGAGTTGCACGACATCACCGCCTGACGAGCCAGGCGACGCCGAAGCCCGCGCGAAATAAAAAATCCCTTTGAGTCTCAAAGGGGTTTTGGTATCGGGCTGGTGCGAGGGAGGGGACTCGAACCCCTACACCCTTGCGGGCGTCAGGACCTAAACCTGGTGCGTCTACCAATTTCGCCACCCTCGCAGCACGGCGCCCGAATGATGGGTTCCGGGTTGTGGGTTGACTCGCGACGCCTGAAGTCGCTGATCGAACTCGCCCGGCGGGTTCACCGTGTCCAGCACCGGTCCACTGTGCCGAACTTAAAATTCTAACCGATTCGTCTGGTGATGTCTGAGAAAATCATTCGCATCTTCGCGTGACGGTTTCACGTCGAGAAGACTTCGCAGTCGATGCCGCACGAGTCCGCGGCAGTATGTGACGCGATGCCCACCATATGCAGGCGAACATTGCGGCACGCTCTTTATGCTGCCTACAATTCCGTTCGACTCTCAATCGGTCTATCTCACACGCATCATGAATCGCACCGCGCGCAACCGCTTCGTCGCATGGCTCGGCATCGCCGCCATGTGGCTGGCCATTGTCGCGCCGGTGATCAGTCAGACGCTTGCATTGCAGCGCGCGCAAAGCGACTTTCAGGCCGCGCTCCGCACGGTCGATGCCCCCACTGGCGCGCATTCGCACGAGCATCACGCGCAATCGTTAGCGAAACAGAGCAGTGTCGAGCATGCAGGTCATCACGACTCCGCCGATCACTTCGACGCCTGCTCGTACTGCAGCCTGCTCGCGCACAACCTGCCCATCGCGCAGGACGTCGCGCGCACGTCACGAGCATCGAACGCGTCATGCGGCGGGGTGGCAACCGTCGTCGCGCGCGCTTCCCGTTCTTTCCTGAAGCCGTTTTCCATCCGATCGCATGACCCGAAGTGCGGCACCTGAGCGCCGTGCGCGCGTGCGTTCGCTCGTCCGTTCTTTCTTTCAGGAAATCAACGATGTCCGCGCTTCCTCTGCGAGCGCGACGGCGTTCGCGCCATCGCGTTCTGGCGCGCGCTCGCGCCTGCCTGCCGCTGTCCCTCATGGCGTATGTCGCCTGGGCCGCCGCCAACGCACAAACCGCCGCGCCCGCCGACGCCACGCAACCCGACACCACGCTCGCGCCGGTCGTGGTGAGCGCGCAAGTCGCGCCGCGCGCGTCCTCGCTCAACCCGAACCTGCACGCGAGCGGCTCGACCTTCACCGCCGACCAGTTCGACAACTGGAGCGTCACGAGCGCCAAAGACGTGTTCAAGTACGCGCCGAACCTGTCGGTGCGCAAGCGTTTCATCGGCGATCTCAATTCGACCATCGCGGGGCGCGGCACCAGCAATTAGCAGACGGCGCGCGGCCTCGTGTACGCCGACGGCCTGCTGCTCAGCAATTTCCTCGGCAATACGTGAACCTACGCGCCACGCTGGTCGATGATCTTTGCCGACGACATCGAGCGCACCGATGTCATCTACTGGCCGTACTCGGCGCTCTATCCGGGCAACTCGATCGGCGCGACCGTTTCCATCACCACACGCATGCCGACGAAATTCGAAGCCGATGCGAAAGTGCAGGCCTTCACGCAGCACTTCGATCTGTTCGGCGTCAACCGCAACTTCAACGGCACCAATACGACCGCGACGGTCGGCGACAAGCTCGGGCGCTTCTCCTTTCTGATCGGCGTCGATCATATGGAGAACACGGGTCAGCCGCTGCAGTTTGCGACGCTCGCGTAATCGAAGACGATCGCGACGGCCGCCGACACACCCGTTACCGGCACGTACCTCTACAACGATCAGAACAACACGCGGACGGTGGTGCTGGGCACGTCGAGCGAGGGCATCGAGCGCACGTGACAACATGCGCATGAAGTTCGCCTACGACATCACGGATACGCTGCCGGCCGGCTTCACGCTCGGCTACTGGCATCAGAAGTACAACAGCGATACGCAAACCTTCCTGCGCGACGCCAACGGCAACCCGGTATATACAGCGAGCGCGTGAATATCGGCGGCTATGAATACGTGCTGCCGGCGGCGACCTTCGCGCCGAGCATGGAATCGAACAAGAACTTTCTTTACGGCCTGTCGCTGCGCACGCATCGCGACGCCGGCTAGAAAGCGGAAGCGGTCGCATCCTATTTCGACATCACACAGAGCCTGGCTCGCACAGCGAGTTCGGGCGTGCCAGGCCACGGCCACGGCACGCTCACGGACGGTTCCGGCTCGGGCTGGAAAGCGCTCGATCTGCGCGGCACGTGCACACCCGTCGCGCGCTCGGGCATGGCGGCGCACGCGTTGTCGTTCGGCTATCACCACGACAACTATTTTCTCGACAGCGTCATGTACAACATGGCCGCATGGCGCGACGGACCGGGCGTCGGCTTCGCCAATTCGTTCGGCGGACGCACGAGCACGCAGGCCGCATGACGCTTTCTGCCGCGCTGGGCGTTCACTTACGGCATGCGTTACGAAAACTGGAACGCATACGACGGTGTGCGCGCTGCCCGGCACATCGCTCGCGTATGGCGATGCTAGCCAAAGCCACTGGTCGCCGAAAGCCTCGCTCTCGTTCGACATCACCAACGATCGCGCGCTGCGCGCATCGATCGGACACGCGTACCGCTTTCCGACTGTGGGCGAACTGTTCCAGGAGCAGATCAACGGCATATCGATCATCAACAATAATCCGAATCTGAAGCCGGAAGACGATCTGTCCAAGGAACTCACCGCCGAGTGGGCGCACGGCAACGGCTCGTATCGCTTCACGCTGTTTCAGGACGACGTGAAGAATACGATCTTCAACCAGACCAACACCACGGTGATTCCGAACGTCACGAATTTCCAGAACATCGACAAGGTACGCTCGCGCGGGGCCGAAGTCGCCTACGAAGGTCAGGACGTGTCGCTGCGCGGACTCGATCTGATCGCCAACGTCGCCTACACGCAATCGAAGATCATTGCCAACGCCAACAATCCGGCGTCGGTGGGCAAGTACTTTTATCGTATACCGCTTGTGGCGCGCCAATCTGGCGATGACCTATCGCGCGACCGAAAAGCTCGCGGGCACCGTGGCGATGCGTTACTCGAGACGCCAGTACAACACGCTCACCAATACGGACACCAATCCGAACACGTACGGCGGCACGAGCACGTATTTCGTCGTCGATACGAACTCACGTACAAGCCGCCCAGGCGCACTGAACTGGGCGTGGGCATCGATAGGCGCTACTACATTCACCCGTACGCAGGACGCACGTTCTATGTGGAAGGGCGTATCGGTATCTGATGCCCGATTCGTCATTCAGTCATGATCCAACGCAACGGAATCGCCATGAACGCACCCGACACACACCATGCTGTACGACGAGACCATCACGCACCGGCGCACGCTGTGGCGCTGGCACTTCTATGCTGTGCCGGTCTCTTCGTGATGCCGCTCCTGATCGTGCTCGCGATCACGGGCACCATGTACTGTTTTCAGCCGCAACTCGAACCGCTGCTGTATCGCGACCGGATGACCGTCGCCGATACCGGCGCGCCGCGTCTGCCGGCCGATGCGCTGCTCGCGAAGGCCATCGCCCACGAACCGGGCGACGCGACGCCCACGCTCGCGCAGATCGAAACCGACCGCACGCACAGCGCCGAATTCGTGTTTCGCCTGAAGTCGGCGAGAGCGAAAGCGTCTATGTGAATCCCTACGATGGCACGGTGCTCGGCACGCTTTCGATCGAGCATCGCTTCATGAAACAGATGCGCAATCTGCATCGCGGGTTGCTGCTCGGCAAGCCCGACGAACTCATCATGGAACTGGCCGGCTGCTGGAGGCTCGTGATAATCGGCACGGGCGTCGCGTTGTGGTGGCCGGGCAGGGTACGCTGGGGCGGCGCGCCGGGTGGCGTATGGTGGCCGCGCCTGTCGCTGCGCGGCCACGCGTGGTGGCGCGATCTGCATGCGGTTGGCGGCGTGTGGCTCGCGCTCGGCGCACTGTTCTTCCTCTTGAGCGGGCTACCGTGGTCGGGTTCGTGGGGCAAGGAGTTCAAGGCACTCGCGACGTCGGCATCGCTCGGTTATCCGAAGGGCGCCTGGGGCGAGGCGCATGTGCATTCCGCCGCGCCTTCCCAGCCAACCGGCGCACACGCCATGCACGGCGGTATAAAGATGGACGATCTGCCGCTGCATCAGACGCCCTGGGTCGTCGGCGCGACGACAGCGCCCGACAGCGCGCCGGCGGCGTCACCGGCCCGGCATGTCTCGCTCGATGATGTGATCGCGCTGGCCACGCACCTCGGCGTGAAGGACGACTACGGCATCGCGCTGCCGCGCACGGCGTGTACACGATGTCGTACTTCCCGCCCGATCCGTGCGACGAACGCACGCTGCACATCGATCAATACAGCGGCAAGGTGCTGTCCGATATTTCGTACGCGGATTATGACGAAGTCGCGCGCGCCGTTTCCTACGGCACGTCGCTGCACATGGGATGTTACTTCGGCGTGGCGAATCAGATCGTGAGTTCGGCGATCTCGCTCGGGCTCGCGGTGCTGGCCATCGGCGGCTTCGTGATGTGGATGAAGCGCCGGCCCGCACGGGCGCTCGGCGCAGTTTTTCCGCTGATGGGCGCGACGATGCTCGCCGTGTGGTGCCTGGCCCGGCTCGCGTTCGGACGGGCGCGAGCGTAAAGCAGCAACGCGGCGCGGTTCAAACGCGCCGCGTCGGATTGACTCTATACAACTAGCTCGAGCCGAAGCGCAGCCGCGTCAACTGCTCGGCTTCGTTCGACAACAGGCGCGCGGCATCGCGAATCGCGACGTCGAGCGGGATCGGACCCGGCGCGGGCGCGAAGCAGCCGCTGAAGTGTTCCGACAGACGCGGCAGCGCCGCCGGATCCACTGCACCCGAGAGCAGCGTCGCCGGCACGCCAGCATCGCGCGCGTGCTTGCAGGCTATGAACAGCCTTGCCGTGCAGCGTCTGCATGTCCGAGCGGTCTTCGCCGGTGATGAGCCCCGTGCCTTTGAGCGCGGCGTCGAGCCCGATTTCGCGCGCAACGACTTCCGCGCCCGTCTCGAAGCGCGCGCCGAGCATGTGCAGCGCGAAGCTTAGTCCGCCCGCTGCGCCCGCGCCGGGTTCGTTGCGCTTGACGACAGCCATTGCCGGTTCCAGCACGTTGGCGAAATGGGCGAGGGTGGCGTCGATGCCCACAATCTGCTCCGGCATCACGCCTTTTTGCGGACCGAAGATCGCGGTCGCGCCGTGATCGCCGTTGAGCGGATTATCAACATCCGACATGCCGACGAACTCGGCTTCCTTCACGCGGCCATCCAGCCCCGAAACGTCGATGCGAGTGATTTTCGCGAGCGCCGACGGCACCGGCTCGAGTTCAGCGCCGTGTGCATCGAACAGCTTCAGGCCGAGTCCGACGAGCAGGCCCGCGCCGCCGTCGTTGGTGCTGCTGCCGCCGAGCACGACGAAAAACTTGCGCGCGCCCGTGTCGAGCAGCGCGCGGATCGCTTCACCCATGCCGAGCGTGCTGCGCTCCGTCACGGGCACGGCCATGCTGTCCGGATCAGTGATGCCGACCATTTCCGCCGTCTCGAGAATCGCGTCGAGCGTGCCTTCGCCGCCATCGGTCATTGGACTGATGCGGATCTGGGCATCCGGCCGCGCGCGCCGGATGCCCTTGACAATGGCGTTCGTGACGCCCTCGGCAAAAAGCGAGCCCTTGAAAGAGTCGGGAGCGGTGACAACTACGGGAGCAGGCATGGTGGTGTCTCGATATTGTGATCTTTGAAGGCGCGCTTGAAGCGCGGCGGCGAAGCCTTATCTATTCTTCCTGCGCATGCATTCCATGCAGTACGGCAGTGGAACGCGCGTCGGGTCGGCTTGGTGCGGATTTCACGCGCCGCCAAGCTTTATCAGCGTGACGCGCCGCGCAAAAAAAATAGTGGCGCTACGATAGCCGGAATTGTACGCGCGGACGCCATGCCCGAAAACGCGGATTTACGCCGAAATCGCGGTCAAACCCGCGTCAAACCGGCTGAAATGCAGCATGCACCGATCCGTCGCGAGGTCGGGCCGTTGTTTGCTAAAATTCTTGGCTATGTTGACGACACCGCGTCGGCGGGGGTCTGAACGCCGAAAAATCCGTGCTCGCGCACCGGATTGAGGTTCAGCGCCACTTCCGGCCGGTTCACGCAGAAACCAGACGGACCTGCGCCTTTAGAACCGCGAAGAACCGAACATCGAAATACTCTAGGACGATTGAAGCCATGGCTAACGTTGAAAACCTCGGCAAGCTCGAACGCCGCGTCACCATCTCCCTGCCGAAAGACACCGTGCAGAAGGAAGTCGATTCGCGCATCCGCCAGTTGGCCAAAACCGTGCGCATGCCGGGTTTCCGCCCGGGCAAGGTGCCCATCAAGATGGTGTCGAAACAGTACGGCGGCCAGGTCGAGGCAGAAGTGCTAAGCGATAAGGTCAGTAAGGAATTCTTCGACGTCACGCGTGCCGAGAACCTGCGCGTCGCCAGCCAGCCGAGCTTCGCGCCCAAGGCTGAAGCCGCCGCCGAAGACTACGCGTTCGACGCGACCTTCGAAGTGTATCCGGAAGTGAAGCTGGGCGATGTGGCCACGGCTCAGATCGAGCGCACCGTCACCACCATTTCCGAAGCCGAAGTCGACCGCACGCTCGACATCCTGCGCAAGCAGCGCGTGCACTTCCACGTACGCGGCGAAGGCGGCGCCGACACGGCCGCCCAGAAAGGCGACCGTGCGACGCTCGACTTCGTCGGCAAGCTCGACGGCGTCGCGTTCGAAGGCGGCATCGCGAACGACTTCGCATTCGTGCTGGGCGAAGGCCGCATGCTGCCAGAATTCGAAACCGCCACGACCGGCCTGAAAGTCGGCGAGTCGCGCGAATTCGACCTCAAGTTCCCTGAGGATTACCACGGCAAGGACATCGCCGGTCAGACCGCGCAATTCACCGTCACCGTGAAAAAGATCGAGTGGCCGCACATGCCGGAAGTCGACAGCGAATTCGCGAAGTCGCTCGGCATCGAAGACGGCGATCTGACCAAAATGCGCGGCGAGATCAAGGACAACCTGGAGCGCGAAGCCAAGCGCCGCACGCAGCAGATCGTGAAGAACCAGGTCATAGACGCACTGCTCAGCATCTCCGAACTCGACGTGCCGAAGGCGCTGATCGAACAGGATCTGCAGCAACGCGGCGTGCCGAACGCGGCTGACGCACCGATTCCGGCCGAAATGTTCGCCTCGCAAGCCGAGCGCCGCGTGAAGCTGGGCCTCGTGCTCGCCGAACTGGTGAAGGCCAACGAACTGCAGGCGAAGCCAGAGCAGATCCGAGCGGAAGTCGATGAGTTTGCCAAGAGCTACGAAGACCCGAAGAAAATCGTCCGCTGGTATTATTCGAACCAGCAACGCCTCGCCGAAATGGAAGCGTATGTCGTCGAAAGCAACGTTGTCGACTTCGTGCTCGGCAAGGCCAAGGTGACCGACAAGGAAGTCAGCTTTGAAGAACTGGCCAGCGCAACGGCGCAAGCCTGACGCGTAGGGCTTGAGGGCGTGCGGGGTCGCGGCGTTGACGCCCCCAACGCCTTTTTTGTTATTAACAGGCTATTGAAATACTCTCTACGCGGGTCATCTTACGCGGATCATCTGATTGGGAGGGGCAAACTGGGCGGGGCAAACGTTGAATCAAGGAATCGAACGACACTGAGACCGAAACGATGCGCAGAGCGGACGGCTACACCGAATTGATGTTCATGATGACCACGCTGGATAACTTGGTTCCGGCCAATCACCCGCTGCGACCGATTCGGCTGTGGTTGAACGAGGCGCTCACTCGCATGGACGCGGTCTTTTCGCGGATGTATGAGAGCGCCGCGAGGGGGGTCGTCCGAGCTTCGCGCCGGA
>LFLF01000063.1 GCA_001184395.1 Candidatus Paraburkholderia calva | reverse complement strand
GCGCTGGCGTTGACCAACGTTTATCTTTCGCGCAAGCGATTGATGGCACAGGTTCGCCCGTAATGGGGGAAAGCGGGCCGCAGGCCCAGGCGCAACACCCTGGTGGACCGGAAATCCAGGCGCAAAGCCTCACTCACGATGAATCTGCCGCTGTTTGCGCCTGAATCGATGAATACAACCAGCTGGTTCAGCGTTGCCTTAAGGTTCATAGTCGGCAATTGCGTGCTGCGCAGCAAGCGCGCTTTCCCTTGCTCATTCAGTGCGCTCAGAATGGCTGACGTTCCACCCCACGGCGAACCCGACGTGTTGAGAATCGAGAAGATTCCGTTCACTGCTCCGCAGATGCTGAGAAGGTGTTAAGCCAATGCAATGCCGTACTTTCCGGTGGGCGTCTTGTAGAGCGCGGACCAGCTGATACTGGCCGCATCGGTGTTCGTGACCATCACCGAGAGCACCTGCACGTTGAACGTCACGAACTTGTCGAACACCTTGTTCTTCGCGTCAACGTAATGCGCGACCGCATCGAGAACGGAAGGCGTTCCACGCACGGTAATTCCGCCCGTTGAGGGCGAAATGCTGACTCGATTCGTAGGCCCCGGCGCAATCGCGTTGAGGTCGTTCTGAATATCAGCCCACAATGAGGTCTTCATCGAGACAACCGTGGTCTGCATCGTGTTGGTTGAGCCGCTACTACTTCCCGAGCTTCCGCTGCCGCTTGCTACGCTCGATCCCGCACCCGACACGCCATTTACCTGGGTCGTACCACTTTGGAACTCCGACTTCATATCGGTATCCGTAGCGATTAGGTGAATGTTGAACATACGAGTATCGACGTCATAGATGATGACGGAGCGCCCATTGTTCTCAAGCTTCCACGCGATGCCTTTGCGTGCCGTCACCATATCCAGCAGCCCGTTAAGGTCGGTTGTAATTCACGTCGATCTTGTGATCGTTCGTCAAGGCAACGCTTCCGCTCGACTGCACACCCGGCACTGTCACGGCAGGAACCAGCAGACCGTTCGTTATCGTCGGCCCTTGGTTTCACCATTGCTCAGGTCGCGGTTATAGATCGCCGACAAAGCGGCGGGAGTCACGCGGACGGGAATCTTGCACTTCTTCGTAATGACTTGGCTGAATTCCAGAATCGACACGGGTTCATCGGTGACGATCTTGAGGTTGCAATTAAGTTGCGGCGTATCGGCCACGCGCGTTTCAGTGATCGGAGTAAGCGAAACCCACTGCTTATCTAGACAGCGCACCGTTTGATCGGACTGACTCGGGTTTGCGACCGAACGCTTCAGCGCGTCACCGATTCGCGCTGCGCCCGCGTCTGTTCCGCGCTAAATTTCACCGGCATGTTCAAAAGTCTGGCAACCGGACAGCGCAACCGCAACCGAAGTCATACACATTAAATAAAATTATTTTCGCATCGTGATTTAACTGTATTTGAGATAGACATACAGAAGCCGTTGCGACGAATTGATTTCAATCGCCAACGGCTTTTTCGAGTTTTCATAGAGCCTGATACAGTCGTCCACTGCCTGGTCGATCGGACCTTGAAATTGAAGCGCAGCAATGATCGGATAGTTCACCGACTTATCGACGCCATCGGGCGCGTCCCATACGAGCGTCCACTGAGCCTGAGTTGCCCATTCCTGGATAGAGTCGCGTAAGGTGGACCCGGCAGGCGCGGTCCACATCGGGACGATCCCCGGGTCCGGCACCGGCTTAGCTGCAACCGGCGCAACGATCGCCGCGTCCCCCGACACTGATGGAGTCACAACGATCGAACTTGTCTCATCGCAGTCCCGTTCGATTCTCGATGCATTTTTTCCAACGTCAGAAATCAGCCAGCGTGGTCGCACAACTGTTTGGCTCGCGCTTCCTCCATGCGCTTGCGCATGTTCGGCGGAAACTTCGACAGTTCAGCGTCACTCAACTGGGTCAGCGGTCGAACCTGCGCCGTCAGCGCCGCCTCGGTCGATGCGATCTGGACGCCATTCGTGCGCCGATTCTCGCGCCCCTTGCGAACCACGACACCTGCCGTCAGCACAAACCGGCCTTCATCGACGGCCCGAACAAGGGCGTGCGCGAACGGCACCATCCCCATGCGGAAACCTTTTCCGGCTTGCACTCCAGCGATTTCGTCCAGCAAGTCCTGATGCACACTTGCCTCGCATTTGCGTAGAGCAGCGATCAATCCGTCCCGCTCGGCAGACGCTAGATTCGGCGGAAAAACGAGGTTTTCAAAATCATCGTCACCACCACAACGCTTTTCGTCGGGGTTGCTGCTGGCGAGCTTGGCTGAGCTTGCGCTCGCCGGTTGTTGTGGTTCTGTAGTTTTTGAAACCGTAGTCTCTGTAATACCGGCGTTGAGAAACTCCATTTCCTCTTGCTCAACATTCGTGAGTTGCGGAGGTAAAGATTCCGCATCCACAGTAGATTGGGTATCCGCATCTACAAGAGGTTGAGAATGTGTATCTACAGGAAATAAAGAATCTCGATTTCCTGTAAATGCAGAATCTACCTTTACAGGAAGTGAATGTTCTTGAGCTACAGTAAATTTGATGGACTTTTGGCCTAAATTTGCCGGTTTCGGCATCGGAACGGGCCGATTTTCCGCAAGACCTGGCTGCACGTCAGTAGCGCTCGGTTGTGAGCGAATAAGGTCATCCAAGCTCTTATCGACCAGCTCATGGTTGCGGAAGTAGAACGTCATGCCCGCGCGCCGATCGGTGTAGCAGCAATAAAACTTGCCTTGGAAAGGATCGGCAGCCGCAGCGACGTACTCCGTCTTGGAGACGTATCGAACGCCGATCTTGTCAAACGCCGTGCGGAACTCGGCCAGCGAGAAGCCCAGTTCTTCGGACCAACTCTCGCCGGGTCTGTAGTGAGCGTTACCGGGAGCCGCATCTTGAAACTTGTAGAAGCCGTTCGGAAAACGCTCGAACCAGTAATCGAGTTGCTGCATCAGGATGCAGCCCGTCACCGACTTCGCAAGCGGCATCACCTCCTTGACGTAAGGAATGGTGTTTCGGGTAATGGAGAGAATGCGGTTCCTCATCATACGGAACCGTCTTTCTTGACGCTTCGCCCGCGAGCGGGTACGCCGAAGCAACGCCGTTTGGCGTGCAGTTTGATAGACACCATTGTCTTCCCTGTCCAACTTGCAAACCAGAAAGCGACAGGCTAGAATTGGTTAAAGTAACGCAGAAATGCACTGAGTGATCTAACCAGTCACACCCGACCTAGTAACTCTTCCAAAAACTAAGTCTTCTCAAAAAGCCAAGGCGCCCACCTTGGCTTTTTGTTTTTCAGCCATCAAGCGGCCATGCTCACCATGTCGGCACCCTTCGGTTGCGCGACGATCGGCGATTCCACTTCATTACCCAACACTTCCTGCACAAGCTTCGGTGCTGCCACCGCGATCTTGAGCAGCGAAAGAGCCGCGCCCGATGGCTCACGCTGCTTGTATTCCCAGCTACGGTAAGTCGCCGCAGGCACACCCAGCAGATGCGCGAAGTCCTCCGCAGTCATGTTGTTGAACACGACTTTGCGGATGCGCTTCAGATTCAACGAGCCGTCCTCGCCCCGCAGATCATTCGCAGCAGGGAGAAAAGAAAGTTGGATGGTTTGCATGGGATGCCTTTACAGACAAATATTAGGGTGAATATTTTACACAATGTATAAAGAAAGGCAATGCGTTTTATACATAGCATCAACTGGGCAATTTTGTAGTACATAAAAAGCGAACGTTCGAGCGCACTTAAACGTCCGCGCCCACCAATCATTGGCTGCGCCGACCAGGATTTCGGGATTGTGAGCAAAACTATGAAGGACCGGCCACACCAACAGCTGCTCGTAACAAATGACTGTTGCTATCCGGGTTCCGCTTATTTGGTGAACGCCAGAGTCGAACCAGAAAGCATCAGCCCCACCCTTCTCCCACGGCTTCCACATCGAATAGGGAACCAGGACGCGATCAATCATCCGTTTGTCCGCGTCAGCGCCGACCGTGAATAGGGCGTTCACATAGTGCGTGTTGCGATCGAGTGGGCAAAGTGCGCCGACCAATACAGTATGATCGCAGCGAATGCAGAGGCAGGACGGCGGGTATGGGCGAAGTAGGCGAGAGTGGCTATGCAACCGACCAAACCCAACCCCAACCATCCATGCCGGGAAAGAGCGCCCCAGCCGCTGTGATCGGATTGGCCCAACCAACGATGCCGATAGGGAAACCGAAACAAGCAGAAGGACGGCAAGCAAGCGAGCAGGACGCCAGCGTTCACCCCAAAGTGCAGTCCAAACGGCAGCGAGGACAACGCTGGGAATGATCCAGATCGCAAGACCATAGGCCCATGAGGAAGGGCAGCACTGTCACCAAAGAACATGCCCGCGGCCTGCGACCAGGTAGTAGGCGTCAGCAGTGATGAACGCCCAGCGTCGAGACGACGCGCAGCGCCAGAGAAAGACGAACAAGGGAAGGGCGCACAGAGCGAAAACAACGCCGTTCCACGCAATTACGCCTACGAGCACATCAACCAGAGGCTCGGCGAGCACGCGCGTAAATTCTTTTATCTTTTCCACCTTGTATCCACCCTATCTAGTTGGCGTCCGGCCAACGTTTGCACCTTGCCAACCAAAGTCTGTATCTCTCGTTCGAGCACGCCTATTCGACGCGGCACCGTTGCGCGGCTTGCGTCGTCACCTTCTTCCGCAACGGCCAGTAGCCGTTCCAGTTCCATGCATAGATCGCGGATCTGAGCCGCAAGCTGTTCAGCTTGCTTATGCTCGACAATCACAGCGCCCGGGAACGTCTCGACCGTCACCATCGTGGCAGTCAGCGAGCGGTAAAGGTCGGTTATCCGGTCAGTGCTTCTTTCCAAATTGAACTCGGCAGCGGCACGAAAACCATTGCATTTCTGACGTTGGAAAAATCACATGGACCGGGGAGGGCTTACGCGACTTTCACGAGCCGCAGACGCGGTTCGTAGCCGACTTCTCGAAGACCGGCAAGTAACGGCAAGCCGCCGAATTGTTAAGGGCGAAAACGGGTCCCGCAAACACGATGCCCCCTTAAGAGGGTATCGAACTGCACCGATTGGCTTTGCCAATCGGAAAGCCGGACGCTGATAGGATAGTTTTCGGACATCATGGATTGAAAGTGAGACGCATGTAGGACAGAATTAGGATATTCGCGGTAAACGGGAAGGTGGCAAGTGTGGAAACGGACAAGCTCAAGGAAGCCATAGCCGGCCTGACCGGCTCAACGGCTGCGGCAAAGCTCCGGCAGGTGATGCCGGAGATTGATCTCGCAAGGTGCAGGATGGGGTGAGGCACGAGGAAATCGTGCAAGCCCTTAGCGAAGCGGGGATCGAGGTGAAGCTCGAAACCCTCCGCAAGAATCTCTATCGCTACCGGGCCAAGGAACGGGCAGCGGGGAGAATAGCCACGCCATCTAAACAGGCCACCACGAAGAACGGCAATTCGTCGGCTGGCGAGGATAGCGCGGACGAAACCCCGGCAACCGATACGGATCAATTTGAGGATGCGCTTGATCCTAAAAAGCGCGATGCAATTGGCGAAAAGTATCTGGGCAAAAGTCGGCCTCTATTCAGCAAAAACAGGAGTGGAAAGAAATGAAGGTTGCTGTTACCAATTTCTCGAGCAATGTCGGCAAGTCCACGGTCGCCCGCCATCTGCTCTATCCACGCATCAAGGATGCCAAATATCTCAGTCGAATCCATCAATGCCGATGAAGGCTACGCGGAGGCCATGCGCGGCAAACAGTTCGGCCAGCATCAAGAGCAGATGATGATCGACGTGGGCACGTCCAACGTCGAGGATTTCGTCAAGCTCATGCGGCAGTATTAGGGTTCGCATGAGGACATGGATTTTTTTCGTCGTGCCGTCCGTCAAAGAGGGCAAGCAAATCAAGGACACGATCGCGACCATTCAGGCGCTCGTGTCGATGGGGTTTGGCCGAAGAAAATCCGGGTCGTGTTCAACAAGCTCGAAACCGACGAAACGGTCGAGGAAGCCTTTTATCCGCTGTTCGCGTTCCATGAGGACAGCAAGGCATTTACCCTCAAGCCGAAGGCGGTAATCTACTTCTCGGAACTGTATCAGCGCCTCCGGCAGCACAAGACGACAACCCGAGCTTCTGCCGATCAGACGGACTACAAAGCGGAGCTCCGCGCAGCGGCAATCCCGGAAGAAAAGCAGGACGCGGCGGCCATGATCTCGATGAAGCGCGCATGGCGGTTCGCGCTCATAGCGGGCGCTATGGGCCTTGCTGGTGGCGTTATCGGGGGGGTGCTCGTCGTCCTCGCGATCAGCCACAAGATTTTCGGCTGGTGATGCCGGGGTGGTCCCTTGCCGAGAGCCGCCTGTTTCTCGGGTTTTTCTTCTGGATTGCGCAATCCATATAATTAATTTGCCACATTCTTCCGGGGTGCCTCATGGATCGTGAACCAACCACCGACGAACGCGTCGGCATTGCATGGTGGAACGCACTGGACGAACACAGGCCCGGCGCTTCTGGATGAGCGAGGCCGGACAGACAGAGGCCCGGCGGTAGACGCATGGGAAGCCTTCAAGCGGGCGCGCGAAGCGACCCAAGCGCCGGGGGACTGATGCCGATCTAGCCGACACCGGACGCCTATGCGGAACTGCAAAAGGCGTTCGAGCACTTCAACACAGCGCTGTTCACCGATCAGCTCCCCGACTGCCTGAGCGAGCGCCGGACCTATGGCTATTTCTCAAGCGCGCGGTTTGTCCACCACTCCGGCCAGCGCACCGACGAAATCGCGACTAACCTTAGCTATTTCGCGATCCGCTCGATTCGCGATACGCTTTCGACACTGGCTCATGAAATGCTCCATGCGTGGCAGTTCCACCACGGCAAGCCCCGGCCGGCGCGTTTATCACAACAAGGAATGGGGGCGCATGGAAGAAATCGGCCTTGATGCCAAGCCATATGAGCGAGCCGGGCGGGCGCAAGGTCGGCGAGCAGATGACTCACTACATCATCGCAGGCAATGCGTTCGATCGCGCGTGTGCGGAGCTACTGACACGGGAATTCAAGCTCATGGGTTTGACCGTTATCCCCGAGCGGCCGCGCCTCGCCCTGCCCTCGGTTGGCGGCGGCGAGGCCGACACAACGAAGGCGTTGACCTGGGCCTGGTCGAGCTGCTGCCCGTCGAGCCGATGAACCGATCGAACCGCGTCAAATACCGCTGCGAGAAATGCGGCAAGAATCTATGGGGGAAGCCTGGCATAACCGATTGGCTGCACGGCGGGGCCTGTGGCGGCGCGAAGGTCGAGCAGGTCGAATAGTGACGCGGCAAAGACGTCAGTCGGCAAGTAGCTGGAACCCGCAATAGGTCGTGTCGCCGACGACGATAGCCGGGTGCTCGTAGCCGTCCTCGAGGCCGGTCTGGGCCTCGAGGACGGCTACGTTCCACGTCGGCTAGCCGGTGAAGCGCTGCGCCGTCTCCCATGCGTCGGGATCGGTGGCAATCTCCACGTCCACGGTGACGGGGTGTTTCCACTCGAAATGCACGACGGCCGGCACTTCCAGCGTGCGGGCCGGGCACGGCCTCGGAAATTGCCTCCTGCTCGGCCTCGGACAGGTTGGCGGGATATGAGAACGGATGGCCGTTGGTGAGAACAAGGCGCAGTGATCCTCCTTTGTGGATTGCGCAATCCAGTCTTAGAAGCCGAAAGCCATCTGACCGCCAGTTTCCTCGTAGCTCATTTCGGCAAAACTCGGCGCTGGCGGGGCCGGCTCGTCGGCGCGGCGCTGGCGATACTCAGGCGCGAGCGGCCGGCGCTCCTTGGCGAGGTAGCCGGCGAAAGCGGCGCGGGCTACATCCTCCACGTTTTGGCCGGCGCAGGCCAAGGCCATATCGAAGTGCGAGCGAACGAAGTATAACGAGCGAAAGCCCGTCTCGCTGATGAATGGCGCGTCTACGTCCACCACATGAAAATGCAGGCTGCGCGGAACCGGCCGAAACCGTCGCGAACCTCCACCACGGCGCGCAAGCCCGAAACAGTGATGAGGAATTCGCCCACCTGCCCCACACATGGGGACCATTGCCGGGTTCGGCCCGGTAATGGTCCTCGGTGAGGATGCCGCCCGCCTCGGGGTCGCAGCGGTCCATACAGCCGAAAAACATCCCGCCGTTCAACTTCCACATGGCGGCGTCATAGCGATCGGCGACGGTTCATATCGGCGTCGGACTTGCCCGGAAACTCGAACATGACGCGATTTTCCGGGGTGTCCTCGCGATAAGTGTGGTTCATCGTCACCACTCCTGCAAAAGTGCCCGGAGCGGTTGCCGCCGCAGGCCGGCAGTTGTCGGTGTAGCTGTGGTCCAACTCCATCCCGTCCGAATCGATCTCGATGCTGCTGAGGTAGAAATTTGCTTCTGTCGTCATGGTATTTCCTCTCTGATTTTGACATAAATATTCTATATATAATATAATTATATGCTAATCTGGCAGGAGCGTCAATAGCTGACAATAAATTTATCGTAACTGTTAACTTGTCTTCCTTTGCCTTCCGGGCCTGCTTAGAGGTCGAGGGAGAAAGCGGGCCTTTCGACGGCCGCAGGCCGTCACGATCCATGACCCGGAGCATGGGATGGCGCTGCGCTGGTGGTCTGCTCGTTGGTATCGGCGTTCGATGCGAAGGGAGGGCAAGCGGAGCGCGCAAGCCATTCTCGAGGAACGGCCGGGGCGTGAGAGGCCCGCTAGGGCCGTGGATTGAAGCCCGTTAGGGCGAGACGCGGAACGCGGCTCGATGCAAGGCACGAAAGCCCGACCCGGAGCGCAGCGGAGGGGCACGCCCTATTGAGCCTTCTCGGCCTGATCAAGCAACGATTGACGCGCCAGGTCGCACCCGGCAGCTCAGCGTGTTCCGGCAAATCAGCAGCGTGTTATAGCGGTTCTGCGGATCGTCGTACCAAAAGGCGGGCTTCTTCAAGTTCATCTCCCCCGTACCAGGCCGGCGCTTCTTCATTGCCTCTTGCTCATCGGCTTTCAGGCAGTTTTTGCAGTCAGGCGTGTTCGCCAGGTGCTTCACGTCGGCGAGGCAGCGGAGCTGCGTCTGTGCGCGGTCCTGTGGGCGAGTTGTACACCAGTCGAGCGAATGGCCGGTGTTGCCCTGGGCCTGTGCGATGCACGGCAGAAACGTCGCGATCGCGATAAGTTAGTGGTTTTCATGGATGTCTCCGGTATCAGGATTTATGCGACATGGCAGGCAGAGAATGCTTGGATATAATGCAAAAATACCTTATATTCAAGGCTGATCCTTTGGAGACGCAACCATGACGACATTAACAGTCACCGAGCGGGGGCAGGTCACGTTCCGCAAGGACGTGCTCCGGCACTTGGGCATCCAGCCGGGGGAAAAGATCGAGCTGGACTTTTTGCCGGATGGCAAAGCGGAATTGAAAGCGGCACGGAGCAAAGGATCCTGGCGAGAGCTGCACGGAATTCTCAAAGGTAAGGGTAACGGAGCGCGGCTTTCGATCAAGGACATCAATGACGCGATCGCGAAAGCGGGCGCGGCGGCGGGCATGGCCGGTCTGGACGATAAATGAAAATCACGGCCGATACGAACGTCCTACTGCGCCTGGTCTTCGCAGACGACGAAGCGCAAGGCCGCGCTGCCGTTGAGACGATGGAGAGCGCAAACCTCGTGGCCATCAGCGTGCATTCGCTGTGCGAGCTGGCTTGGATGCTAAGCACCCGGGCCGCGATGTCGCGCCAGGACATCGTCAGCGGGATCCGGGGCCTGATCGACGCGCAAAATGTCGTCGTCAATCGTCCCGCCGTCGAGGCGGGCCTAGCCGTCCTCGATGCCGGCGGCGACTTCGCGGACGGGGTAATTGCTTTTGATGGCCAATGGCTCGGTGGCGAAACATTCGTGTCCTTCGACAAGAAGGCTGTCACGCTGCTGGCCAAGCAAGGCACCAGCGCAAAACTTCTGTGAGGCGGCCGACCCCAAGACGACCAAACTGGATCAACGCGAAGTCGCAGAACGCCGCCAGTCGCGCCGATGCGATGCCCCCCCATAGTAGAATGCGTGTCCGTGCGCTCGATGAGGCGCGGCGAGGTCTACATGGTCGATTTGAAGCCGACGCACGGCCGTGAACAGCGCGGCCACCGCCCAGTTGTCGTCGTCTCTCCCGGATGAGTTCAACCGAGCAACCGGCCTGCCGGTGATACTGCCCGGCGATTTTGCCAGCCGCATTGGCTTTGCTGTGCCTCTTGCCGGGACCAAGATAACCGGCGTTGTCCGCTGCGATCAGCCTCGCGTGCTCGATCTCAACGCTCGCAATAGGCGCAAAGTGGAAAGTCTACCTGTGGCGATCATAGATGAAGTCTTAGCCAAGGTCACCACGATCTTTGAATGAAGCTGATGGGTTCCTGAAACCACGAACGAACGCGACGGTAGAACGATCATAAAGTTTATACAGGCAATGGTACGCGGTCGAGCAGAACCTTCGTCGTCTAGTCCGACCACCGCCACCAGCGAGCGGGCGTCCTGATAGGTGTTCGCGATCCGCTGCTTATCCTGCACATTGCTCGCAACGATCACTTGAACTGTAAAATCAGGACTGGTGGCTATTCGGATTTGAGTGTTGAAAACGCTCAGCCATGCGATATTCTCATTCCGGATTTTGATGTGGCATGAGATTGAGGCTATCCGGCACGACCTGATGGAACTGGCAGGCACCAAGCATGACGTGGCGAGGCAGCGTCTTGAAGTAGCCCGACGTGAGGATCACTATGGTGCCGCCGAACTGTTTGATCAGGCGTACACACTGCTTTTCAACGCTGAGGCCAATGTTGACATGGCCCGCCGCCTCGACACGGATTGTCGCCGCAGCGAAGCATGGTCTTTCCGCTCCAAGGCGAAGCGTCAAATCGACAAAGCAAGTGTCCTTATGGACCAGGGCGAGAACCTTACGACGACTTCGCACTAGGTCGGCCGGCGGTCTTGTCGCCATCGTGACGAGAGTTGCGCGCCTGCTCGACCTAGTGCCGTTCGCTTCGCTCCCCGATCCACCGTACAGCGGATCCTTGACGCAAGGGCGGTTCTCGTTGCCTTCGCAACGCCTCCGACGCCCGAAATCCTATATTGATAGTAATAAATATGCATTACTATGGAGCTTTAGGCTATGAAGGTTGCGATGGCATCGCTCGCGGTCAGGCGAAGGGGCAGGTCACGCTCAAGCGGGACTTGCTGCAACATCTCGGCATCAAGCCGGGGGAACGGGTCAATTTTGGGAAGCTGCCCGGTGGCAAACTGCGGGTGCGAGCGGCCCGGCCGACCGGAGCCATCGATGGTTTTCTTCATGCTCTTGACGGCAAGGTGAAGCTAAAAAAACCGCTGTCGATTGAGGAAATAAACAACATCGCGGCGGCTGGTTGGGCCGGCGAACTGGACGACGAATGAAGATCACCACCTACACAAACGTCCTCGCTCGATCCTACAAGATGATCCGACGCAGGCCCGTATCGCCCGGAAGCTGCTCAAGGACGCGACCTCTCATTGCGGTTTCGCTGCCGTCGCTATGTGAACTGATTTGGAGACTGCGGCAGGGTGCAAAGCTGTCGAAAGTGGACGTAGCGACCGCGATCCGGGCGCTGCTCGACGCGGGAACGGCCCGCCGTTGAGGCCGGGCTTGCGTCGTGTCGTTCGACAAGACAGCGGTCACGCTGTTGTCGAAACACGAGGAGGCCGCGCAGCTCCTAAGCTAGAGAACAGGTTACATCACTGCACCGGGGCTGCCACGTTGATCGTACACCGTTGTTCTTTCTTCGCCTCGGCGGCTGTCTCGGCGCACACTGCAAGCGCATTCTTGTTGGCGCGCACGAGATTGCTCGCACGAGATTGCTGGCAGGCATGGTTACTACCCCGCCCTACTCCCAGAACAGATCGGAATGCGTGTCGGTGCGCTCGAAATGAACGCTCGTCGCGTCAACTTTGTTGTAGATCAACAACCAATTTGCCCCGACACCTCCCGCGCACGCCCCCCTCTTTCCGGTGGCCCCTGGGCAGCTGAGGCGGCCCCACGACCGGTATTGAGTTTCAGTCAGTCCCTCGAACCGATTGCGGCGCTGAGGACGATCGATTTCCCGATCCTGGGCGAGATCCACGCGAACTTTTTGCGAAAGGACATGATCCTCGACCGTCGACTCCCTGCCGGCACGGTGGTCGGGCACGCGATCGCGGGGAACCTCAATCTCGCTGCGGACGCCCATGTGTGCCGTGCCGCGATCCCGCGCCGCGCGGCGAAGTCGCGGGTGTAATCGAGCGTGGTTTCCTTCGCGCCCGACCGCGACAGGCGGCTTTCAAGCTGCTCATAGGCCAGCTCGCCAGCGTCCCGAACCTTCCATGTGTTGCGGTGCGTCTGCGTGCCATCCGGCAAGGTAACGGGGGTGGAGCCTAGATGCTGAAGGCCGATCTTCTCCCCGATCTCTGGCACGGCGTCCTCCATGGCGCGCTCAAGGTCAGCACCCCATGCGGTGTGGCGCTCGCCCTTGTCGTTTTCCAGCGACACATAATATAGCTGTCGCTGTTCTTCGGGTCATGATCATAGGGGGCGGGCCCCGTGCTCGACCAGACGACCGGCCTACCGGCTGGTGAACTCGTTTTGGCTTCCGTAGAGCTGCACCCCGTCGCGATGCCGCGTCATGGCGACATAGGTCAGATGCCGGTCCATCGTTCCCGATGCCATCACATAGGCGTGATCGACCTGCGCCCCCTGGTTCTTATGGATCGTCGTCGCATAGCCATGGTCGATTGCCTGATCGTCGCCCATCGGAATGCTGACGCGCTCGCCACGTCCCTGCCCGCCCGGACCGTCGAGCTGTGCGACGATCTTTCCGGCCGACACATGCTCGACCGTGCCGAGCATCCCGTTCTTGACGCCAAGATCGCGGTTGTTCTCAAGGAACACGATGTGATCGCCCGGCGCGAATTCCCGCTTGCCGTCATGGGTCTGGAAAGTCCGTGCGCCGGCCTCCTCGCCCTGCGCCAGCTCGCCCCGGTTCTGTAGCTCGGCCCGGATCACGTCATTGATGGCGCGCACATCGGCCCGGCGATGTGCCATCGCAACGCGAGTGTCCTCCGGCCGCTCATCACGATCGGCCGGTAGTCACGCACGATCTCGGCCCGCGCGTTCTTCCCGCTCTCGCTGAGCCGAATATCACCACGCTCTCAATAGACCGCCAGCCCTCGGCCGTCCGGTGCGAGGCGAAGTCGACCGACGCCTCTCACTGCCAGTCCACGCGCTGCCGGCGTATTTCGGCATGACCGATTTCTTCCGCAATCGCCCGGAAAGGCGCGCCGGCACCGATCGCCTGGAGCTGCTCATGATCGCCGACAAGGACGATCTTTGCCCCGCGCGCCTCGGATCGCCAACAAACCGCGCGAGCTGATGGCTCCCGATCATGCCCGCCTCGTCGATCAAGAACACACGTCACCGCGGCTAAGTTGCCCGCGATCGTTCTCCCAACCGCGCGACCAGGACGCCAGTGTGCGGCTCTGAATGCCGGAAGATTCCTCCAAGTCATCGGCGGCTTTCCCCGACAAGGCCGCGCCATAGACCGTATAATCCGCGGCCTCGCGCGCGGCCGCGAGCATGGTGGACTTGCCAGCGCCGGCAAATACGTCTTTGGCATCCTGATCGTCACCTTCCTCGTGATGTTCGCGCTAGTGTGCGATGCCGAACCGCTCGGCAATGCGCTCGGCCTGAGTCCTAAAAATCCCATTCGTATTGCGTTGAACCTAGACGCGGTCTTGGTGACGTTCATCGCCGTCTTCCGACAGGCCTTCCATCTGCTGGGTTCAATCCTCTGGCCGGTCTCGATCCGGCCAGCCTGAATGTCGCCGAGGAGACCGCCACGCTCGCCGATGCCCTGGTCTACGACGTGCCGGGCGAGGCCGGCGAAGCGCATTGGAACGAAGAAGCCAGGGCCCTGATCGGCAAAATCATCCTCCACATCGCCTCAGAAGAGCCCTCAGAGCACCGCACGCTGGCGACCCTACGGGAGGAGAACCCACACCTTACCGCCCTTACCGCCGCCCGGACGCCTTCTCGGCCCTCCTGACGCGAATGGCAGGACACCCCCGCAGCCGCCGGGCTTGATCGCCCGCGCCATAAACCGGCACTGTGGCAAAGGCCATCGGGAAGCAGCCGGGGTCCTCTTGACCGCACAAAGACACACCCATTTCCTCGATAGCCGGCGCATGACGGCCATGCTCGGCCATTCGGATTTTGCGTTCGGGGATCTGAAATCGCACACCACGACTGTATTCCTCGTCTTGCCGCCCGATCGCATCGGCGCCTATGCCCGCTGGCTGCGGCTGATGGTCGCGCAGAGCTTGCAGGACATGGCCCGCACCCTGGCCAGCCCCCCCTGCCCCAGTGCTCTATTTGCTCGCTGAGGCCGCATTGGGCAACCTAACCCCGATCGAACGGGTCATGGGTCTGATGGCTGGCTATGGCGTGCAGCTCTGGCCGATCTTGCAGGACATTCCCAGCTCCGCACCACCTACAGCCAGCGGGCCGGCACCTTCCTGTCAAACGCCGGCGGCCTGCCAGCGGCCTACAGGTGTCCGGCGTGAACGATCACGACAGCGTCCGCCGCGTGTCCGATCTGCTTGGCCAGGAAACTGTCGTGTTCCAGACCATGAGTCGCGCCCTCGACAGCGAGAAATCCGGCTGAGCTTCGCCGAGCACCATACCGACCGGCAACTGCTCACCCGATGAGGTCCGCAACCTACCGCAAGACCACGAGCTGCTGTTCTTTGCCGGCACCAAGCCGATCGTCGTATTATGCCTATCGCAAGTTCCGGGGGCTGTTTGACCAGGCGTAGCCGGCGACATGATCTATCCCCATTCATCATTTGAACGAGGACAGCATTTCCCGGCGCAGGATGGCATTGATACGAGACTGGTAGCCTTTCCCCTGGGCCTTGAGCCAAGCCAGCACGTCGGAATCGAGGCGCACGGTGGTTGAGGTCTTGGTCGGCTTGTAGAACCGGCCGCGCACAGCGTTCTTCCAGAAATCTTCGGTCAGCGGAAGAATATCGCTGTAGTCGATCTCGCTATCGGGGGGTGCGG
The DNA here is from genome assembly GCA_001184395.1 of Candidatus Paraburkholderia calva. Lineage (GTDB taxonomy): Bacteria > Pseudomonadota > Gammaproteobacteria > Burkholderiales > Burkholderiaceae > Caballeronia > Caballeronia calva. The sequence goes on along the minus strand of LFLF01000063.1, from coordinate 7,967 downwards.
CCAAAATCGCAGGCTCCGTTTTTTGCTTCTCCGTCAAGGGAGGCAGGTTGGCGAGGTCAACACCATGCCTAACAAGTTTCTTTCTCATAACATTGCCTTTCTTTCCTGTCGACTTCTCGTACCGAAATGATGCGGATGATCTCGACGGATTGCCCGTCCTCGTCTTCATCCCGGTAGTTGTGGACCACGAGCAGCAGGTAGTAGCCGTCCACCATACCGAGGGTCTGCCATCGCTTTCACCGCCCTCGATGCGGTCTTGGTCGATAAGGGGCAAATGGATCGGCGAAGGCCCGGATAGCAACCTCGAATCTCACGCGGTGCTTGCGCAGATATTATTACTGGCAGCTTTGGTTGGGTCCCACTCGAGCCGAACCGAGTTTTCATACGAAAATGTTACTATAAAATCGTATATCAAGGCAATGCCCGTGTCTTAGGCTGCGCAGAAAGATCAAGGCCCGGAGGCAGCAGCGGAACGATCCCCAGCCTATTGGGTGGGGTACAGAGCCAGGGCTGTTTAACCAGGCGTAGCGCGGAGGTCGGCATGTCGCCAAGACATGGCTTGCTCAGCCAGGTGTGGTGTCATGAGGATGCTCCCGCGAGTGAGGTCTTTCAGGCGGTTAGCCATTTCATCGGCCGTGATCTCGCCGCGCTGGCAAGCGTTGGAAAGTGTTTCAAGCGCGCGTCCTGCGCCGACCAATGCGGATTTTCGGGCTTAGCGATATGCTTTGGCTGCCCAGAAACAGCTGAAAAGGTGATACCCGTGACGGCTGAGTTTCGCTGAAAAATCTCGGCGAGAAGCTGGTCAACTTGGTAGGTATAATCGCTCGAAAAATCCCGCGACACCCGCACGGAACCGACTGAAGTCGTCACGTCTAGCCCACCGACATGAGGAAACAGATCAAAGATGCGCGTGAGCGCATCAACATCCCGGGTCGTGAGCTAGCCGATCACCTCGCCGATCATGAGCAACTGCCAGGAGCGATCCGGCCGACGCCTCTTGGAAGCGAGTTTGAATATCAATTTTCTCACTCATGCAGGACCTCCCATGGGTTAAGCAGCGGCACGCCGGTTGTGCGGAAGTCCGCGACGTTACGGGTCACGATCGTCATGCCATGAACTAGTGCCGTGGCCGCAATGAATGCGTCACGCTCAGGGCGCGGATCCGGCACATGAAGGGAGGCACAGCAAAGCGCCACAGCTGTATCGACAGGCAAGATCCGATCTGCGAATTCGGGCAGAATATGGTGAACCATCCAGCTACGAAGCCTGACTCCTTGAACCGGATCACACCGCTCAATCCGAAGGATGCCGAATTCGATTTCCATCAGAGTGATAGCGGAAAGATAAAAGGTCGTAGCATCTGCGCTACCTAACCAAGTAACGACATTGATGTCGGCCTTGCCGTCTCCAGCCTTGCGCAGTTCTGAAATAACATTCGTGTCGAGCAGGAACATCACGAGAAATCTGCACCGCGAGCAAGTTCCCGAGAGCGGGACGGATCAAATTCGATACCCGCAAGTCCAGGCATAGCAAGGGCATCAACAATACTCCGGCGCTTGCCGGTGATGCGCTGATATTCCTCAATGCTGAGCAGGACATGGGCGGGTTTGCCCCGATCGGTGATGAAAACCGGTCCCTCTGAGGCAGCTTTCTTGGCCCGGCTAATGTCCTGATTGAACTCCCGGCTCGATAGGGTGGTGATAGTTATGAGCGGCACTCCTGTTTCATAAACAAAAATATGTATAAACGTTACTACAAGTAGCTTCTTTTGGTCAATGCCGCGCTCTATTTTCTTGACTGCGCAAAAGAGTCAAAGAGCCGCCCGGAGGCCACAGCGGAGCACACCCGTAAGGCAAGAGCACCAAACGGCGAGGATGGCAAGCGAAACCGATCTTTGACACATTGGAGCAAACCCAGCTATCGGGTGTGGTACAAAACACAAGGGCGAAGCCCTCCGGGCTACACCCCTACCCTTCGGCGAAAACATCACATTTACGATTATCTTTATTTACGATTTTACGACAAACTATCATCTACCGGATTCCACCGCCTCAAACCGTTTCACAGCCGCAACGAATTCCAACCGCAGTAGATGCATAGCCAGGTCGATCGCGCCACCGCCCTTCTCCGCGCGAGTGTCGAACCACTTCGGACCTATCATCATCAGCTCGACCCCACTCATAGCCTTGTCTTTCAACGGTCGAAATCATGTAGAGAACACTTCCCATTGACACACAAGACTTGCGAACTACTCGTATTATAGAACACAAAGGACTACTCGGGCCTTCGCGCAAACCGGCCAGGAGCCGCCCCATTCCTTTGCGGACACACCAGATCATGCCCTGCCGCCTGGCCGGCAGGCTCCGCCATTAGTAATAGAGGAGGGACTTGTGCCAAACCGTTCGCACCCGTGGCTGCTGTAATAGGGGAGGCTCCTGTGCCATCCGCCGTGGCCGCTGGCTTGCCGGCGCGATACCAACTCCGGCGGCTCATGCGGAGTACCTCCCAAGGCCGTGTGCGGGCTGCTGAGCGGCTTTCATAGGCTTCCCGGTCCACTGCCCCGGCCGCTCGTCGGCGAGCCGTGTCGCGCTTCCTATCGCGTTCTCGTCGCCTTTCGGTGGCTAGATCGGGTGATATCAACGTGCGAAGCTGTCGCTGCTCGTCGGCCGTGATCTGGAACAGGTTGATGAGGGTGTCATTCTTGGGGGTGTACAGCGGCGCGAACGCTTTGTCGCCAAACGTGACCTTTTCCCCGGCTTCGTAGGCTTTGGCCTTGCCGTAAAGCGTCATCAGCTCCTTTGAGCGATAGGACCAGGACGGATCCAGTTCGCTGGCCAGTGCCGCCGCCTCGTGGTACATCGCACCGCTGTGCGTTGCCCCGGACAGCAGCAGGAAATTCAGTCGCCAGAAAAGGTGTTGCATGCGCTCCCCTTCCCTGACGCCGCCGCGCAGTTCTGCCAGATTGCGCAAATCCTCGAGGCGATCCCATGCGAGCTGCCGCCCAGAGAAGCCGCGCAGGTTATCGGCCTTGCCACCGGACAGCAACTTGAGCTGCTGGCGTTCGGCGCGATCGCGGCACTGCTGCTCGATCGTCCACCTGGCCACTGGCAGTAGCATTTCGGCCAAGTACTCGAAGCTGTAGCGGATCGGCTCGCCATCCTGGCCAGCCTCAATATGGACCGCGCGGCATACGTTGCCGCTCTTGGTGTTCACCGTGTTGACCAGGCGCAGCACGCGTGAGGCGTCCTTGGCCTGCGGATCAGCACCCAGGCTGGCCAAGCGATCGATTAGGTAGCGTTGGCAGGCATTCCAGCGCGGCAGTGCCTGCCGAGGCACCGTGCCCTCCAAAAGCCATTTGGCCTGGATGCCACGGCCACTGTAGACCAGCAGGGAGGGCGTTGGCACGCCCTCGGCCGCGCAGTGATGCAGCACGGACGCCGCCAAGGCCTCCGGCGTGCGGCCAGTGGTCCACGGCTGCCGATAGGTGTCCAGGTCGGCGAATAGCAGCCCGATGCGCGCTAGGTTCACCACACGCCGGTTCGGCCGTATGAATTCGGCCTGGGTCATCCAGGTGTCCCGGCGGGTATCGACCAGGCCGAGCACCACCGGCATGTCTGTCAGCCGATGCGAGGACTGCTGCTTGTCGCCGTCATGGGCGACAAGCAGCGAGAAAAAGCCGGTGCGGCCGGCATCGTGATAGGTCTGTGCCTCGTCATCGAGGCCGAACAACGCCAGTTGTTCGCTCGTCGTCATACGCTCCATGCCCATGGCTCCACGCGTGCGCGGGCCACTTGAAAAAGGCAGGGCGACACCATAGAATGACAGTAGGTGCTCTGTATTCTATGGGCATCCTTCTGTGAGTTGCCGCCCAACAGTCGCTGCCCAACAGCCCACTTGGGGTTTGCCCTGCCAGTTCTGCAAAAGTCCCGTTTGGGAGACGGGGCTTTTGCAGAACTGGCCAGCCCACAGTGCCACCCGTGAGCTAACCGCCTAATTCTCGTGCTCGTCCGGCTCCTTGCTCTTTCCTCGCGTGAGGGTCCACGGCACCCAGCCGGTCGCATCCACGTCGAACTGTAGCACCCCATACTGCCGAAGCGCCCCCGCTGCCCCATCCATCGACTGGAAATAGCGAACGCCTCCCCGAAACAAACCCATTACGCGTTCGTTCGCGCCCACCTTCAGAAGCACTACAAGCCCCCTCGGTGCGCAGCGAACCGACGCGTTCGAGATACCGCCAGCGGCCATCAACTCTTTGATGGCCTTAGGGCCGACGACACCTATCGATTCCGCCTCAATCATGCATCACCCGCCTCGGACTGTCCAGCAAAGTAAAAATTTGCCGGGGTCATGTAGAAAATCGCAAATGCGATAAATCGCAATTCTGTAATTACGATTTATCGTGCTTTCGCACCCACTCGGCTAAAAGCTCGCGCGTCACGTCCGCGATCTTCGTGCCTTGGTCCGCGCACTGACGCTTGATCGCCCGGTGCAAGCTCTCGGAAATGTCGATGGTCAGCCGCTTCATCTTCCCGCTGACCACCATCGGCATCGATAACGACGCATCCCGGTTTTCCACCCAAGCATCCGCACTAGGTGTCGCCGCTGAACGGCTCGCGGTCGGCCGGCCGCCGATCTGGATTTTCTTGCTCATCGTGCGAACTCCATCAGCTCGGTGCGCACCACCTCGATCTCGGCCGACGCCTGGCCCGCACTATCGATCTCGAAAAGATCTCGAAAATGGCACGCCCTTGGGCGGCGGCCTCGGGAAAAACGACGCGCTGCGTTACGCTCGCGGCCAGCGCGGGGATTGGATAGGACGCAAGGGCCTCGCCCACGTCCCGGCCGGTCACCGTATTTGCGATTTTACGATTCACCACGAAAGCGGATTTTAGCCTGTCCTTGTAGACGCGTGCCTCCTCGATGAGCTTCACCACTTCTTCGACCGCACCAATGTCGTAGGAGCTGGGCTGCACCGGGATCAGCACCACGTCCGAGGCCATAATGGCTGAGCGGGCCAGGTCGGTGACACGCGGCGGGCCATCGATCACGATGTGTGTATCCATCGCCGAGCTGAGCGATTTCCTTGTGCACGGTCGGACACGGCAGCCCCACAACCGGAAACAGCGGCTCGCCCGCGAGCCGCTGCCCAGTCCAGGGCGCTACCTTGAGGATCGGGGTCGATCAGCAACACCCGTGACCTGTCGCGCCCCAGACTCGGCCAGGTTCACGCTGAGCGTGGTTTTGCCGACCCCCGCCTTTTTGATTCAGCAAACCGATTATCACGATACACCCATTCTCTGTATTTACAGAATTGCGCTTTTACGATTTTACGCCTGAATCAACAAACAACCAGCAATTCCTCACCTCCGTTCAGGTATGGATTGGTCAGACCTGGCGCTGGTGCGCCCCGCACCAGGCCCCGCCTTTATATCAATACGATAATACGATTTTACGCTTACACACTTTTACGTTTAATCGCGATTCAGGTAAGACGCGCAGGCTATTGGGCGCGCCCGAGTGCCCAATAGAGAGGGTGGCCCGATGGACGCCCAGCAAGCAGAAAACTTCGGCCACGGACTTGCCATCTACCTCAATGAGCTGACGGGCATGGGCGATTTGCTCGACCGCGAGGATAGGCCGGGGCCGAACTGCACCCCGCGCGCCTTGGCTGCGATCCGGCCAGCGCTGGCTCGCTCGGCGATCAGAGACCGCTCGAAATCCGCGATGCCGGCGAACACCGTCAACATCATACGGTCGGCCGGCGTGGTGGTATCAGCCCAGGGCTCGGCCAAGGATCGCAGGCCCGCGCCCGCATCCCTGATCCGCTCGGCGATGTGCAACAAGTCCGCCATGGAACGGGCGAGGCGGTCGGGGCGCGTCACGGTCACCAAGGCGTAAGTGCTCGAGAAGCCAGCCCAGCTCGGGCCGATCGCGCCTGGCCCCGCTGATCTTTCCCTCAAAAATCCGGGTACATCCAATCTCCCGCAACGTATCCCGCTGTTGCGCCAGGTCCTGGCCCTGGCGCGTAGGGGGTTGCGGCGATGACGTTCCTTGTCGAGGGATTCGATACGCGCGACGGCCGCGGCCTCGTCGTCAACCACGTCGATCATGCCACCATGCCGGCGCGATCCCTTGCTGCCCCAGGCGCGCACACGGTCCACGCGCCGAACAGGTCGCACACAATGTCGGCTTCGTACCATCTTTGGTCGTCTCCCATCGCGCCGTCATGGTCTACCTCTCCCGACCGCCGTAGTCCTTCTGCAGGGCCTTTTCAGGCCCTGTCAGCTCGCGGTCCTGGTCGGCCTCGCGAACCAAGCCGACGCGGCCGTGCGGATAGTTGATTTCGACTGTGCAGCCCTTCATTTTGACGGAAAACCATGTCTGCAAGCGACTGGCGCGATCGTTGGCCAAAGGGCTGGCCGGGGTTGCGGCGACCGTGCCGAATCTCCGGCGCGTCGATCGCGGCCAGGCGCATGCGGATCGTCTGGCGGTTCACCAGCACGTCTACGGTGTCGCCGTCGAGGACCGCGACGCCTTAGACGGCAACCTGTGCACGCCGGCATGGGCTGGGATCGCGAGGGCGGCGGCTACGTCGAGCGCATGAATGGCAGGCGGATCACTGGCGGCCCCCTGCACGCAGCTTAAGCACCGCTGTCAGGTCGGCGAGCTGCTTTTCAAGGGCGACGACTTTTCCCTCCGCATGGGCGACGCGCTCGCTCTTGCGTGCCTCCATCGCCTGGTGTCCTTGCGGTTGCCTTCTCCATCGTGCGGTTGATTTCGTCGCCGCTCTTGCGCTTCACGTCAGCTAGCTCGGCGACGGTGCGCTCATGCTCTTGGCGCAGCCGGGCCAGCTCGGCCACGTCGGCTTTCATGCGCTCGTTTTCTTCGGTCAACGTGTTGACCAGTTCCACGGCCTCGGCGACCTGGCCGCGCAGCTCGATGCGCTCGGCCTCCATCTGCTGACGTTCGCCGGCAAGCGCGGTGTCGGCCGCAGCTCGGGCGAGCATCCAGATTTCGCCAGCCAGGACGGTGACGCGCTCGGCCAGCTCAGGTGGCGGGGTATCGCTGACCGGCTTCGCGATCTGCTGCCGACGTGCTTTCCATTCGGCCATTGCTTCCTGAATGGTGGTGAAGCTGCCGCCTCCGATCTTCTTGCGAACAGCGGCGAGGGTCGGTTTCACGCTCTCGGCGGCGAGTGCGTCGGCGACCTGCCAAATCGCATCGCGGGTGATAGCCATAGTTGCGCCTCGTAGCGCGTAGCGTTGTATGTAGTTCTTTGTATAATACATTACACTACTACAAACGCAAAGGCTAGTAGACGGTAGACTTGGATTCCACGGCTTGCGGATTACAATGCAAACTATAGCTACCTTCCCGTTCACTCCTGCATAGTCGAACGGAATCAGAGGCTCGGAGTGTTGCCGCACTTCGGGCCTTTTGCTTTTTGGGGTGGCGGCCTAGTCGCCGATTTCGAGCTGGCTTCCTCGGATGAGCTTTGTCGGCACTGACGTCGAATCGAAACAGTCAAGGCAACGGGTGTTGATCGAGCTAGCGTCAAGAGTGGTGTATGAGCAGCATCGCGACAGTCGATTTCAAGCGGCGAGTTTCTGCTGAACCGGTTAATCGTCTTGCACTGGTTCGCCGTCCTTGAAGGGGACGCCTTCGAGCCACAGCTTGATCTTTTCCGGTCCGTTATACGGCGCCAGGTTTTTTCCGCCTCCTCGATCAACTTGAATGCCAGACCGAGGAAGGTCGGCCGCGACACGCAGTTACGCGTACGCGTCGTGCGATGACGTACCGTCGCGAACGTCGACTCGATCGCGTTGGTCGTCCGCAAATGCTGCCAGTGCTCAGCGGGGAAGTCGTAAAACGCCAACAGGCTCTCGCGATCCTTTTTCAACATCTCAGTTGCCTTCGGATATTTCGCCGAATGGCCACGGCAGCGCCGCGCTAACACGGGACGATTT
>LFLF01000062.1 GCA_001184395.1 Candidatus Paraburkholderia calva | reverse complement strand
GAATGCGACATTAGCAGCACCTGAATCAACGAAGTCCGGCGTTAAATTAGTTGGGTCTGAACGTCGCGTTGGCTCTTTCGAATGAGTAGGCGCACGTTCAAAAAAACTATTTCAACAGCCTGCTAGAAACGCCCCGCGAGGGGCGTTTTTGTATTTTGGCCGCCATATTGTGTGATCGATCGGACACCGGCGCGTGCCGCTTCCCTTACCATTGCGCTTCAGAAGGCCGACGGCGCGGCACGAGGCGCAAGGTACCGCTGCACGACCGGTCTTCGCCAGCTCAACTACATACATAACGACGATCATGAGTGACAACCCGCTGCGCGCATCGTCGCGCGCTTCCCGACGCACGCCGAAGGGGAAGGCCAGTTCCGGTTGCTCGGCGAGCGCCGCTTCGCGCCTTTCTTCTGGACGCAATTCCTCGGCGCGATGAACGACAACGTCTTCAAGGTGGGCTTCACATCGCTCGTGACGTTTCAGGCGACGCGCTTCTCAGGGGCGATCCGGGCACGGCTGCGTTTCTGATCTCCGCGATCTTCATCGTGCCGTTCGTGCTGCTCTCGGCCACTTCCGGACAAATCGCGGACAAATACGACAAGGCTACGCTCGCTCGGTTGGTCAAGACCTACCTTCGAAATCGTCGTGATGCTGATCGGCGGCGCGGGCTTCCTGCTGCACAGCGCGCCCTTGCTCTACACCTGCACCTTCCTGATGGGCGTGCATTCGACCGTGTTCGGCCCGGTGAAATACGCCTATCTGCCGCAACATCTGGAGTCTTCGGAACTCGTCGGCGGCAACGGGCTGGTCGAGATGGGCACCTTCGTCGCGATCCTGATCGGTACCATCGTCGGCGGCGCGGCAGCGGGTTCGCCGGACCATGGCGGGATCATGCTTGCGGCGGCATGTCTCGTGTTCGCGCTGATCGGCCGCTTCGCGTCGCGCTACATCCCGGAGTTGCCGGCGTCGCAGCCGGATCTGCGCATCAACTGGAATCCGTTCTCGGAGACGTGGCGCAACCTCAAGCTCGCGAAGTCGGATCGCATGGTGTTTCTGAGCCTGCTCGGCATTTCGTGGCTGTGGTTCGTGGGTGCGACCTTCCTGACCTCGTTCTTCAATTTCGCGAAGGACGTGCTGTCCGCCAATCCCGATGTGGTGACGATCCTGCTCGCGACGTTTTCGATCGGCATCGGCACGGGTTCGCTGCTGTGCGAACGGCTCTCGAAAAAGCGCGTGGAGATCGGGCTGGTGCCGCTCGGTTCCATCGGAATCAGCGCATTCGCGATCGATCTGTTCTTCGCGAGCCATAGCATCGCGCTGGCGGGCCACCTGCTCGGTGTCGGCGAATTTCTGCTCGCGTAGCCGCACTGGGGCATCCTGATCGACCTGTTCCTGCTTACTAAGTTCGGCGGCTTCTACAGCGTGCCGCTCTACGTGCTGATTCAGGCGCGCAGCCAGCGGACGCACCGCGCGCGCATTATCGCGGCGAACATCGCGGCGAACAATATCCTCAACTCGTTCTTCATGATCGTGTCGTCGCTGATGGCGCTCGCGCTCACGTCGATGGGCGTCGGCATTCCCAGCCGTTCCTCGCGACGGCGCTGCTCAACGTGGTCGTCGCGGTCTATTATTCGCTGGTGCCGGAATTTCTGCTGCGGCTTCATGGCGTGGATTCTGGTGCACACGTTCTATCGCATCCGTCTGGTCGATGCCGAGCGCATTCCGGCGCACGGCGCGGCGGTGCTGGTGTGCAACCACGTGAGTTTAGTCGATGCGATCGTCACCATGGCCGAAAGTCCGCGGCCGATCCGCTGCGTGATGGATCACCGTATTTTTAGAACACCGCTGATCGGCCGGATGTTCCGCCGTGTGAAAGCCATTCGGATCGCGCCCGCGCACGAAGACGCCGCGCTGCTCGAACGCGCTTAGCAGCAGTGCGCGCAGGCACTGGACGAGGGCGATTTCGTCTGTATTTTTCCGGAAGGCAAGCTGACGCGTATCGGCGAGATCAACCCGTTCAAGCACGGCATTTCGGAGATTCTGCGGCGGCATCCCGCGCCGGTCGTGCCGATGGCGCTATGCGGATTGTGGGGCAGTGTGTTTTCGCGCGATGAGGATGCGCAGTAGCCGCGCCCGATCCATCGCGGTGCGATGACACGTGATGCTCGCGGTCGGCGAGCCGATCGCGCTGGAAGAGGCTCCGCAGCATCTGCAAGAGGTGGTGACGCCGCTGCACGGCGCGCGCCGCTGATCTTCGCGGGAGGCCGCTGGCATAATAGGGGCTTCCCCGACACATTTTTTCAGGTCGACGCTCATGTCCGGCAATACCCTTGGCACGCTGTTTACCGTCACGAATTTCGGCGAGTCTCACGGCCCGGCCATCGGCTGCGTGATCGATGGCTGTCCGCCGGGCATGGCCCTCACCGAAGCCGATATTCAGCAGGAACTCGACCGCCGCCGCCCAGGCACGTCGCGTCACGTCACGCAGCGTCAGGAAGCGGATCAGGTCGAAATTCTTTCCGGCGTGTTCGAAGGCATCACGACCGGCACGCCCATCGCGCTGCTCATCCGCAACACCGATCAGCGCAGCAAGGACTACGGCAGCATCGCGCAGAGCTTCCGTCCCGGCCACGCGGACTACACCTACTGGCAGAAATACGGCGTGCGCGATTATCGCGGCGGCGGTCGTTCGTCCGCGCGTCTGACGGCGCCGCCGGTCGCGTCCGGCGCCGTCGCGAAGAAGTGGCTGCGCGAGAAGTTCGGCCTGGAGACGCGTGGCTGCATGAGCGCGCTCGGCGAGATCCCGATCCCCTTCGTTGACTGGAAGCATGTGCCGGACAATCCGTTCTTCTCGCCGAATGCGGACATCGTGCCGGAACTCGAAGCGTACATGGACGGCTTGCGCCGCGACAGCGATTCGGTCGGTGCGCGCATCGAAGTGGTCGCGACGGGCGTGCCGGTCGGGCTGGGCGAGCCGCTCTACGATCGTCTGGATGCCGACATCGCCCACGCGATGATGGGCCTGAACGCCGTGAAGGCGGTCGAAATCGGCGCGGGCTTCGCGAGCGGCGGGCAGCGCGGCTCGCAGCACGGCGACGAGATGACGCCCGAGGGCTTCACCACCAACAACGCGGGCGGCATCCTCGGCGGCATTTCGAGCGGGCAGGATATCACAGTGTCGATCGCCATCAAGCCGACCTCGAGCATTCGCAAGCCGCGTCAGACCATCGACAAGGACGGCGCGCCCGCGACCGTCGAGACTTTCGGCCGTCACGATCCGTGCGTGGGCATTCGCGCGACGCCTATCGCGGAGGCGCTGCTCGCGCTGGTGCTGATGGATCACGTGTTGCGGCATCGCGCGCAATGCGGCGATGTAGTCGTCGGCACGCCGCAGATCGCGGCCCGGATGCCAACGAAGTAAAGCTATCGAGTCGACAAAGGGCGCTGGTGTAAAAACCAGCGCCCTTTATCGCTGCAGCGGCCGAGTAATCGGCGAAGCGATCACATATTCGGATAGTTCGGTCCGCCGCCTTCCGGCGTGACCCACACGATATTCTGCGTCGGGTCCTTGATATCGCAGGTCTTGCAGTGCACGCAGTTCTGCGCGTTGATCTGCAGGCGTTCGTTGCCGTCGTCACCCTTGACGAATTCATACACGGCGGCGGGGCAATAGCGTTCCTCCGGTCCCGCATAGGTGCGCCAGTTGACGTTCACCGGCACGCTCGGGTCTTTCAGCGTCAGGTGGGCGGGCTGGTTCTCCTCGTGATTCGTATTCGAGATGAACACCGACGAGAGCCGGTCGAAGGTGAGCTTGCCGTCTGGCTTCGGATACACAATCGGCTTGGACTGCGACGCGGGCTTGAGCATCTCGTGATCCCAATGTTGGTGATGCAGCGTCCACGGCACGTTGCCGTTCATCACCTTCTGTTCGAGGCCGACCATGAAGGTGCCGAGATACAGGCCCTTGCTCATCCACTGCTTGAAATTGCGCGCGCGGTACAACTCGGTCTTGAGCCACGAGTTTTCGAACGATTCGCGATAGGCCGTCAGTTCGTCGTTCTGGCGGCCGGCCTGTACGGCGTCGAAAGCGGCTTCGGCCGCCATCTTGCCGGACTTGATTGCCGCGTGACTACCCTTGATACGCGATGCGTTCAGGAAGCCCGCGTCGTCGCCCGCAAGCGCGCCGCCGGGGAACGCCAGCTTAGGCAGCGACATCAGGCCGCCCGCGGTGATGGCGCGCGCGCCGTACGAGATGCGCTTGCCGCCTTCGAGGAACGGGCGGATGGACGGATGCGTCTTGTAGCGCTGGAATTCCTCGAACGGCGACAGATACGGATTCGAATAGCCCAGTCCGACCACGAAGCCGACCGCCACCTGGTTATTGTCCATGTGGTAGAGGAACGAGCCGCCATAGGTGTCCGGCTCGAGTGGCCAGCCGGCGGTATGGATCACGAGGCCGGGCTTGTGCTTGACCGGATCGATCTCCCACAATTCCTTGATGCCGATGCCGTACACCTGCGGATCGGACTTCTGGTTCAGCTTGAACCTATCGATGAGCTGACGGCCCAGATGCCCGCGCGCGCCTTCGCAGAAGAGTGTGTACTTGGCATGCAATTCCATGCCGAGCTGGAAGTTTTCGGTCGGCTGGCCGTCCTTGCCGACGCCCATGTTGCCGGTGACGACGCCCTTCACCGCGCCGTCCTCGCCGTACAGGATTTCCGCCGCGGGGAAGCAGGGGAAGATTTCGACGCCGAGCACCTCGGCCTGCTGGCCGAGCCAGCGCGTGACGTTGGCCAGACTGATGACGTAATTGCCGTGGTTCTTGAAATTGTCCGGAAGCAGCCAGTTCGGGATTTGCGTGGTGCCGCCCTGCGACAGGAACAGAAAGCGGTCTTCAGTCACTTCCACGTCGAGCGGCGCGCCTTTTTCCTTCCAGTCGGGAATCAGTTCGGACAGCCCGTGCGGGTCCATGACGGCGCCCGAGAGAATGTGCGCGCCGATCTCGGACCCTTTCTCCAGCACGCAGACGCCGATTTCGACGCCTTTTTCTTCCGCCAGCTGCTTCAGGCGGATGGCGGCCGACAAACCGGCTGGGCCGCCGCCGCCGATCACGACGTCGTATTCCATCGATTCGCGGGGACTGTATTGCTCGATGAGGCTCGCCGGGGTCATCAATGCTCCTATGTACCGTTAGAATGGCTTGCTTGGGGATCCCGGTATTGTCAGCGAACGACAGGCAGGCCGCAACCGACCCCACCCATTAAAAGAGGCGTGATCATACTATTTTATGCCGCATCGCGATATCCTCGCTGACGCGTACGAGTGCCGCCGAGGTGTGCCCTGCCCGCCGGCTAAGCTGAACCAACCATAGAACAAGGAAGCACAATGGGCCGTTCGATCAACCTGGAAGGCAAGGTTGCGCTGATTACCGGCGCATCCAGTGGATTTGGCAAGCGTTTCGCACAGGTGCTGTCGCAGGCCAGCGCCAAAGTGGTGCTGGCGAGTCGCCGCACCGAACGTCTGAAGGAACTGCGCGCCGAAATCGAGGCATCCGGAGGCGCGGCGCACGTTGTGTCGCTCGACGTCACCGACTACCAGAGCGTAAAATCCGCGGTTGCACACGCGGAGGCGGAAGCCGGCACGATCGACATCCTCGTCAACAACTCGGGCGTCTCCACCACGCAAAAGCTCACGGAAGTGACGCCCGCCGACTTCGAATACGTGTTCGGCACCAACGTGCGCGGCGCGTTCTTCGTCGCGCAGGAAGTGGCCAAGCGCATGATGCGCAACCAGAGCGCCACCAAGCCGCCGTACCGGATCATCAACATAGCATCGTGGCGAGTCTGCGCGTGTTTCCGCAGATCGGCCTGTATGCGATGAGCCAAGGCCGCGTCGTGCAGATGACCAGGCCATGGCCCTCGAGTGGGGCCGTCACGGCATCAACGTCAATGCGATTTGCCCCGGGTATATCGACACCGAGATCAATCACCATCACTGGAAGACCGAGTAGGGGCAAAAGCTCGTGTCGATGCTACCGCGCTGGCGCGTCGGCAAGCCGGGCGATCTCGACGGCCTGCTGCTATTGTTCGCGGCCGACGAATCGCAGTTCATGAACGGCTCGGTGATCTCGGCGGACGACGGCTTTTCGCTGTGAGCGGGCGGCCTCAGGTGCCGAGCAGGCGCTGCAGCAGTTCGGTTCCGTTGCCCGTGTCGTATTTGCGCATGAGCCGCGCGCGGTAGATATCGACCGTGCGCGGGCTGATGTCGAGCACACGGCCGATCTGCTTGCTGATCTTGCCAGTCACCAGTTGGGCGGCGATTTCCCGTTCGCGCCGCGTCGGTTCGATGGCCACGCGGCGCGTGGCGCTGAGGTCCTCGAAGGTCCAGACGCCGGCGGCATGCGGCGCGGCGCGGTCGAGCACGCGGCCGGTCACGTGGCACCAGAACAGTTCGCCGCCGCGTCGTTTCATGATGCGGTCGTCGCTGTAGGTGCCCTGCGTGCTGATATGTGCCGCGATCCGCTCGCCGATGCGCGCGAATTCGTCCGGCGACGGATAGAGCACCTGAAACGACTTGCCGATCAGCGCATCGCGCTCGAAGCCGAACATTGCGCAGATCTGCTCGTTGCAGTCCTCGATGATGCGATCGAGCGAAAGCACGAGCCCGACGGGCGTGAGATGAAACGCGGTTTGATAATCCAGTTCAGGCATTTGGGCGGGGGCGGCGGCACGCTGGTCGATCACAGGAACCAAGCATCACAGGAACCAAAGCGCGCGGGCAAAGACTTATATATTTTTGCGTATTGTGCCGGATCAGCTGCGCGTCGTAATCTTTTCGCCACATCAGCGCAGGCCGTCCCGTCAGAACACGAACCATCCGGACGGCCCGATGCAACCGGTTTTTTCTCGTCGGTTTCACGTATCAACCATGGAAGGGACACACAGATGAACAAGGTCTATCCCAGCGCGAAAGCGGCGCTCGAGGACATCGTCAAGGACGGTCAGACGTTCGCGGTCGGTGGCTTCGGGCTGTGCGGCATTCCGGAGGCGCTCATCGCCGCGCTGCGCGATTCGGGCGTGAAGGGCATCACCTGTATCAGCAACAACGCGGGCGTCGACGGTTTCGGGCTCGGTCTGTTGCTGGAGACGCGCCAGGTCAAGAAGATGATCTCGTCGTATGTCGGCGAGAACAAGGAATTCGAACGGCAGTATCTGGCCGGCGAACTCGAACTCGAATTCACGCCGCAGGGCACGCTCGCCGAGAAGCTGCGCGCGGGCGGCGCGGGCATTCCTGCGTTCTTCACCAACACGGGTTTTGGCACGGTGATCGCGGATGGCAAGGAAACCCGCCAGTTTGGCGAGAACCACTACGTGCTGGAAGAGTCGCTGACGGCCGATGTCGGGCTGGTGAAGGCGTGGAAGGCCGACAAGTCGGGCAATCTCATCTATCGCCGCACGGCGCGCAACTTCAACCCGATGTGCGCGATGGCGGGCAAGATCACCGTGGCGGAAGTCGAGGAAATCGTCGAGGTCGGCGAGCTCGATCCGGACCATATCCACACGCCCGGCATCTTCGCGCAGCGCCTGGTCCTGAATGCGCATCCGGAAAAGCGCATCGAACAACGCCTCGTCCGCGCGAAAGGAGAGTAATCATGGCTTGGAATCGTGACCAGATGGCCGCGCGGGCGGCGCAGGAACTGCAGGACGGCTTCTACGTGAACTTGGGCATCGGCTTGCCGACGCTCGTCGCCAATCATGTGCCGGACGGCATGGAAGTGTGGCTGCAATCGGAGAACGGGCTGCTCGATATCGGGCCGTCGCCGTATGAAGACGAAGTGGACGCTGATCTCATCAACGCGGGCAAGCAGACGGTGACGATGCTGCCCGGCTCGTCGATCTTTTCGTCGGCGGATTCGTTCGCGATGATTCGCGGCGGCCACATCAATCTGGCGATCCTCGGTGCCATGCAGATCAGCAAGAAGGGCGACCTGGCCAACTGGATGATCCCCGGCAAGATGATCAAGGGCATGGGCGGCGCGATGGACCTCGTCGCGGGCGTGAACAAGGTCGTCGTGCTGATGGAGCACGTCGCCAAGGGCGATCAGCACAAGATTCTCGAGGAATGCTCGCTGCCGCTGACGGGCGTGGGCGTGGTTGATCGCATCATCACCGACTTGGGCGTGATCGACGTCACCGACAAGGGGCTGAAGCTGGTCGAGCTGGCCGACGGCGTGAGCGTCGAGGAAATTCAGCAGAAGACCGGCGTGCCGCTCGATGTCACGAGCGTGAAATGACCGCGTTGACCGCATAGGTCGGACTGGCAACGGGCGAGGCGCTTTACGGCTTCGCCCGTTTTGCTTTGTGGGGTCGTCCGTTTGGCCAGGCGCCGTTCGTGTGTCCGCCATGCGCTCTACAATCGGGACGATTCCCTCACCGAGGAAACAGACATGACAGCATCCATCGTCGTCGAAGCACCGCATTCCGATGTGAGCAAGCCGCGTCAGCGCTTCGTGCAGTGCGCGAGTCCCGCTGGGCTGCATCGCATGGCCTATACCGAATGGGGCGATCCGGCGAATCCGCGCGTGCTGCTGTGCGTGCATGGCCTTACGCGCTCGGGCCGCGATTTCGACGCGATCGCCAGGGCTTTTGCGGCCGAATATCGCTTGGTCTGCCCGGATGTGGTCGGACGCGGGCTGTCCGACTGGCTCGCCGATTCGCGTTACTACGGCGTGCCGCAGTATGTCGCGGACATGGTGACGCTGATCGCGCGGCTGAACGTGGAAACGGTGGACTGGTTCGGCACTTCGATGGGCGGCCTGATCGGCATGTCGCTTGGCGGCTTGCCGAATACGCCGATTCGCAAGATGCTGCTCAACGACGTGGGGCCCCATATCGAGCCGATGGCGCTTGCGCGCATCGGCGAATATCTCGGCAAGCCCGTGCGCTTCGCCTCGCTCGACGAAGGCGTACGCCATGCGGTGACGCTCGCGGCGGCATTCGGGCCGCTCTCCGACGAAGAGTGGACCAGCATTAACGTGCCGCTGCTCGTCGAGCGCGACGGCGCGTGGACCTTCCGCTAAGACCCAGGCATCGCGACGCCGTTCAAGGCCGCGCACGACGAGCAGAACGCGGCGGGCGAGGCGTATCTGTGGCATGCCCTGGCGTCGATCAAAACACCGGTGCTGGTCGTGCGGGGCGAGACGTCGGACCTGCTGTCGCGCGAGACGGTCGCGCGCATGGTCGAGCAAGGGCAGGCGGTCACGAGTGCCGAAGCCGCCGGTGCCGGGCACGCGCCCGCTTTCGTTTCCGCCGGGCAGATCGCGCTCGCGCGGGGCTTCTTTTTCGGAAAAGACGTAGGCGTGGCATAATACCAGGTTGAGTGCCCGAGGCTTCATCCCGAATTTCAACGAACTCGAGGTCAGGAACACACATGGCAGTCATCCGTTATCACGTCGGTTCGCGTCTCTCCGAAATCGCAATTTACAACGGCACCATCTATCTCGCGGGCCAGATCGCCGAAGACACTGATCAGGACATCACCGGCCAGACACGCGAAGTGCTCGGCCATATCGACCGTCTGCTCGGCGAAGCGAACAGCGACAAGTCGCACCTGCTGTCGGTGCAAATTTACGTGTCCGACATGGTGCATTTTTCGGGCATGAACGCCGTGTGGGACGCATGGGTCGCCGAGGGCAACACGCCGCCGCGCGCAACCGTCGAGGCGAAGCTCGCCAATCCGGCCTGCCTCGTCGAGATTGTGGTCATCGCGGCGCAACGCGCCTAAGCGCTGAATCAGACTTTCGAATGTAGTGGCATTGCAGGCATGACCGAGTTCGACGACGTTCTCAACGAGACGCATCCCGAGCCGTCCATCGAAGACGAAGACGTGCTCGCGTTCGTGCGCGAGCACGCGAAGGACACGCGCGTCTCGGCCGGCGAATTGCTCGCAGATCACGCGGTCGGCACCGCGCGCATCATGCAGACGCTGAACGTCGATGCACACGGGGTCGCCGCGGGGGCGTTGTTTGTGCTCGCGCCGCATCTCGACGATCCCGACAAAGTGATCGCCGAGCGCTTCGGACCGGAAGTGCAGAAGCTGGTCGGCGACGTGCGCAAGCTGTTGCGTTTCGGCTCGGTCAGTTCGTGCGCCATGCTCGCCGACGTCTCCGACAACACGCGCGATGCGCAGGCTGCGCGCCGTGCGCAGGTCGAGGCGCTGCGCAAGATGGTGCTGCGTTCCCGCAGGATATCCGCGTGGTGCTGATCCGTCTGGCCTCGCGCCTGCAAACGCTGCGCTATCACGCCGCTACCAAGACTGATCCGGCGCCCGAAGTGTCGCGCGAGCCGTTCGAGATCTACGCGCCGCTCGCCAACCGGCTCGGTATCTGGCAACTGAACTGAAGTGGGAACTCGAAGACCTGTCGTTCCGCTTCGAGGATCCGGTCACGTACAAGAGCATCGCCAAGCTGCTCGACGAGAAGCGCGTGGAGCGCGAATCGTATGTGACCGGCACCATCGCGCGGCTGGAGAAGTAACTCGAGACCGCGCATATCAAGGCCGAAGTCAGCGGCCGGCCGAAGCACATCTACAGCATCGTGAAGAAGATGCGCGGCAAACATCTCGACTTCTCCGAAGTGAACGACGTGCGCGCGTTTCGCGTGATCGTCGGCGACATCAAGGATTGCTGCGGTGCTGGGCATCGTGCACAACCTGTGGCAGCCGGTGCCGCGCGAATTCGACGACTACATCTTGCGGCCCAAGCCGAATGGCTACAAGTCGCTCCATACGGTGGTGGTCGGCGACGACGGCTGCGCGTTCGAGGTGCAGATCCGCACGCACGAGATGCATCAATTCGCCGAATACGGCGTAGCCGCGCACTGGAGCTACAAGGAAGCCGGCGTGCGCGGCTACGCGGGCGCCGTCATCGCAAGCGACAAGTACGACGAGAAGATCGCGTGGCTGCGCCAGTTGCTCGCCTGGAAGGACGACGTCGAAGACGAGGGTGACGACGGCGAAAAGCGCGGCTGGCAGCATCTGCGCAACGTCACGCTTGAAGACGACCACATCTACGTGATGACGCCGCAGGCACGCGTGATCGCGTTGCCGCAAGGCTCGACGGCTGTCGATTTTGCCTATTACCTACCTGCACAGCGAATTGGGGCATCGCTGCCGTGGCGCGCGCGTCGACGGCGCAATGGTGCCGCTCAACACGCCGCTGCAGAACGGGCAGACGGTCGAGATCATCGCGGTGAAGGAGGGCGGGCCGTCGCGCGACTGGCTCAATCCGAACCTCGGCTATCTGCAAAGTCCGCGCGCGCGGCAGAAGGTGCGCGCGTACTTCAATACGGCCGATGCCGCGGAAAGCATCGCGGCGGTGCGGAGCATCGTCGAAAAGACCTTGCAGCGGGAAGGCAAGACCTTGCAGCGGGAAGGCAAGACGTCGGTTAGCTTCGAGCAGCTTGCGACCAAGCTCGGGTTCAAGGCTCTGGAGGACTTGTACGCGTCCGTCGCGAAGGAACAGTTCAGTCTGCGCAACATCGAGCAAGCGCTGAACGATGCACCGCCGCCCGAGCCCGAGCCGGAAGTCCCGGAGCAGTTCGAAAAGCGCAGCAGCGGGCAGAGCGTCGCGCATGGGGCGTCCACGGTCGTGCTGGTTATCGGCGTCGATGCGCTGCTCACGCAACTTGCGCGTTGCTGCCGCCCGGCACCGCCCGATCCGATCGTAGGATTTGTGACGCGCGGCAAGGGCATGTCGATTCATCGTTGTGATTGCGCAAGTTTCAAGCGCATGGCGCAGCGTTCACCGGAGCGCGTGCTGCACACCACCTGGTCCGCCGATGTGATGGACGGACGCGGGTCGTCGGTGTATCCGGTGGATTTGCAGGTGGAATCGGCGGATCGGCAGGGCTTGCTGCGCGATATCACCGAAGTTTTCGCGCGCGAGAAAATCAACGTGATCGGCGTGAAGACGCAGAGCCGCCGCAACATCGCGTATATGCGGTTCACGGTGGAAGTGTCGAGTTCCGCGCAGATTCAGCGCGCCTGCACGCTGCTGGGCGAAGTCCAGGGGGGCGTGCAGGCGGTGCGACGGGCCTGACGGATGGATAAAACACGGCCTGTGTTTTCATTTTTCTGCCGTTCGCCGGCAGAATCGGCGAATGTTTTCGAATTTTCCGCAGACGAAGCCTTGCCAGAATTCGAAACACTCCATATAATTTCGATTTTTTCGGGCTCGTAGCTCAGCTGGTTAGAGCGCCACCTTGACATGGTGGGGGTCGTTGGTTCGAGTCCAATCGAGCCTACCAACGAAAATCGAAATTCCCGCTTCTGCCGGAGTTTCAAACCGCAAGAAGCGCTCGTGCGCAAAGGCGAAAATCGAATGGCACCGCGAACGTTGACCGAAACAGTTTCGGAACGACGCTAGTCGAGGCCTTATTCGCCTTCTGCCAAAATGTTTCGCGGTATGTAAAAAGTGAATGCGGCCCCTCGATAGCGGGGCCGCATTTTTTATCCCTTGGTTTTTCAATTGACGCGTTCGATCGGAAAGGATTCCCAGGGCATTGATTCAGTCGAACTCGCCCGGCGTGCGCGGGCGTTTTGGAGAACAAAATGGTTTCGGTACGTTTGCCTGATGGGTCGGTCCGCCAATACGACCACCCGGTGACCGTCGCGGAAGTCGCGGCATCGATCGGCGCGGGCCTCGCCAAGGCGGCGCTCGCCGGCAAGCTCAACGGCGAACTCGTCGATACGTCGTTTCTCATCGACCAGGATGCGTCGCTCGCCATCGTGACCGACAAAGACCCGGAAGGCGTCGATGTCGTACGCCACTCGACCGCGCACTTGCTCGCGTACGCGGTCAAAGACCTGTTTCCCGAGGCGCAGGTGACCATCGGACCGGTCATCGACAACGGTTTTTACTACGACTTCTCGTATAGCCGTCCCTTCACGCCCGAAGATCTCGAGAAGATCGAAAAGCGCATGCAGGAACTCGCGAAGAAAGACGAGCCTGTGTCGCGTCGTGTCGTCTCGCGCGACGAGGCGGTCGATTACTTCAAGAGCATCGGCGAGGCGTACAAGGCGGAGATCATCCAGTCGATTCCGGAAAGCGACGAGATCCGGCTGTATGGGCACGGGAATTTCATCGACCTGTGCCGGGGCCCGCACGTGCTGTCAACCGGCAAGCTGAAGGTCTTCAAGCTGATGAAGATCGCGGGCGCGTACTGGCGCGGCGATTCGAAGAATGAGCAACTTCAGCGCATCTACGGCACCGCGTGGACCAGGAAGGAAGATCAGGACCAGTACCTCCATATGCTGGAGGAGGCCGAGAAGCGCGATCACCGCAAGCTCGGCAAGCAACTCGACCTGTTCCATCTGCAGGACGAGGCGCCGGGCATGGTGTTCTGGCACCCGAAGGGCTGGTCGCTGTGGCAGCAGGTCGAGCAGTACATGCGCCGCCGTGTGAACGAGGCCGGCTATCTCGAGATCAAGACCCCGATGGTCTTGGATCGCTCGCTATGGGAAGCGTCGGGCCACTGGCAGAACTATCGTGAAAACATGTTCACGACGGAATCGGAAAAGCGCGACTACGCCATAAAGCCGATGAACTGCCCCGGCCACGTGCAGGTGTTCAACCACGGTCTGCGTTCGTATCGCGATCTGCCGCTGCGCTACGCGGAGTTCGGCTCATGCCATCGCAACGAGCCGTCGGGCGCGCTGCACGGTCTCATGCGCGTGCGCGGCTTCGTCCAGGACGATGCGCATATTTTCTGCACGGAAGATCAGTTCATCGCGGAATCGATCGCATTCAATACGCTCACGATGAGCGTGTACAAGGATTTCGGGTTCGATTACATCGACATCAAGCTGTCACTGCGTCCGGAACAGCGCGCGGGCACCGATGAAACCTGGGATCGCGCGGAACAAGGCCTGCGTGAGGCGCTGACCGCTTGCGGCTTGCAGTGGGAAGAACTGGCGGGCGAAGGCGCGTTCTACGGCCCGAAGATCGAATACCACATCAAGGACGCGCTCGGCCGTTCGTGGCAGTGCGGCACGCTGCAGCTCGACATGGTCCTGCCGGAGCGTCTCGGCGCGGAATACGTGGCCGAAGACAACAGCCGTCGCCGTCCGGTCATGCTTCACCGCGCGATCGTCGGATCAATGGAACGCTTCCTCGGCATTCTTATCGAGCACCATGCCGGTGCAATGCCACCGTGGCTGGCCCCAATTCAGGCTGTCGTGCTGAATATTGCCGAAAGTCAGGCGGATTATGCTGCGAGTCTTGCCCAATCGTTGCAAAAACAAGGGTTTAGAGTCGAGTCCGATTTGCGCAATGAGAAGATTAGCTATAAAATACGCGAGCACACGCTGCAAAAGGTCCCTTATTTGCTGATTGTAGGCGACAAGGAGCGTGATGCAAATACCATAGCCGTGCGTGCTCGTGGTGGTGTCGATCTGGGTGTCATGTCGGTCGACGCATTCCTAGAACGTCTGCAGCAGGAAGTGCGGGCATTCAAGTAAGTCACTCGCAGCGCGGCTTGTTTTCCATTTTTAGAGGAAACGTAACATCGCTACTGATAAGTCGTCACATCGCATCAACGGTGAAATTACCGCACCCGAAGTGCGCTTGGTCGGAGTGGACAATGAGCCGCTCGGAATCGTGAAACTGGCCGAGGCTTTCCGTCAGTCGGAACAGCTCGATGTGGATCTCGTCGAAATCGCGCCGCAGGCTTCGCCGCCTGTTTGCCGTTTGATGGATTACGGCAAGTTCAAGTACTCGGAAGCTAAGAAGCAGCACGAGGCGAAACTCAAGCAGAAGATCATGCAGGTGAAGGAAGTCAAATTCCGCCCCGGCACGGATGACGGTGACTACAACGTCAAACTGCGCAACCTCACGCGCTTCCTCGAAGACGGCGACAAGACGAAAATCACGTTGCGTTTCCGCGGTCGCGAAATGGCGCACCAGGAAATCGGCATGCGCATACTCGAGCGTCTGAAGACGGATCTGGACGAATTCGGTCAGGTGGAGCAAATGCCGAAGATGGAAGGGCGCCAGATGATCATGGTGCTCGCGCCCAAGAAGAAGGGTAAGTAATTCAAGCATCGAGACGATGGATCGCGCGCCGTCGAAAGGCGGTCGCCGCGGCATCGTCGGCAGTTTCAGAGGGGCGTCATTTCGGTGGCGTGGCTCATGAAAAGCGGCTGCTCTTCACCGAGCCGCACGCAAACAAGTGGAGCGTGGGTTTCGAAGGGCGGGAAGCGGTCTTTGCACGTACTGAAGGATCAACCGCACACCCATGACCATCTAATAAACTGGAGTCGTTTCATGCCGAAGATGAAGACCAAGAAGAGCGCTGCGAAGCGCTTCGTGGTGCGTCCGGGGGGTACCGTCAAGCGCGGTCAAGCGTTCAAGCGCCACATTCTTACCAAAAAAACCACCAAGAACAAACGCCATCTGCGTGGCGCCACGGCCGTTCACGATTCCGATCTGAACTCCGTCCGCGCAATGCTGCCGTTCGCCTAACCTCAACTCAAACTCATAGGAGCGCAACATGCCTCGAGTAAAACGTGGGGTTACCGCACGGGCCCGTCACAAGAAGATCATTCGTCTGGCCAAGGGTTACCGCGGCCGTCATAATAACGTCTATCGCATCGCCAAGCAGGCGGTCATGCGCGCAGGCCAGTACGCCTACCGCGATCGCCGCAACAAGAAGCGTGTGTTCCGCGCACTGTGGATCACGCGTATCAACGCGGCGGTGCATCAGCACGACATCACCTACAGCGTGTTCATCAACGGCCTGAAGAAGGCTTCGATCGAACTTGACCGTAAGGTTTTGGCTGACATGGCTGTGTTCGACAAGGCTGCTTTTGCTGCGCTCGTGAAGCAAGTGAAAGCCGCCGTTGCAGCCTAATTGCGAAATTAGTACTGTGTGGTTCGTTCGCCTGAGCGTCGCCAAGCTGTTGACGGTGGCGCGATGCCAGAAAACGGGGCTCTCACCGAGCCCCGTTTTTGTTGGTCGGACGGTTTTGCGCATCGCATGCGGCATCGAAAGATGCATGAAGCGTGGATGAGCAAAACCGAACCTCAGTTTGAACTTCGATGTTAAAAGATGGGATCAATGGATCTGGACAAGATTGTCGCGGACGCGAAAAGCACCTTTGAAAACGCCACCGATGCCAACACGCTCGAAAACGAGAAAGCCCGTTTTCTCGGCAAATCCGGTGCGCTGACCGAGTTGCTGAAGGGCCTGGGCAAACTCGATCCGGAAACGAAGAAGACCGAAGGCGCGCGCATCAATCAGGCGAAGCAGCAGGTCGAGGCGGCGCTGAACGCGCGTCGTCAGGCGCTCGCCGATGAACAGCTGAACCAGCGTCTTGCGTCCGAAGCCATCGATGTCACGTTACCGGGACGCGGCGCGGGCAAGGGCACGCTGCATCCGGTCATGCAAACGTGGGAGCGCGTCGAGCAGATTTTCGGCACGATCGGCTTCGATGTGGCCGACGGTCCCGAGATCGAGACCGACTGGTACAACTTCAGCGCGCTCAACAGTCCTGAAAATCATCCTGCGCGTTCGATGCAGGATACCTTCTACGTCGACGGCAAGGACGCCGATGGCCATCCGCTCCTGCTGCGCACGCACACCAGCCCGATGCAGGTCCGCTATGCGCGCATGAACCAGCCGCCGATCAAGGTGATCGTGCCGGGCCGCACGTATCGCGTGGACAGTGACGCCACGCATTCGCCGATGTTCAATCAGGTCGAAGGCTTGTGGATCGAAGAGAACATCAGCTTTGCCGATCTGAAAGGCGTCTACACAGATTTCCTCAAGAAGTTTTTCGAGCGCGACGACCTTCTCGTGCGCTTCCGTCCGTCGTACTTCCCGTTCACGGAGCCGTCAGCCGAAATCGACATGATGTTCGAACACGGCAAGAACGCGGGCAAATGGCTGGAAATCTCCGGCTCGGGTCAGGTACATCCGACCGTCATCCGCAACATGGGCCTCGATCCGGAGCGCTATATCGGCTTTGCGTTCGGCAGCGGCTTCGAGCGTCTGACGATGCTGCGCTACGGCGTGCAGGACCTGCGTCTGTTCTTCGAAGGCGATTTGCGCTTTCTGCGCCAGTTCGCCTGAAGGGCGCACTGCCTGCGGTGTCCGGTGCGGCTCAACACGCACCGGACGAGAGACTCCAAACATTTCGAACGTAGACACACATGCAATTCCCCGAATCCTGGCTGCGCAGTTTCGTTGATCCCAAGCTCAACACGAACGAACTCGCGCACGCATTGACGATGGC
The DNA here is from genome assembly GCA_001184395.1 of Candidatus Paraburkholderia calva. Lineage (GTDB taxonomy): Bacteria > Pseudomonadota > Gammaproteobacteria > Burkholderiales > Burkholderiaceae > Caballeronia > Caballeronia calva. Next base: position 6,039 of record LFLF01000062.1, on the reverse strand, counting down.
CGGTCTCGAAGTCGAAGACCTGCGTCCGGTCGCGCCGCCCACCAGCAAGATCGTCGTCGGGCAAGTGCTCGAGGTGACGGAGCATCCGAACGCCGACAAGCTCAACGTCTGTCAGGTCGACGCCGGCACGGGCACGCAGTTGAACATCGTGTGCGGCGCACCGAACGTGGTGCCGGGCATCAAGGTGCCGGTCGCGCTGATCGGCGCCGAACTGCCGCCGGCCGAAGCGGGCGGCGAACCGTTCGCGATCAAGCCGACCAAGCTGCGTGGCATCGATAGCCACGGTATGCTGTGCTCGGCGCGCGAACTGAAGCTGTCGGAAGATCACAGCGGCCTGCTGATCCTCTCCGCCGATGCGCAAGTCGGTCAGGACATCCGCGAGGCGCTCAATCTCGACGACACGGTGTTCGAGATCAAGCTCACGCCAAACAAGGCCGACTGTCTGTCGGTGTTCGGTGTCGCGCGCGAGACCACCGCGATCACCGGCGCACGGTTGAAGCCTATCGACATGGCGCCCGTCGAAACGAAACTCGACGAAAAGCTGCCGGTCAAGATTCTTGCGCCCGACTTGTGCGGCCGTTTCTCAGGCCGTGTGATCCGCGGCGTGAACGCGCACGCGAAGACGCCGCAATGGATGGCCGAACGCCTCGAACGCGCGGGCAAGCGCAGCATTTCGGCGCTCGCCGACATCTCCAACTACGTGATGCTGGAACTCGGCCGGCCGACGCACGTATTTGATCTCGACAAGATCCACGGCGCGATCGAAGTGCGCTGGGGCAAAAAGGGCGAGTCACTCAAGCTGCTGAACGGCAATACGGTCGAACTCGACGAAACCGGCGTGATCGCGGACGACCGTCATGTGGAAAGCCTCGCAGGCATCATGGGCGGCGACAGCACGGCCGTCTCGCTCGACACGACCAACATCTATCTCGAAGCCGCATTCTGGTGGCCGGACTCGATCCGCGGCCGCGCGCGCAAGTACAACTTTTCGACCGATGCGGCGCATCGCTTCGAGCGCGGTGTCGATTACTCGACGACGGTTGAGCATATCGAGCGCATCTCGCGCCTGATTCTAGAGATCTGCGGCGGCGAGGCGGGTCCGGTGGACGATCAGATCGTCAACGTGCCGGACCGCAGTCCGGTCTCGATGCGTGTGGCGCGGGCGCAGCGCATCATCGGCGTCGAGATCGGCGCGGACGAAATCGCAGAGATTTTCACGCGTCTGAACCTCGCGTTCGAGCGCGACGGCGACTCCTTCAAGGTCACGCCGCCGCCGTATCGCTTCGATATCGAAATCGAGGAAGACCTGATCGAGGAAGTGGCGCGCATCTACGGTTTCGAGAAGATTCCGGCACGTCCGCCCGTGGTGCGCAGCGAAATGCGCATCACGAACGAGACCAAACGTTCGATCCACGCCCTGCGCCACGCGGTTGCCGGGCGGGATTACTCGGAGACGGTCAACTTCAGTTTCGTCGATGCCGAATGGGAGAAGGACTTCGCCGGCAACGAACATCCGGTCAAACTGCTCAACCCGATCGCAAGCCAGCTTTCGGTCATGCGCACGACTACCTTCGGCAGCCTGATCGAGGTGCTGCGCTACAACCTGAATCGCCGCGCGGACCGCATCCGTGTGTTCGAGGCGGGCCGCGTGTTTCTGCGCGATGCGGCCATCAAGGCGGGCGAACTCGCGGTCGAAGGCTTCGATCAGCCCAAGATGATCGGCGCGCTCGCCTACGGTCCGGCGCTCGAGGAACAGTGGGGCGTGGCGGCGCGCAACGTCGATTTCTTCGACATGAAGGGGGATGTCGAAGCCTTGTTCGCGCCGGTCGTGCCGCGATTCGTGAAGGCAGAGCATCCGGCGCTGCATCCGGGACGTTCGGCGCGTATCGAAGTGGCGGGGCGCGCGGTCGGCTGGATCGGCGAACTGCATCCGCGCTGGTTGCAGAAATATGACTTGCCGCATGCACCGGTGCTGTTCGAAATTGCCGCCAATGCGCTCATGGATCGCGCGCTCGCGACGCCTTCGGACGTGTCGAAATTCCCGCCCGTGCGGCGCGATATCGCCATTGTCGTGGATCAAAACGTGCCAGTTCAGGCGCTCCTCGACGAGCTCGAAAACGCGCGTTCCGAACCCGCCTGCAAGCACGTCACGAGGGTTGCGTTATTCGATGAATTTCGTCCAAAATCAAACACTTCCAGTGGTTTGGGCGCGCATGAGAAAAGTCTTGCCTTCCGGGTAACGTTGCAAGATACTGGCGGCACGCTTCAGGACGAAACGGTCGACACGGCGATCAAAACGCTGGTGGATCGCCTGGCTCGAGTACACGGCGCGCGGTTGCGGGGATAACCTGCAAGTTGCCCTCAGACCCAACCGCTAGTCGCATTCGTAATACGCGCCGTTTTACCGATATGAACCAAATGAACTCGAGTGATTTCGAAGCCATTCTTCCGGCGCAGCGTAGCGCCATGACCCAAAATACCACGACTTCGAACGGCGGCGCGTTGGCCGACACGCCGACGCTCACCAAAGCTGAACTGGCTGAAATGCTGTTCGACCATGTCGGTTTGAACAAGCGCGAAGCCAAGGACATGGTCGAAGCCTTCTTCGAAGTCATTCGCGATGCGCTCGAGAGCGGCGACAGCGTCAAGCTGTCCGGCTTCGGCAGCTTCCAGTTGCGCGACAAGCCGCAGCGTCCGGGTCGTAATCCGAAGACCGGCGAAGCCATTCCTATCGCGGCGCGTCGCGTCGTCACGTTTCATGTAAGCCAGAAGCTGAAGGCGCTGGTCGAAACGGGAGCGGAGTCGGGCCTCACTCGCTGACCCGGCCTCTCGCGGCATGTACGCCGCCCGCCGCACCCGGACATGCGGGCGCGTCCGCTGTAAGACCGCCGCGCTTCAATCGACATCAATAACCACGATGGTTGATCGACGATGGAAAAAGTCGTCTTGCCTCCGATCCCGGCCAAACATTATTTCACGATTGGCGAAGTCAGCGAGTTGTGCGGTGTCAAACCGCACGTGCTGCGCTATTGGGAGCAGGAGTTCACGCAGCTGAGGCCGGTCAAGCGGCGCGGCAACCGCCGCTACTATCAGCATCACGAAGTCTTGCTGATCCGGCGTATTCGGGACTTGTTGTACGAGCAGGGCTTCACCATCAACGGCGCGCGCAATCGTCTCGATTCGCAAGGCCGCCCGACTAGCGACGAGGGAGAAGTGCCCGCGCCGCCTGTGAACGAAAGCCCGGGCGCGGTGGACGTAGACTGGCTGCGCAAGGATATCCTTCAGGTGATCGACCTTCTCGGCAAGTGAGGCAGGTGATCGTATGAAATGCCACGACTCGGGTCGCAGCATTTTCTTGTCCTTGCGATCCGGACGATGAACACGTCGGCGCTTGGCGTTACCATCGTCGCGTGCAGGTGGGCCAACGTTCTGACACGAAGGAGGGCATATGCGCGTACTACTCGTAGGTGCGAAGGGTGTTTTGGGTTCGGAAATCACGCGGCTGCTGCAACCGGCGCACGAGGTCATCTCGGCGAGCCGCACAGGCGCAGATGTCGCCGTCGATCTGTCGGACAAGGCCAGCATCGTCGCGATGTTCGATCGCGTGGACACGGTGGGCGCGGTCGTCTGCGTTGGCGGCACCGCGAAGTTCACGCCGATCGATGCGCTCACCGACGACGCCTACGCGTTCAGCCTCGCCAACAAGCTGATGGGACAGGTGAACCTCGTGCGATGCGCGGCTGGCCATGTCGATACAGGTGGCTCGGTTACGCTGACGAGCGGCACGCTCGCGCAGCAGCCGATGATCGGCAGCGCGGCGGTGAGCATCGTAAATGCGGGCATCGAAGGATTCGCGCGCGTCGCGGCGCTGGAGTGGCAAGGGAAGATGCGCGTGAACGTGGTCAGTCCGGGCTGGGTAGCGGAGACGCTGACGTCGATGGGCAAGGATCCCGCGCAGGGCATTTCGGCGGCGGATGTGGCGATGGTCTATAAGCGCGCCATTGAAGGCACGATGAGCGGCGAAGTGCTGCTGGCAGCGAAGGCCTGAGCGCAGCCGGGCGTCAAGCGGGGACGGTTTTGAGGTTGGGCGCTTTCGGCCCAACGGACCAGTACGCGATGCTCGGCCCGATACCGCGTGGCGGATACGTGCGCCAGTCGTTCGCCCGTGATGGAAGCGCATAAGAGCGGCCTTGCCGCGACGCGCTCACGCATACGTAGTGGCAGCTCCTCGGATAGATCCGCCCGAAACGCACGACATGCGCGGGCGTTTCGGCATCGAACCATTTCGCCACCTCGGCGCGCAAAGCGGACCGTGCGATGATGGACGGGATTCATCCGCGCGGAGGCAAGGCATAAACGAGTGATGGCATCGTGCGCCGTTCCTGATATGTCACTTTAAGATTAAGCCTTAAATAGCTGATGCACAAGAATTTTTGAGCTTTAAAACAACTTAGGAATGAGGGTGCGCGCGAAAAGAAAAAACCGCATGATCGTTCGGATCATACGGTTTCTTTGTTTAAGCGCAGTCATCTCGTCACGCGGCTCTCGGACTTAGCCAGGTGGCGAACGACCGTCACTCGCGCGAATCGGACTCCGCTACTGCTGAAGCCAGGCCTGCACCTTCTCCAGATGCGAATAGACGAACTTCTTCGCCGCGGCATTCAAGTCGTTGTTCGCATTGCCGTCGAGTTCGATTTGCTCCACGTCGGCCTGCGTCAGCTTGTAGTGCTTGATGAACGTATTGGCGCACGGGTACTCCTGCGCGAACTGCTTCGATGCGAAGCCGCGAATCTGCTCGTCGCCGCCAAGCACGCCCTTGGGGTCCTTCAAATATCGCATCTTGTACTTCTGCCACAACCAGTGCGGACTCCATACGGTCGCGACGATCCAGCTCTTCGACTGATAAGCAGCGCGCGAGACCGCTGTCAGCATGCCGGCCTCGCTGGCGCGAATGAGGTTATATCCGGCGAGGTCGTATTCCTTCATCGCCTTTTCCGATGCGACCATCTCGCCCGCGCCGGGTTCGATGCACTGAATTGTGCCGTTCAGCTTGGTCTTCACGTCGAGTTTGTTGAGGTCTGCGATGGATGAGACTTCGCTTTCGGGCACGCAGTCCGGCACGGTCCAGCCGATCTTCGCGCCCGTGTAGATGACGCCCATATCGTCCATCTGATCCTTGAAGCGGGCGTAATAAGCCGCGTGCGTCACGGGAAGCCACGCGCCGAGCATCGTCCACATCGCCGCGTGCTACGCCTTGAAACTGGATGCCGAGATCGGCCACGACGAGCGTGACGGGTTGGTTCAACTGCGTCTCCAGCACGTACTTCGCGGTATAGGTGACGGCTTCCGTGTCGGCCCAATTGGCCAATGAGATCTTGATGGGATCGGCGGCGTGGGCGGACATCGCGAAGGTGACGGCCGAGACCGTCACGCCGAATTTCGAGACGAAGCGAACAAAGAAAGCGTTCTTCATGTGAGGTTCCCTGCGTTCTTTTCGCGATGGAGACGATGGATCGTTCTGTGTGCCGGACCTATACCTTTATTTTTCGGATCGTTGACGACGACTCCCGTGGACCAGCAGTAGCGAGTGCCCTCATGTGTTGAGCCCGTTACGGGTTCCCATACGATCAGTGACCTCTCGCCTACCTTGCTAGTGGTCCCTTTCGGCTTCCACCAGCCCCGCTGCGCGACCGGTGTTGGTCCGTATAGGCAACCGACAGTCAATCACCGAAACGACCTCGAACACGGCATCGATTTATTCGTCATTCGGCCCTACCCCGGTTAGCGCTTCGACAACTGCTCACTTCATGGCAATTCAACCGCTACCGTCCTTTGGCTCTAGCAGGCTATTGAAATACCCTCTACGCGGGTCATCTTACGCGGATCATCTGATTGGAAGAGGCAAACTGGGAGGGGCAAACGTTGAATCAAGGAATCGAACGACACTGAGACTGAAACGATGCGCAGAGCGGACGGCTACACCGAATTGATGTTCATGATGACCACGCTGGATAACTTGGTTCCGGCCAATCACCCGCT
>LFLF01000061.1 GCA_001184395.1 Candidatus Paraburkholderia calva | reverse complement strand
CCGTCGAAGGCATCAACAACACCATCAAAGTCATCAAACGACGCGCTTACGGGTACCGCGACGACGAATACTTCTTCTTGAAAATCCGCGCCGCGTTCCCCGGAAAAGCTCGAGGAACCTTTTTTATTTGTCTTGGCGGGATCAGCGTGCGAGCGTTCCGGAAAACAAAAACCTGCGAAAGCGGTGCGATCGCGGGCTTTCAAAAGTTGGTGGAGGCGGCGGGAATCGAACCCGCGTCCAGAAGCGCTCTACGACCAGTTCTACATACTTAGTTCTGTCATTTGATTTAACCGTAACGACGCGGACGAACACGCTGCGTTACGGCGATTCACTAAATTTTCGACTCGGGCGTCGTGACGCAACCAAAGCTTATCTGACGTATATGACCTCTCGTGGTATTGCTACCCTAACCGTCAGCGAATAGTGAGAGGATGGCTAGCCCTTAGGCTGCCAGTGCGAACGTATCGTCGTTTGCAGTTACGTTTTCCCATTGATTAACGAGGTGACGGGTCCTCGGTATGCCCTGACCGCTTCACAACCCCTGTCGAAACCAGGTCGCCCCCGAAGCAGCAGAAAATAGATTATCTCACGGAAATGACACATGAGGCGAGTTGCGGAATTCTCAAGCCCGCATGCCACGCACGCGCCTTAATCTTGCGTCATCCGATGTCGCGCAGCAATTGCTGCAACTCCTCGGGCGTGTCGATCACGTGATCGGCGTGCCAGCGTTGCGGCGGAATATCGTCGCCGCAATAGCCATAGGCGGCCGCCACGGTGACCATGCCGGCGGCGAAACCAGCCTGCACGTCGCGCAGATCGTCGCCGATATAGATGATGCGCTCAGGCACGGTATCGAGCAGTTCCGCGGCGTGCAGCAGCGGCACGGGATGCGGCTTCGCGTGCGGCGTAGTGTCACCGCAGACGAGGCAGCCCGCGCGTGTGTCGAGCCTGAGCAGCGCGACCAGTGGCTCCGACAGCCGCGTCACCTTGTTCGTGACGATGCCCCATCGGACGCCGCGCGCATCGAGCTGATCGAGCAGTTCGGGGATGCCCGGAAACAGCGTTGTCTCGATGCAGAGGTCCGCCTCGTAGTTGGCGAGAAACTCGTCGCGCATCGCCGCAAAGTCGTGATGATCCGGTCCGATCTCGAACGCGCCGCCCAGCAAGCCGCGCGCGTCCGCCGAAGCGAACGGCCGCAGCATTTCCAGCGGCCGCATTTCGAGCCCGCGATCGTGCCGCATCTTGTTCACGGCGGCGACCAGGTCAGGCGCGGTGTCGGCGATCGTACCGTCGAGGTCGAACAGCACGGCCTGGCAGAGCCCGAGCCGGTCTTCGTCGGCGACGCGCTGGGGTAGGGGAGTCGGGTCGTCCGGCAGCGGCTTGGTCTGGATGGTGCCGGTGTTGTCGTCTTGGATCATGGTGTCAGGCTTCCCGTCGGCAAGCCATCATGTAGTTGATGCTCGTGTCGCTGGACAAGCCGAAGTGTTTCGAAAGTGGGCGATACGTAATTCCCTGGATATCCACCGGCAGCAGCGATGCCGAACGCGCGAACGTGGCGAGTTCCGACGGCTTGATGAAGCGCGAATAATCGTGCGTGCCGCGCGGCAGCATACGCGCGATATATTCCGCGCCGATCACCGCGAACAGATACGCTTTCGTGTTGCGGTTGAGCGTAGAGAAAAACACCCAGCTGCTCGGCTTCACCAGCGTCGCGCACGCTTCCACGGTGCCCGCCGGATTCGGCACGTGTTCGAGCATTTCCATGCATGTGACGACGTCGTACGAGCCGGGTTCCCGCGCCGCGAGTGCTTCTGCGGCAATCTCTTCATACGCGACCTCGACGCCGCTTTCGAGACTATGCAGGTCGGCTACGCCGAGTGCGCTCGACGAAAGATCGATGCCTTTGACCTTTGCGCCGCGTACCGCCATCGATTCCGAGAGGATGCCGCCGCCGCAGCCGATGTCCACCACCTGCTTGCCCGTCAGATGAGCGTGCGTATCGATCCAGTCCAGCCGCACCGGGTTCAGTTCGTGAAGCGGCTTGAATTCGGCGTTCGGGTCCCACCAGCGATGCGCGAGCTCGCTGAATTTCTGCAGTTCGTGGGGATCGACGTTGGTCATGTCAGCAATTGCCTTCGATAAGTCGTGAATCGGTTAACGACGAGTATATAGGTGGCGGGAATGGTGGGCAAAAAAGCGGAATCGGCGCGGCGCGGGCGTATCCGCAGTGGATTGCTCAAGTGCGCGACTGTTTCACCCATAAAAACCCCCGCCGAAGCGGGGGCGATCTGCGGCAATCCAGCTCGCGATTACGATTACTGCTGCGGCTGACGCGTCGTGCCGACAACTTCGACTTCCACGCGACGATCCGGTGCGAGGCAAGCGATGAGTTGCTTGCGGTTCTTCTGGTTGCAGCCCGTCGTGACCGGGTTGCGCTTGCCCTTGCCTTCCGTGTAGACACAGTTGGCTTCGATGCCCTTGCTGACCAGGTAAGCCTTCACAGCTTGCGCACGGCGCAGCGACAGACGATCGTTGTACTTGTCCGAACCGATACGGTCCGTGTAACCCGTTGCAACCACGACTTCGAGGTTCAGCGCACCGATCTTCGATGCGAGATCGTCCAGCTTTTCCTTACCAGCCGGCTTCAGCACTGCCTTGTCGAAGTCGAACAGAGCGTCAGCCTGGTAGGTAACCTTCTGCGACTGGATGACCGGGGACGGCGGGGCAATCGGAGCCGGCGGTGTCGGTGCTTGCGCGACCAGCGCGCCATCGCACTTTACGTTCGCCGTGGCGGGTGTCCAGAACGCATCGCGCCAGCAGAGTTCGTTCGTACCGTTCATCCACACATACTCGCCCGTGCCGTTCACCCAGTTGTCGTTGACAGCTTGTCGCGAGGCCGGCACCGATTGCGCCGAGGCCGATGCAGCCATAACTGCGGTAGCTGCAATGAACGCGAGCTTTGAAAGTTTATTCTTCATATTTCTCCTCTCGAAATTGAGATTACCGCAGGTTTACTGCGAGCCTGTAGACGAAGACAAGTCATACATTGCTCAAATGTATAACATTCCCCACGGGTGCAACGTGCTGTATAGAATTCGAGCAGTGTCTAAGTTTATGCGTTCGCATTTTGCCACATCGTTCCCTTGCAACGATAAAAATATCCCCGCGCCCGTAAAGCCCGCAACCTTATGTGGTGCATGAGCAACAAGATGGGGCCAGGAGCGCGGCTATGGCGAAGAAGGCGCAAGTTGTGGGCACATTGGGTGCCTGAAAGCCGACTCCTGCGAATTTTTATTATCGCGGATACTCGCGTCCGCGGAACGATGAGGCGGCATGATAGCCCGCCAAGGTGACGAATTGAGGGAAACGTTCCCTGATTTTTGTAAGCAATTGGTACGAGTCGGAATATGCCGCGCGACGCGCAGGAATGGTCCGCGCGCGGCACACACAATACGCATACGCCATGCGTCCGGGCGCGAATGCCGCGCATGGTAGAATCTCCTGATGCGCGATGCGTTCGCAGCGTAAGAAAGCGTTCGCAGCGTAAGAAAGAAAAATGCGAAGAAATGAAAGAAGAGAAGAAAGAAATACGAAGACGAAGAAATGCGCTGCAAATAATGTGCTGCAAATGGGCAGCGCGCGGCGTACGTCGGCTACGCGCCCTGGCCGGCGCATGTCACGCGGCTGGCGGGCGGGCTCGTAAGGTAATCTCGAATGCGTTGCCGCGTCGTTGCTGCACAGTTCAAGACACGGATAATGGATCAATTTGCCAAAGAGACCCTGCCAATCTCCCTCGAGGAGGAAATGCGCCGTTCGTATCTCGATTACGCGATGAGCGTGATCGTGGGGCGTGCGCTCCCCGACGTCCGCGATGGCCTGAAGCCGGCGCACCGTCGGGCGCTCTACTCGATGCACGAGCTGAACAATGACTGGAATCGCCCGTATAAGAAGTCGGCCCGTATCGTCGGTGATGTGATTGGTAAGTACCATCCGCATGGCGACGTCTCGGTCTACGAGACGATCGTTCGCATGGTGCAGCCGTTTTCGCTGCGCTACATGCTGGTGGACGGTCAGGGCAATTTCGGTTCGGTCGACGGCGACAACGCAGCGGCCATGCGCTACACCGAAATCCGCATGGCGAAGATCGGCCACGAATTGCTGGCCGACATCGACAAGGAAACCGTCGAATTCGGCCCTAATTATGACGGCAGCGAAAACGAGCCCGAAGTTCTCCCGGCACGTATCCCTAATCTGCTGATCAACGGTTCGGCCGGTATCGCGGTCGGCATGGCGACCAACATTCCGCCGCACAATCTGCGCGAGATCGTCGACGCCTGTCTGCATCTGCTGAACAATCCGCACGCCACGGTCGACGAACTCATCGAAATCGTGCCGGCGCCGGATTTCCCGACTGCCGGCATCATCTACGGCGTCGCGGGCGTGCACGACGGCTATCGCACGGGTCGCGGTCGCGTCGTGATGCGCGCGGCCACGCACTTCGAAGAGATCGACCGCGGTCAGCGCATGGCGATCATCGTCGACGAGATTCCGTATCAGGTGAACAAGCGCACGCTGCTCGAGCGCATCGCCGAAATCGTCAACGAAAAGAAGCTGGAAGGCATTTCCGACATTCGCGACGAGTCCGACAAGTCGGGCATGTGCGTCGTCATCGAACTGAAGCGCGGCGAAGTGCCGGAAGTCATCCTGAACAATCTGTATAAGCAGACGCAGCTTCAGGACACCTTCGGCATGAATCTGGTCGCGCTCGTCGACGGCCAGCCCAAGCTGCTGAATCTGAAGGAAATGATCGAGTGCTTCCTGTCGCATCGACGGGAAGTGCTGACGCGGCGCACTGTATACGAACTGCGCAAGGCGCGCGATCGCGGTCACGTGCTCGAAGGTCTCGCCGTCGCGCTGGCGAACATCGACGAGTTCATTGCGATCATCAAGGCTGCGCCTACGCCGCCGATCGCCAAGCAGGAACTAATGAACCGCCCGTGGGATTCGTCGCTCGTGCGCGAAATGCTCACGCGCACGGAAACCGAAGCATCGGGCGGACGCGCGGCGTACCGGCCGGAAGGGCTGAACTCGGCGTACGGTCTGCAGGAAGACGGCCTGTATAGATTGTCGGATGTCCAGGCGCAGGAAATCCTGCAGATGCGTCTGCAACGCCTGACCGGTCTCGAGCAGGACAAGATCACCAGCGAGTATCGCGACGTGATGGCGCAAATCGCCGACTTACTGGACATCCTGGCGCGTCCGGAGCGTATTCGTCAGATGATCGTCGAGGAACTCGGCCAGATTCGCACCGATTTCGGCGACGACCGCCGTTCGCGCATCGAGATGAACGCGACGGAGCTCAACACCGAAGACCTGATCACGCCGCAGGAAATGGTCGTGACCATGTCGCATTCCGGTTACATGAAGTCGCAGCCGCTGTCCGAGTACCGCGCGCAGAAGCGCGGCGGCCGTGGCAAGCAGGCCACGCAGATGAAGGAAGACGACTGGATCGACACGCTGTTCATCGCGAATACGCACGATCACATGCTGTGCTTCTCGAATCGCGGCCGCGTGTACTGGGTTCGCGTGTTCGAAGTGCCGCAAGGCTCGCGCAATTCGCGCGGCCGTCCGATCGTCAATATGTTCCCGCTGCAGGAAGGGGAGAAGATCAACTTCGTCATGCCGGTCAAGGAATTCTCGGCGGACAAGTACGTGTTCATGGCGACCTCGCTCGGCACGGTCAAGAAGACCTCGCTCGAAGCGTTCAGCCGTCCGCTCAAGAAGGGCATCATCGCGGTCGGTCTGGACGAGGGCGATTTCCTTATCGGCGCGGCCATCACCGACGGCGCGCACGACGTCATGCTGTTCTCGGACTCGGGCAAGGCGGTGCGCTTCGACGAGAACGACGTCCGCGCGATGGGCCGCGAAGCGCGCGGTGTGCGCGGCATGCAGCTCGAAGATGGGCAGCAGGTCATCGCCATGCTGGTCGCAGGTGGCGAGAACCAGTCGGTGCTTACGGCCACCGAAAACGGCTACGGCAAACGCACGCCGATTAGCGAATACACGCGTCACGGCCGCGGCACGAAGGGCATGATCGCGATCCAAACGACCGAGCGGAACGGCCGCGTCGTCGCCGCGACGCTGGTGGAGCCAGAAAGCGAAATCATGCTCATCACGACGTCGGGCGTGCTGATCCGCACGCGCGTCTCCGAGATCCGCGAAATGGGGCGTGCAACTCAAGGTGTTACACTCATCAGCCTTGACGAGGGAACCAAGTTGTCCGGACTGCAACATATCGCCGAGGCGGAAGCCGAACTCGAAGGTGATGTCGGTCTGAACGGTTCCGCGGCAAAGCCGGACGACGCGGACGACAGCGAAGGTGACCCGACCGACGGAAACGGGGAAGGCGCCTGATATTTTTTTGTATCGAACAAGCCTCGTCGTCGCTTTTGAAAGCTCGTATGGCTAAGCTGCATGACACTTGTCGTTGGGCGGCGTCGCTCGTCTCCGTGTGTGAAGCGGGCCTCTGCTGACAGGCAATAGCTCGTTGCCAGTGCTGAACTGGATATTTTTTACAGGGAGTAATGATGCAAGGACGTTTTAAGCAGTGGATGTTGCTGGCCGCTTTCGTGCCGACCTTCGCGATGGCCCAGTCGCTTCAGATCCAGAATCAGGCGCCGGCCACCTCAGCTGCTACGGCTTCGGCAGCAGCACCGGTTGATCCGGCCAAGCAAGCCGCGATCAAGGACCTGCTCGAAGCGATCAACGCGCAGAAGCTGGTCGGCGCGATCGGCAACAGCGCACAGATGCAATCGAAGCAACTCGTGCCGGCCATCCTGTCCGACGCGCTCTCCGAGAACAAGTCGCTGAACGACAAGCAAAAGCAAGCTGCCGTCCCGGCGTTGCAGAAGGACGCGGTGCCGAAGTTGGTCGATTCTGCCGGACAGGTCTTCGCCACGGATGCTTTCCGCAAGGACGCTATGCAAGCTCAGTACGACGCCTACGCGAAGTACTACTCGACGGACGAGATCAAGGATCTGACCACGTTCTACAAGAGCCCGACTGGCCGCAAGTTCATCCAGGTTCAGGATCAGGTCGGCCGCGACGTCGTGAATGGTCTGATGCAGAAGTACATGCCGCAAGCCATCAAGGCGACGCGTACCCAGGCCGACTCGCTGGTCGTGGGCATCAAGCCGGGCAAGTAAGCATGGCTGCTTAAAGTCCGCGAAAATCGCCGGCGGGGCTTGCCGCCCCGCGCATTGGCGGGTTTTCAGGACAGTGCGATAATGGTCGTTTGCGTGCGAACGCAAGCAGCCATTTTCTTTTCGGGCGCGAAAACGGGGTATTTCGTTGAATCCGCGCCTGTCACTCGGGATTCCACATGCGCGTGTTCAATTTCTCCGCCGGTCCGGCCGCCTTGCCAGAAGAAGTGCTGAGGCAAGCCGCCGATGAAATGCTCGACTGGCGCGGCAGCGGCATGAGCGTGATGGAAATGAGTCACCGTGGCGCGGAATTCATGTCGATCCATGAAAAGGCCCTCGCCGATCTGCGCGAATTGCTGAACGTGCCGGCATCGTACCGGATTCTGTTTTTGCAGGGCGGCGGCATCGGCGAAAACGCCATCGTGCCGATGAACCTGCTCGGCAAGAAGCAGACTGCCGACTTTGTGGTCACGGGTTCGTGGTCGACGAAGTCGTTCAAGGAAGCGCAGAAATACGGCATGTCGCATCTCGCGGCAACGGGCAAGACCGAGGAGGGTTTCACGCGCGTGCCGGCGTTCAGCGAATGGAAGCTGTCGGACGATCCGACTTACATGCATCTGTGCAGCAATGAGACCATCGACGGCGTCGAGGTGTTCGAGATTCCCGATCTTGGCGACATTCCGCTCGTCGCGGATGCGTCCTCGCACATCTTGTCGCGCCCGATGGACATCGCCAAGTACGGTGTGCTTTTCGGCGGCGCGCAGAAGAACATCGGCATGGCGGGGGTGACGGTCGTGATCGTGCGGGAAGACCTGTTGGATCGCGCGCTGCCCATTTGCCCGTCCGCGTTCAAATGGAAGACCGTCGCCGAGAACAATTCGATGTTCAATACGCCGCCGACCTACGCCATCTACATCGCGGGTCTGGTCTTCAAGTGGTTGAAGAAGCAGGGCGGCCTGCCGGGCATCGAGGCGCGCAACGTCGAAAAGGCAAAGTTGCTGTACGACGCCATCGATTCCAGCGATTTCTACCTCAATAAAGTCGAGCGGCAAAACCGTTCGCGCATGAATGTGCCGTTCTTCCTCGCGGACGAATCGCGCAATGCCGATTTTCTAGCCGGCGCCAAGGCGCGCGGCCTGTTGCAACTGAAGGGCCACAAGTCCGTCGGTGGCATGCGGGCATCGATCTACAACGCGGTGCCGGTCGAGGGGATCAAGGCTCTCGTCCAATACATGAAGGAATTTGAGCGGACGGGCGCGTAAGCGTCATCGTTCCTCCCACTGCATATTCAAAAGCACCGCATGGACGACGAACTCAACTCAAGACTCAAACTGCTGCGTGAGCGCATCGACGTGCTCGACACGCAACTCATCTCGCTGCTGAATCAGCGCGCATCCGTCGCGCTCGAAGTCGGCGAAGTGAAAAAGCGTTACAACGCGTCGGTGTTTCGCCCGGAGCGTGAGATGCAGGTCATCGCGCGTTTGCAGGAGATGAGCGCGGGGCCGCTGGCGGCGGATCACATCGCGTCGATCTGGCGCGAGATCATGGTCGCGAGCCGCGCGCTCGAGCAGACGCTCAGCGCGGCGTTTCTCGGGCCGGTTGGCACGTATAGCGAACAGGCGATGTTCGAATACTTCGGTCATTCGATCGAAGGGCTGTCGTGTCCGTCGATCGACGAAGTGTTTCGTTCGGTCGAGGCCGGCACGGCGCAGTACGGTGTCGTGCCCGTCGAGAATTCGACCGAAGGCGCGGTGTCGCGCACGCAGGACTTGTTGCTGAGCACGTCGCTTTTGATCGGCGGCGAACTTGCGCTGTCGATTCATCACAATCTGCTGACCGCGTCCGGCAAGCTCGACGGCGTGACGCGCGTGTGCGCGCATCCGCAGGCGCTCGCGCAGTGTCAGCGCTGGCTCACCGCGAACGCGCCGCATCTGGAACGCCAGGTGGTGTCGAGTAACGCGGAAGCTGCGCGCATCGCGGTATCCGATCCGGCCGTCGCTGCCATCGCGGGCGACCGCGCCGCCACGCATTACGGCCTCGGCATCGTGTACTCGCTGATCCAGGACGATCCACAAAACCGCACGCGCTTCGTGATCGTCGGCAAGCAGCCGACCGGCCGCAGCGGTCACGATCAGACCTCGATCATCGTCACCGTCACGAACGAGGCCGGCGCGGTGTTCAAGCTGCTGGAACCGCTTGCGCAGCACAGCGTATCGATGACGCGCTTCGAGTCACGTCCCGCGCGCTCCGATGCGTGGGAGTATTACTTCTATATCGATATCGAAGGGCATCGCGACGACGCGTCGGTTGCCGCCGCGCTGGAAGACCTCGAACACAAGGCCGCGTTCTTGAAGATTCTCGGCTCGTATCCGCGCTCGCGCTAATGTGACGTGGGCCGTCGCGCGCGTGTGCGCCGGCCTGATTTCTCCCGCGTCGGACGACGCGTTTTTATCGATGTCCCGTGGCTGCGTTCTCTTTCAATAAACTGGTTATTTTTGGCGTCGGCCTGATCGGCGGGTCGCTCGCGCGCTCGTTGCGCGAGCGGGCGGGCGCAACCGGCCGTGTGGTCGGCGTCGGATGTTCGGCCGCGTCGGTCGCACGTGCGCTCGATCTCGGCGTGATCGACGAAGTCGTCGCGCTCGACGACGACGCGGCACTCGCCCGCGCGCTCGAAGGCGCCGATCTCGTGCTGCTCGCGGCGCCCGTCGCGCAGACGGGGCTGCTGCTTGTGCGTATCGCGCCGTATCTCGCGGCGAACACCGTCGTCACGGACGCCGGCAGCACAAAAGGCGACGTCGTCGCGGCGGCGCGCGAGGCGTTGGGCGCGCGCGTCGCGCAGTTCGTGCCGGGGCATCCGATCGCCGGGCGCGAGTCGAGCGGGGTCGATGCGGCGTTGCCCGCGTTGTACGTCGATCGCAATGTCGTGCTGTGTCCGCTCGCCGAAAACGCGCCTGCCGACGTGAAACGTATTGCTGCGATGTGGCGCGCGACCGGCGCGTGCGTGCATCGCATGAGCGAAGCGCAACACGACCGCGTGTTCGCATCGGTGAGCCATTTGCCGCATTTGCTGTCGTTCGCGCTGGTCGATCAGATTCTCGATGCGCCCGACGTCCAGCTCAAATTTTCGTTCGCGGCGGGCGGTTTCCGCGATTTCACGCGGATCGCGGCATCAAGCCCGGAAATGTGGCGCGACGTGTGTCTCGCCAACCGCACGGCGCTGCTGGCGGAACTCGATGCGTACACCGACGTGCTCGCGCGTTTCCGCGCCGCGATCGAAGCATCGGACGGCGCGGCACTCGAAGCGGCGTTCGCACGCTCGCGTGTCGCGCGAACCGAATGGCAGGAAGGCGGCGCGCTGAAATCCCCGGGCGAATCCGTCGCGAAATAAGGAAACACAATGGAACATCTCGATCTCGGACCCTACGCGCGCGCGTCTGGCACGGTGCGGCTGCTCGGCTCCAAGAGCATTTCGAACCGCGTGCTGCTGCTCGCGGCGCTGTCGAACGGCGAAACGTCGATCACCAATCTGCTCGATTCCGACGACACGCGCGTGATGATCGCCGCGCTGAAAACGCTCGGCGTCGCGGTGCGGCAGGACGGCGAACGCGTGATCGTCGGCGGCACGGGTGGCGTGTTTCCGTCGAAATCGGCAGAGCTTTTCCTCGGCAACGCGGGTACGGCGGTGCGTCCGCTGACGGCGGCGCTCGCGATGAACAACGGCGAGTATTGCGTGCACGGCGTGCCGCGCATGCACGAGCGGCCGATCGGCGATCTCGTCGATGGCCTGCGTCAGATCGGCGCCGCGATCGACTACGAACTCAACGACGGCTTTCCGCCGCTCAGGATTCGTCCGGCGAAGATCGTCATCGACAAGCCCATTCGCGTGCGCGGCGACGTGTCGAGCCAGTTTCTCACTGCGCTGCTGATGAGCCTGCCGGTGATCGAAGGCCGCAACGGCCCAGTGACGGTCGAGGTTCAGGGCGAACTGATCTCGAAGCCGTATATCGAGATCACGGTTCGGTTGATGGAGTGTTTCGGCGTCTCGGTCGAGCGCGAGGGCTGGGCGCGCTTCACCGTCGCGGCTGACGCGAGCTACCGCTCGCCGGACGCGATCATGGTCGAAGGCGATGCGTCGTCGGCTTCGTATTTCCTCGCGGTGGGCGCGATCGGTCCCGGTCCGGTAAGGGTGGAAGGCGTCGGGCGCGCGAGTATCCAGGGCGATATCGGTTTCGCGGACGCACTCAATCGCATGGGCGCGAACGTCACGATGGGCGACGACTGGATCGAAGTCCGCGGCGTCGAGTCGGACGACGGCAAGCTGCTGCCCATCGACATGGACTTCAACCTGATTCCCGATGCAGCGATGACCATCGCCGTGGCCGCGCTGTTCGCGAGCGGCACGACCACGCTGCGCAACATCGCGAGCTGGCGGGTGAAGGAAGCCGACCGCATCGCCGCGATGGCGACCGAATTGCGCAAGCTCGGCGCGACGGTCGTGGAAGGTGCGGATCACCTCGTTGTGACGCCGCCCACCACGCTCACGCCGAATGTCGTCATCGACACCTATGACGATCACCGCATGGCGATGTGCTTCTCGCTGGTGAGTCTCGGCGGCGTGCCGGTGCGGATCAAGGATCCGAAGTGCGTGAACAAGACTTTTCCGGACTACTTCGACCGTTTCGCAACGCTCGTCAAGGCGTAATTCGGACGATGTACCGTGAAACGCGAGGCATTTGTTTTCAATGGCAGCAATAACGGGCCAGAAAAGCCAGAAGGGCCAGAATTAATGAAACCGACCCGTCCATTCGACCCCACACCTGTTATCACCATCGATGGTCCGACGGCATCGGGCAAGGGCACGGTTGCGGCGCCCGTCGCGGCGACGCTGGGCTTTCACCTGCTCGACAGCGGCGCGCTGTACCGGCTCGCGGCTCTGGCGAGCTTCCGCTACAACGTGGACAAGGACGACGCACAGGCGCTCGCCACGCTGATCGATTCACTCCACATCACCTTCCGCGAAGGATGCACGCAACTCGACGGGCTCGACGTATCCACGGAAATCCGCGCCGAGGAAGTGGGTAATCGCGCCTCGGCGATCGCCGTGCATCCGGACGTGCGCCATGCGCTTATCGTCCGCCAGCGGGCCTTCCGCAAGCGCCCCGGACTGGTCGCGGACGGCCGCGACATGGGCACCGTGATCTTCCCCGACGCCACGCTAAAGGTGTTTCTGACCGCCAGTGTCGAGGTACGCGCGGCCAGACGGCATAAGCAATT
The DNA here is from genome assembly GCA_001184395.1 of Candidatus Paraburkholderia calva. GTDB lineage: Bacteria > Pseudomonadota > Gammaproteobacteria > Burkholderiales > Burkholderiaceae > Caballeronia > Caballeronia calva. The sequence continues at coordinate 10,933 of LFLF01000061.1, read as the reverse complement.
GATGCAAAAAGGTTTTTCTGCTAATATGGACAATTTACTGCGAGATTTGCGCGAGCGCGACGCCCGGGACACGAGCCGGGCCGCCGCGTCGCTTAAGCCCGCGGCGGACGCGAAGACGCTGGACACCTCCGGTCTGTCGGTCGATCAAGCGGTCGAGCAGATCATCTTCTGGTTCAGCGAAGTTCGCGTCTAAAGAGCAGTAAAGAGCAGTCGTTGTGAAGTAAGGTGCTCCGCCGGGAGGCGGGGCGTGTTAAACTATTCTATTAAAACCTCGTGCGGTTTCGCGCATATATCGGGCCACATCCGGGTAATCCGAGGTTCATTCCGAACCACGCGCCGCAAGACGCAAGACTGTGCAAATATCGATTTTTATGTCCGACTTGCAAACCTCCACCCCGAATACCGAATCCTTTGCGGCTCTGTTCGAAGAGTCGCTGACCAAGCAAGACATGCGTGCCGGCGAAGTGATCTCCGCCGAAGTCGTGCGCGTCGACCACAACTTCGTGATCATCAACGCTGGTCTCAAGTCCGAAGCCTATATTCCGCTCGAAGAATTCCTGAACGACGCGGGTGAAGTGGAAGTGCAGGCGGGTGACTTCGTTTCCGTCGCGATCGACGCGCTGGAAAACGGCTATGGTGACACCATTCTGTCGCGCGACAAGGCGAAGCGTCTGGCTTCGTGGCTGTCGCTGGAAAAAGCGCTGGACAACAACGAACTCGTGACCGGCACGATCACGGGCAAGGTCAAGGGCGGCATGACCGTCATGGTCAACAGCATCCGCGCGTTCCTGCCGGGTTCGCTCGTCGATACGCGTCCGGTTAAGGACACGACGCCGTACGAAGGCAAGACCCTCGAATTCCGCGTCATCAAGCTCGACCGTAAGCGTAACAACGTAGTGCTGTCGCGCCGCGCAGTGATCGAAGCGACGCAAGGCGAAGAGCGCGCAAAGCTGCTCGAAACGCTGAGGGAAGGCGCGATCGTCGAAGGCGTGGTCAAGAACATCACCGACTACGGTGCGTTCGTGGACCTGGGTGGCATCGACGGCCTGCTGCACATCACCGACATCGCATGGCGTCGTGTGCGTCACCCGTCGGAAGTGCTGTCGGTTGGCCAGGAAGTCACCGCCAAGATCCTCAAGTTCGACCAGGAGAAGAACCGCGTCTCGCTCGGTATTAAGCAACTGGGCGACGATCCGTGGGAAGGCATCTCGCGTCGTTATCCGTCGGGCACGCGCCTGTTCGGTAAGGTTACCAACATCACCGACTACGGCGCATTCGTCGAAGTGGAGTCGGGCATCGAAGGCCTCGTTCACGTGTCGGAAATGGACTGGACCAACAAGAACGTCGCGCCGTCGAAGGTCGTTCAGCTGGGCGACGAAGTCGAAGTCATGGTTCTCGAAATCGACGAAGACCGCCGTCGTATCTCCCTCGGCATGAAGCAGTGCAAGCCGAATCCGTGGGACGACTTCAGCCGCAACTACAAGAAGGGCGACAAGCTGTCCGGCGCCATCAAGTCGATCACCGACTTCGGCGTGTTCATCGGTCTGTCTGGCGGCATCGACGGTCTGGTTCATCTGTCGGATCTGTCGTGGTCGGAAACCGGCGAAGAAGCCGTTCGCAAGTACAAAAAGGGCGACGAAGTCGAAGCCGTAGTTCTGAACATCGACGTCGAGAAGGAACGCATCTCGCTCAGTATCAAGCAGCTCGAAGGCGATCCGTTCAGCAACTTCGTCGCAATCAACGACAAGGGTGCGATAGTCGACGGCGTCGTGAAGTCGGTCGATCCGAAGGGTGCGGTCGTGACGCTGTCCGGCGAAGTCGAAGGCTACCTGCGTGCTTCGGAAATCGTACAAGACCGCGTGGAAGATGCGCGCAACGTGTTGAAGGAAGGCGACAAGGTCAACGCGATGATCATCAACATCGATCGCAAGTCGCGTGGCATCAACCTGTCGATCAAGGCGAAGGATTCGGCTGAACAGCAGGAAGCCATGCGCAACCGGCAGGGCGATTCGAATGCCGCTGCGACCGGTACGACCAACCTCGGCGCGCTGCTCAAGGCCAAGCTCGACGGCCAGAACAGCTAAGCCTTAAAGGCACTGCTGCAGAATGACCAAAAGTGAATTGGTCGCCCAGTTGGCGACGCGATTTCCGCAATTTGTCATCAAGGATGCGGATTTCGCGGTGAAGATGATGCTTGATTCGATGTCGGAGGCTTTAGCCAACGGTCATCGCATCGAGATTCGCGGCTTCGGCAGCTTCGGGCTCAATCGTCGTCCGTCACGCGTCGGGCGCAATCCCAAGTCGGGTGAAAAGGTGCTGGTGCCGGAGAAATTCGTGCCGCACTTCAAGCCGGGCAAGGAGTTGCGCGAGCGCGTCGATGGCCGCGCGGGCGAGCTGCTGAAGCAGTTGAATGACGACGATGCGGACGATCTCTGATCGGCGCATCTCGGCTGAGGACATCTTCAGTTCGTGGCGTCGGCCATGAGGTAATCGACCGGAAAAGCACCCTCAGGGTGCTTTTTTATGGACGCTCGGTTTGTTATTGTTGCGGGATGCGCCCGATCTTACGCGACGGGTGCGGCGTTTGCTAACTCGTTTATTCTTGCCGCGGACGCCGCGAATTTCGCGTATCGCATCACGTCTCGAACATGGAAAGGCGCCGCAATCGAAGCGCGGCGCGAGCCCGTGTGCCCATCCAAACGCATCAATTACAATACCGCTCACTTTGACCTGGTATTCAATCGCGCGGGCCGCGCCGGCAGGTCGACTGAAAGTCACAACCGCAAGCGAGAGACCCTTCATGAAATTTATCGTCTGGCTGATCCGCGTTCTGGTTTTCGTGTTCCTGCTCGTGCTGGCGCTTGCCAATACTCAGCCGGCGACGCTGAACTTCCTCGCAGGCTACGCCTGGAACGCGCCGCTGATCCTGATCGGCCTGGCATTCTTCATCGTGGGGTTGCTGGCGGGTCTCGTTTTCGCTGTCCCGGCAATGTTGCGCTTACGCATGGAGAACGGACGTCTGAAGCGCGAACTGCGCGCCGCGCGCGAAGCGACGCCCGTGAAGGAAGAGCCGTCGATGCCGCCGCTCATCTGAGTTTCGCGATCGCGACGTCACGTCAGCCACGCCAAGATTGCTGCGAATAAGCAGACATTAAACCGAATTTTCGACTTCAATCGCATGGATCTAGATTTTTGGTGGTTGCTCGTCATCCCTGTTGCCTTTGCGCTGGGTTGGGTGACGTCCCGCTACGACCTGAAAACGCTGCTTTCCGAGAACGCGAACCTGCCGCGCTCGTATTTCCGCGGCCTTAATTTCCTGCTAAACGAGCAGCACGACAAGGCGATCGATGCATTCATCGAAGTCGCCAAGCTCGACCCCGAAACCATCGAACTCCACTTCGCGCTCGGCAACCTGTTCCGGCGTCGCGGCGAGACGGATCGCGCGATTCGCGTGCATCAGAATCTGTTGAGTCGTGCGGATCTGCCCGCCACCGAACGCGATCACGCGCTTTACGAACTCGGGCAGGACTTTCTGAAGGCAGGTCTGCTGGATCGCGCCGAAGAGACGTTTCGCGCACTCGAATCCGGCGAATACTCGCTCGGCGCGCAACGTGCGCTGCTGACCATCTACGAAATCGAAAAGGATTGGCCGAAGTCGATCGAGACGGCCGAGCGTATCGAAAAGATGGGCGCGCCATCGCTGCATATGGAAATCGCACATTTTCACTGCGAACTGGCGCAAGAGGCGTTGCAACGCAAGAATCCCGATGGCGCGCGCAGTGAATTGAAACTCGCGCTGGCGTCGAATCCGGACAACGTGCGCGCGACCATTCTTGCGGGCGATGTCAAAGCCGTCGCCGGCAATCTCGACAGCGCGATCGTGAGCTGGAAACGCGTCGAAGCGCAGAACGAAGCGTATTTGCCGCTCGTCGCCGAAAAGCTGATGAAGGCGTACAGCGCGCTCGGCCGCAAGGAGGAGGGCGTCGATTTGCTGATCGATTACGCGACGTGTTATCCGTCGAACGATCTGCTCGATGTTGCCTACAAGCACGTCCAGGAACTGCGCGGCCTGGCCGCGGCGTACGCACTCGCGCGCAAGCAGATGCAGGCCGCGCCGAATCTCGCCGGCATGACGCGCCTGCTCGAAGCGCAGGAAGCCACCGCGGAAGAACCGCGTCGCGGCGAACTGGACTTGATGAGCAATCTGGTGAAACAGCGCACGAAGAATCTGCTGCGCTACACGTGTCAGGCGTGCGGTTTCCGCGCGCGTCTATTCTATTGGCAATGCCCCGGCTGCAGCGGCTGGGAAACCTACGCGCCGCGCCGCGTCGAACCGATCACGAGTTCGACCTAAGCGCCGTATCCGCCCACGCTTTTGAAGATTTATCGAGCAGCCCATGAAAATCACCATCGTCGGCACTGGTTATGTTGGTCTCGTCACCGGCGCGTGTCTTGCCGAGATCGGCAATGACGTGTTTTGCGTGGACGTCGATCCGCGCAAGATCGAAATTCTCAACCACGGCGGCGTGCCGATTCACGAACCCGGTCTGCCGGAGATTCTCAACCGCACGCGCGCGGCGGGCCGCATCCAGTTTTCGACCGACGTGAAGGTGAGCGTCGAGCATGGCGACATTCAATTCATCGCGGTCGGCACGCCGCCGGATGAAGACGGTTCCGCCGATCTGCAATACGTGCTCGCGGCGGCTCGCAATATCGGCAAGTATTCGAACGGTTTCAAGGTGATCGTCGATAAATCGACGGTGCCTGTCGGCACGGCGCTGCACGTGCGCCGTGCGATCCAGGAGGAATTGCAGGCGCGCGGGCTCGGCGATTCGGCAGAGCATCGTTTCTCGGTCGTGTCTAATCCGGAGTTCCTGAAGGAAGGCGCGGCGGTCGACGACTTCATGCGTCCGGACCGCATCGTGATCGGCATCGACGACGAGGACGGCAATCGTGCGCGCGAGAAGATGCGCCGTCTCTACGGGCCGTTCAACCGCAATCACGAACGCACGCTGTATATGGACGTGAGTTCGGCAGAATTCACGAAATACGCGGCCAACGCGATGCTCGCCACGCGCATCTCGTTCATGAACGACTTGTCGAATCTGGCCGAAACAGTCGGCGCGGATATCGAAGCGGTGCGGCGCGGCATTGGCTCGGACCCGCGCATCGGCTATAACTTTTTGTACGCGGGCTGTGGTTACGGCGGCTCGTGCTTCCCGAAGGACGTGCAGGCGCTCGTGCAGACGGCGCGTGAGAATGGGCATCGCCTGCGTATTCTCGAAGCGGTCGAGGACGTCAATCACGACCAGAAGGAAGTGCTCGTCAACAAGGTCGTGAAGCGCATGGGCGAGGACCTGTGCAGACGCACCTTCGCGATGTGGGGCCTGGCGTTCAAGCCGCAGACCGACGACATGCGCGAGGCATCGAGCCGGCGCATTGCGGCGGCGCTGCTGGCGCGCGGCGCGACCGTGCGCGCGTACGACCCGGTCGCGATGCACGAGGCGGAGCGCGTGTTCGCGCTCGATCTCGCGAACAGTCCCGAGGACATGAAGCGTCTGCATCTCGTCGGCACGCAGCATGAAGCGTTGAAGGGCTCGGACGCGCTCATCATCGTGACGGAATGGAAGGAGTTCAAGAGTCCGGATTTCGGGTACTTGAAGAGCGCGTTGAAGACGCCGGTGATCTTCGACGGCCGCAATCTGTATGAACCGGAGTCGATGGCCGAACTGGGCATCGACTACTACGCAATAGGAAGGCCCCATGTCGAACACGACCACCACGCTCACCGCGTCGTCTAATCCCGCCGACATTCCCGTCGTGCCGCGCGCGCGGATTTCCGCCGCGCGCGTGCTCGTCGTCGGTGATGTGATGCTCGACCGCTACTGGTTCGGTAATGTCAACCGTATCTCGCCGGAAGCGCCCGTGCCTGTGGTGCGGGTGCAAAAGCGCGAAGACCGTCTCGGCGGCGCGGCCAACGTCGCGCGCAACGCGGCGGCCTTGGGCGCGCAGGCGGGCTTGCTGTGCGTGGTCGGGCACGACGAGCCGGGCGAGCGCATCGTCGAACTGCTCGGCGAGAGCAAGGTCAACGGTTACATGGAGCGCGACCCGGATCTGCCGACCACTATCAAGCTGCGGGTGTTGTCGCGTCAGCAGCAACTGCTGCGCGTCGATTTCGAGGATGCACCGAATCACGAAATGCTGCGTGCGTGTTCGGACCGCTTCACGGAGCTGTTGCCGCAGCACGACGTGGTGCTGATGTCCGATTATGCGAAGGGCGGCCTGACCCATGTCACCGAGATGATCGGCGAGGCGAAGCGCGCGGGCAAACCCGTGCTGGTTGACCCGAAGGGCGACGAGTGGGAGCGTTATCGCAGCGCCACGCTCATCACGCCGAACCGCTCGGAACTGCGCGAAGTGATCGGCAACTGGAAGTCCGAGGAAGATCTGCTCGATCGCGTGACGAAGCTGCGCGCGGAACTCGAGCTTTCCGCGCTACTGCTCACGCGTTCCGAGGAAGGCATGACGCTCTTCACGGAGAACCAGGTGCTGCACACATCGGCCGAAGCACGCGAAGTGTATGATGTTTCGGGCGCGGGCGATACCGTTATCGCAACGGTCGCGACCATACTGGGCGCGGGCGTGCCGCTGGTCGACTCGATCGTCTATGCAAACCGCGCGGCGGGTATCGTTGTCGGCAAGCTCGGCACGGCGACCGTCGACTACAACGAACTGTTCGCCTGAACTCAGGCAAATCACCATGACCCTCATCGTCACCGGCACGGCCGGGTTCATCGGCAGCAATATCGTCAAGGCGCTCAACGATCGCGGTGAGCATCGTGTGATCGCGGTGGACAATCTCACACGCGCGGACAAATTCAAGAATCTGGTCGATTGCGAGATCGACGATTATCTCGACAAGTCTGAATTCGTCGAGCGCTTCCGCCGTGGCGATTTCGGCAAGGTGCGCGCGGTCTTTCATGAAGGCGCCTGTTCGGACACGATGGAAACCGACGGCCGCTACATGATGGACAACAACTTCCGCTACAGCCGCGACGTGATGGATATCTGCCTCGAGCAGGGCGCGCAGTTCCTGTATGCGTCGTCGTCGGCCACGTATGGTGGATCGAGCCGCTTCGTCGAAGAGCGCGAGTACGAAAAGCCGCTTAACGTATACGGCTACTCGAAGCTGCTGTTCGATCAAATCGTGCGTCAGACCATGCCGAAGGCCAAGACGCAGATCGCGGGCTTCCGCTACTTCAACGTCTACGGTCAGCGTGAGACGCACAAGGGACGCATGGCGTCGGTGGCGTTCCACAACTTCAACCAGTTCCGCTCGGAGGGCCGCGTCAAGCTGTTCGGCGAATACAATGGCTATGCGGCCGGCGAGCAGACCCGCGACTTCATTTCCGTCGAAGATGTCCTGAAGGTCAATCTGTACTTCTTTGACCATCCGGCTAAATCGGGAATCTTCAATCTCGGTACAGGACGCGCTCAACCGTTCAACGACATCGCCTCGACGGTCGTAAACACTTTGCGCGGCATGAACGGCGAAACGGCGCTCTCGATCGCGGAACTCGTGCAGCGCGGGCTGATCGAGTACATTCCGTTTCCCGATGCATTGCGCGGCAAGTACCAGTGTTTCACGCAGGCGGACCAGTCGAAGCTGCGCGCCGCTGGTTACGACGCGCCATTTTTGACGGTTCAGGAGGGCGTGGACCGCTACGTACATTGGCTATCCGGCCAGCTATAAACGCAGAAGAAGTCTCTCTACACTGGGTCTCGCGGTCGGCACTCTTTGCCGGTCCGTTTTCATGGAAACCCCAGTCATGTTCAAGCAAGTTCTTTCCTCGCTCGTCGCGCTCGCGCTGATCCTGTCCATCGGTTCCGCGTTCGCGTCGGTCAATGTCAATACCGCCAACGCCTACGCATTGCGCGGCATCAAGGGCATTGGCACGGCTAAGGCGGAATCCATTCTCGACGAACGGCAGGCGCACGGTCCCTTCAAGGATGCGGCCAATCTCGGCACGCGCGTGAAGGGTCTCGGCGGCAAGACCGTGCAGCGTCTGCAGGCCGAAGGGCTGACCATTGGCGCGGCGACGAAGACGGCGGCCGCCACGGTGACACCGACGCCGGTGCCCGGCGGCGAAACGCGACGCAGGTGTCGGCATCAGCGTCGGCCAAACCGGTCGTCGTGAAGAAGTAGGGCGTCTGAACGCGTCCGCTTTCGCGCGGACTCGGACACCGGCTTCAGTGACTTCTCCTGTTCGGCTCCTTCAGCCTTCGGATGTTTTGGGCTACCCTGCGGCCACTCTCACCGCGGGGCTTTTTTTTGCATTCTTGCGTTCGGGCCGTGCCGGAGCGGGGCGCGAATGCGGCCGGCATTCCATCCGGGCTACAGGGGTGCAACGGCGTCGAAAGGGTCGCTGGGCTACAATCGGTGGATACCATTATCAAAATCACGCGATACAGCGCATGGCAGGCCGTGCCGCGTGGGACTCGAAACGGTTCCCCTTATGGTTTACATGACTATCGAAGACACGATCGGCAATACGCCGCTCGTGCAACTCGTCCGCGTCGTCGACGAAGACATCCGCAGCCACAACAACGTCGTGCTGGGCAAGCTCGAAGGCAACAACCCGGCGGGCTCGGTGAAGGACCGTCCGGCTTCGTCGATGATTAGGAAAGCTGAAGAGCGCGGCCGCATCAAGCCGGGCGATACGCTCATCGAGGCGACCAGCGGCAATACCGGCATCGCGCTCGCCATGGCGGCCACCATGCGTGGTTACAAGATGGTGCTACTCATGCCGGAAGATCTTTCCATCGAGCGTCGGCAGAGCATGGCGGCGTACGGCGCGGAGATCGTGCTGACGCCGACCAAGGGCGGCGTGGAGTACGCCCGCGATCTCGCCGATCAGATGCAGCGGGACGGCAAGGGCATCATTCTCGACCAGTTCGCCAATCCGGATAATCCGCTCGCGCATTACGAAGGCACTGGTCCCGAACTGTGGAAGCAAACGGAGGGGCGCATCACGCATTTTGTGTCGTCGATGGGCACGACCGGCACGATCATGGGCGTGTCGCAGTATCTGAAGGAACAGAACGAGAAGATCGAGATCATCGGCGCGCAGCCGGAAGAGGGTTCGCGCATTCCGGGCATCCGCAAGTGGCCGGAAGCGTATCTGCCGAAGATCTTCGATCGCTCGTGCGTGGATCGCGTCGAGAATGTGAGTCAGGCGGCGTCGGAGGCGATGGCGCGGCGGCTCGCATCGGTCGAAGGCATTTTCGCGGGCATCTCGTCGGGCGGAGCGTGCGAAGTGGCGCTGTGTATCGCGCGTCAGGTCGAGAATGCGACCATCGTGTTCGTGGTCTGCGATCGCGGCGACCGTTATTTGTCGACTGGCGTGTTTCCGGCCTGATTTCGCCATCGGGCAGGCCACGCAAAAAACCCGGCATGCCGGGTTTTGCTGAAGCCTTCGCTCAGCCGCCCGACATCATGCGCGCCTTCACCGCTTCGCCCAGCTGATACACCGCGAGCGCATAAAAGAAGCTGCGGTTATAGCGTGTGAGCGCGTAGAAGTTCTTCAGCCCGAGCGTGTATTGCGTCGCCATGCCCGGCGTCGGCAGATCGACGACCGTGACGGGCGTCGGCGCTTCGTCCTGAACGTTGAGCCCGGGCTGATCCAGCAGCATGTCGGCCTTGGTCAACTGCGCAAGCGACCAGTGCGGCTCCGGCTGACCATCTGCCGCCGCCTGCGCGATACCCTGACTGCCTTCGTCCGGCGCGATGCGCCACACCACCGGACGGCCCGCCTCCCAGCCATTCTGCTTCAGATAATTCGCGACGCTGCCGATGGCGTCCGCCTGACTGTTGCGCAGATCGATGCGCCCGTTGCCGTCGAAATCCACCGCGTACTGCACGATGCTGCTTGGCAAAAACTGCGGAATGCCGATCGCGCCGGTGTAGGAGCCGAGCACGCTCGCCGGATCGATCTGCAAATCGCGTGTCCAGACTAGTAGGTCTTCGAGATTCTTGCGAAACGTCGCCATGCGCGCGGCGCGATTCGGCGTGTTCGGGTAGTCGAAGGTGAGCGTGGTGAGGGCGTCGAGGGCGCGGAAGTTACCCATGTAGCGCCCGTAGATCGTCTCCACGCCGATGATTCCGACGATGATCTCCGGCGGCACGCCGAACTGCTCGCTCGCGCGCTGCAGCGTGGCTTGATTCGCGCGCCAGAATTTCACGCCCGCATTGATGCGCACCGGCTCGATGAAGCGCGCCTGATAGGACTTCCAGTTCTTGGCCGACGGCGTGGGCGAAGGCAGCACGAGCTTCACCGCGGTGGCCGAATAGCTGACGTTGTTGAACAGCGTGTGCAGCGCGTCCGGGTCGAAGTCGTAGCGCGCGACCATGTCGTTGATGAATGCGTTGACATTCAGGTTGTTCGCGTAGCGCTGCGGGATGATTTCTTCTTCGAACTCTTGCCCTTGCGGCGTCGCGGTCTGGGGCTGCTGCGACTGCGCGAGCGCGCCGGTCGAGGCGAAGGTGCTGAACGCGCACAGGACGGAAGCGACGAGGACGGGACACAGCGGCTTGAACGTCTTTCCGAACGGAGCAAACTGAAAAGTCATAGTGTGCGTGGTTGGGGCGATGGAGGGCGAAGCCGAACTATTCGAGTGGTCAGGTGCCGTTGGTTTGATGATCCGCAAGGATTCTCGACACAGGGCCGGCGTGCAATGGCGAACGCGGGCGTCGGGGCAGTATAACCGACGCCCCGTGACCGGTCTGCCGAAGCGGGACGGGGCATCGGCCATTTCGAACGGTGTGGTAACTTAACGTCAAATGTGCGGCGAGTGGTTGCGTATGACGAAAAACGACGAGACGAGAGCCGACAAGAGCGGCATAGCGAGACACCATGGCCACCGGTTTTTACTC